>CAWUWH010000204.1:0-11113 GCA_963926035.1 uncultured Rhodospirillales bacterium
GAGATATAACGTCACTCCAGCCCAAATCGGGCCGCAGGGTAAGTTTGTCAAATGCTCGAATTGTGCGAACACATGGCACCAGATGCCTGTCGCAGATCCACCACCGCCACCAATGGTACCGCAAGGCGCGGCAGCCCAACAATACGCACCGCCACCTCCACAAGCACAACCTGGCGCGTATCCTTACCCGCCGCCGGGCTATCCACCGTATCCACCCTACCCGCCGCCGGGCTACCCAGCACCTCCAGGATATCCACCTCCACCAGGTCCAGAGCAAGCCGCACCTATTGCAGCGCCTGAGGCAGCACCTGCGACTGAACCAGAGCCCGAGCCAACGCCCGAGCCTGTCATCAAAGACGAGATCGAATTTCCAGAAATGGATGACGCCATTGATGAAGATCTAATGGCTGACCTCGACGTTTCTAATGACGAAGATGACGATCTGTCATCTGATGACATTGATGCGATGTTCGGTGACGAAGATGAGCCTGAGCCTCTTTCGTCAATGGTCGCAGGCACGGCTGAAGATGATGACGACGATAACGACGACGGCAATAATGATAATGCTGATTTCGACGATCTCGACGAGCCAGAGCCTATCCCACAAGTCTTTACAGCTGACGACGATGATGATGAATTTGATGATGACGATGAGGATGAAGACGAGGGTCGCGGCCCACTGATCAAGATCATCATTGCCGTTATACTTGTCTTTCTTATTGGTATGGCGGGCGCCATCGTATTCTTGCGCGATGTGATTACGGATATCGTGCCTGCAGCTGAAGGCATATATAGTGTCATTGGACTTGAAGATGACTCGCTTGGTGCTGGTCTTTCAATAAAGAACGTCAAAAGTGCACGCGAATCTATTGGCGGCAAAGATGTCCTCGTTGTCCGCGGCGAGATTGCCAACGTCTCTGATCGCGAACGGTCTATTCCTTTGCTTGAGCTAAGATTATTAGACCTGGAAGCGAAGCTGGTTCAATCAGCACAAGCAACACCGCTCAAACAGAGCTTGGTGGCGGGTGATAAGATAGGCTTTAAGATCCAACTCGAAGAGCCGAGCGCCTTGGCCCAGGGACTTGAGATCACGTTTGTAGAACGCGCCGACAAACCAGCTCAATAAGCGCCGGTCATCTTCTCATACTTAAATTGATTCCTTATCGATTATTTCTCGTGTCCGCATGCTTCTGGATTTCGGCCTGCGCCGGAATGACGCATGTACTGTAAATGAACAATTAAAAAACACCGTCATTCCCGCGAAAGCGGGAACCCAGTTCTTATGCTCATATCTCAATTCTCGCTTTCGCGGGAATGACGGAGCATTTTCAGAAAATGTCGAGCAGACGATTGAGATAATCAAGCTCGAGCTGGGGACGGTTGCGTTCACCTGAACGCTTGCGCAACTCGTCAATGATTTCACGGGCACGCAACAATTCCATCCGACTGGGGATTTCAACACCCCCATCTTCGGCAGTCTTTCCCTGACCTTCATCTTGACCATTCTGACGCCCGAACGGATCGGCGTTGCCTTTCCCCCCTGGCGTTGGGCGTTGACCATTCGCGAGCCCCATCTGAGATCCAAACTGCTTGGCCATGGCTTCGGCCATCTTGCCCGTCGCGTCTCTGAGATCTTGTAAAGCTTGCGTCTGGTTCCGTGCCGCATCACTGAGTTCGCCTTTACCCAGATTATTTCCAGACTGTTCCATCTGTTGTTCTGCGCTGCCAAGGTTGTCTGGTATTTGGCCAAACATCTCATCCATTTGCATCATCAGCTCGCCAAGACGTTTACGCAAAGCCGCTTGTTCAGCTGGGCTTGGCGTGCCGTTCTGCCCTTGTTGGCCTGACTGATTGCCGGGCTGCTGGCCAGGTTGCTGTCCCTGCTCTCCTTGCTGGCCGCTTTGCTGTTGTTGTCGTCTTAGTTGAGCACGACCGTTTTGCAGACTCTCTTTAAACGTACGGTCCAAAAGCTCCTGTTGGTCCTGCGTCAACGAGCGCATGCCATCCATCATCTTCTTTGCCTGCGCCATTGCCGGGTTCGATTGCTGCTGCTTTAAGTTTTGGCGAAGCTGTTCAAGCATCTGCTGCATCTCGGCCAGTTTTTGTTCAGCCGTTTGGCGGTTCCCCGTCTCGGCCAACTCTTTAATCTGGTCGAGCATCTGCTGGATATCCTGTGTCTCCATTTGTTCGCTGCCATCCATTGGCGGCAACTTATCCATGCCCATTTCCTGAAGTCGCTCAACCAAGGCCTGCATATAACGATCCATCGCGTCCTGCAGCTCGGCCATTACGCGGTCTAGTTCTTCACCCTTCTTGCCGTCTCGCAAAGCCTGCATCGCATCATCTTGCATCCGCATGAGGTCTGCTTCGGCGAGGGCAAATTCGCCATCTTCGATCCGCAATGCGGTTTCCCAAAGCAGGCGTTGCGTGCTTGGAATGTAATCATCAACGGCATAGTTCAGACGACTGTAGGCAATTCGTATGGAAAGGAATGCCACAGCGTCATCAAAAAAATGCGCAGGATAAAAAGACAATTTCTCAATATCGCCTGCGACTTTCTTAATCACCTCAGCTGTTGGATTGTTGAGCGCTTTGCGGGCCTCAACCAATTTCCGCGCGACAGGGTGATTAAAAATGCGTTCCGGCAGAACCACTTCGATGGTATCCGTTTCAGTTTTCTGCCCGGCCGTATCTTCGGCGATCAGGCGGACCCGTACCGGCAAACCCGCCCAAGGGTGAGCCGAGAAATCACGCGCCGTCGTCGCCTGAATATCGCGCCGTTTGCGCGGCAATGGGACTTCGACCAGAATTTCAGCAGCACCACCCGGCGCCGCTTTCCCGTTCGGGCGGCGTATCAACAATTCAAGTTTTTTGATGCCATAATCATCAGACGCAATATAGGCGACATCCAATTGGGTCTCTCGGCGCTTTGACGGTGCACGTTCGAACTCGATATTGGGCGGGCTATCAGCAGCCACCACAAGCGGCCACGTTGCAAATTTATTTCTGCCAACATCAATCGTCAGATGATCTGCACCAATCGATTTTTCATCGATAACTATTTCAAGTTTATACGTCGAACTTGCCGCATCACCCAATCGTGACAGCGATTGTGTCGTGCTGCCTAATTGAAGCGTCGGCTGAGCCTCTGCATTCGTCGCATGTAAAAGAAGGGCCGAGCCAACCGGGACGATCAGTTGCGGTCGTGATTGCGATGTTGTGCCTTCGCCATCCACTGACGCTTGCGTTCGCGCGACACTGTTATACACACTGGGTGCCAAACCGGTATATGCAGGCGGTGTGATCCACATATCCAAGCGGATATTCGCAGCCGCACTTACAATTCCAATCGGATCCAGCGCACGTAACATACGAGGCCAGGCATCATTGCCGCCCATCAACACACCCACAAACAACACCAGAACCGGCATAAACCTAAGGCCCCAGGGATCAATGGCCGCAACACCCGGCTTTGGCGTTGGATATGTCAGATGCTTTGTATCTGCGATCGCACGGGTCATGTGCGCATGCCATAGGGTTTGCGCGCGCACACTGAGTTTAGTTTGAGCGGGGGTATCAAATAGTGCCGTTAGGGGTCGATGCTTTAGGCCAGACGCTGTCTCAACGCGGCGCGCAGCTTCTGCGCCTTCAATGGGGCGAAATGCATCGCCAAGGCCTGTGACGGCATAACCAAACAGGACGGCAAGAAATACCAGTATCGATGCATGCAGCACATCCGGTAGAACCGGCAGAATATCCGTAAGTGCAATGCCAATAAAAAGAACGGATACCGCCAAAGGGGCCCAAAGAACACGCCAAGTTCGCTCCCACCGAATAGCCAACGCCGCCATCCGCAAAACAGATGTGATGCGGTGCGTATTCTGTGGACGCTCAGCGGGTTCGTTCATCCAGCCACTTCTTTCAGCGAAGGACGCTCTAACCAGTCGGGAATATGCTCGCGCTTGATCATTTCTTCAATGCCCAAACGGTCTGCAACAACAGCATACGTATCACCGTTGACCAATATTTCTGGAACAAGATCGCGACCATTGTACATGGATGACATCACGGCACCGTAAGCACCTGCTGAACGGAACGCGACCAAATCGCCTGCCTTGATCTTTGGCATCATGCGTTGGCGTGCAAACGTATCACCGGTTTCGCAAACGGGTCCAACGATATCAATAGGTTCCAGCGCATCACTTGTCGGTTCACTGACGGGCACAATTGTGTGGTGCGCCTCGTACATCGCTGGGCGAATAAGGTCATTCATCGCTGCGTCTAAAATAAGGAAATTGCGATCCAAGCCTTCTTTGACATAAACGACGCGGCTTACCAATAAACCAGCGTTACCCGCAATCATGCGACCGGGCTCAAACGCCAAGCGGCAATCTAGGCCACCCATAACCTCTTTGACCATCGCACCATATTCAGCTGGACTTGGTGGGGTCTCGGCATCATAGGGAATGCCCAGTCCGCCGCCTAAATCAACAACCCGAATATCAATGCCTGATGCGCGCAGACGCTCCACCAAGCCGCGGACTTTCGTATAAGCATCCCGGTACGGCGTTAAGTCTGTGAGCTGAGAGCCAATATGCACCGCAACGCCAACAACATCTAAACCCGGCATCGCGTGCGCATCGGCAAAGACAGCCCCTGCCTGTTCCCAGGCGATCCCAAATTTATTTTCACTTTTACCCGTCGTGATTTTTGCATGCGTCTTCGCATCCACATCAGGATTAACCCGGATCGCAATCGGCGCTGTCACACCCATATCGACGGCAACAGCGGATAACGCCTTTAACTCAGGAATGGATTCAACATTGATCTGGTGAATACCTGCCGCCAAGGCTTCGCGCAGCTCGTCAGCAGATTTCCCAACACCTGAAAAAACTGTCCGAGACGCTGGAATGCCCGCAGCCATCACGCGCTTTAATTCACCGATAGAGACAATATCCATACCCGCACCTTGCGCGGCCAACGTTGCCAACACGCCAAGATTGCTATTGGCCTTAATGGCAAAATACACCTCGGCATTGAGGCCACTTAATGCGTCTGCAAATACGGTGTAATGCCGCTCCAAAGTAGCGCTCGAATAACAGTAAAAAGGTGTACCTACAGCATCAGCCAACGCCTCAAGCGAAACACCTTCGGCATGCATTGTCCCGTTTTGATAATCGAAATGATCCACGTCGTCTCCTAGGCGGCCTTTGCGGCCGAAATTCACTAAACTGCGATTACTTAACCAATAACTCTGTCGCCGGTGCCGGTGGCGTATACGTGCCACTCGGATTAGATCGTGTTTGGCGCGTATATGTCCCGGTCGTTATCGGCGTCACTTTTTGTGCCTTCGGTGCGCCTGTCGTTTGCTTCTGAGGCGCTGGATATACGAGACGAAATGTCGATTCGTCTTGATACGACGGCGTCGACTTCACGCCGCACGCTGCTGTTGCCGTGACTAAAAGGGCCGCCACCAAGCTTATCGATAATTTTTGTTTCGTCATCATTACATTATCCTAGCGCCAACAGCGCCTTAGAGGAACCGTGCTCGCGCATTATTGATCGAGTTGGCAACATTTATCGGCGACGTCCCACCATAGCTGGTCCGGCTCGCCACTGAGTTATCAACGCCCAATACATCGAATATGGCATGTGTAATGCCCGCTTCAACCGATTGCATATCGTCTAGGGTCAAATCTTCTAGGCCAACACCCTTATCTTCTGCCATTTTCACCAGCGCGCCCGTGACGTGGTGCGCATCACGGAATGGCAAGGCCAGCGTCCGGACAAGCCAGTCCGCAAGATCTGTCGCGGTCGAGAAACCTTTACCTGCATCGCTGTGCATCCGCTCTTTATTAAAGACAGCGCCCTGCATCATGCCGGTCATCGCCGCCAGCGATAATGCCAGCGTATCTGCGACTTCGAAGACAGGCTCTTTATCATCCTGCATGTCCTTGCCATACGTCATTGGCAGGCCCTTCATCACAATCATCAGCGAATTCAACGCCCCGATCACCCGGCCCGCCTTGGCACGCACCAATTCTGCGGCATCCGGATTCCGCTTTTGTGGCATGATCGAGCTGCCAGTCGAAAACTCGTCTGACAAACGCAAATAGCCAAACTGATCCGAACACCAAAGCACAATCTCTTCAGCAAGCCTGGACAAGTGAACAGACAACATCGCGCCCACCGCCATGTATTCCATGGCGAAATCCCGGTCTGATACCGCATCAAGCGAGTTCGCAGACGGCCGGTCGAAGCCAAGCGCCTTTGATGTTAAGTCCCGGTCGATGGGGAACGATGTGCCCGCCAGCGCAGCGGCACCCAGTGGATTCTCGTTCATACGCGCCCGTGCGTCCTGCACCCGGGAACGGTCTCGGCCCAACATCTCAACGTATGCCAACAAATGATGGCCCAGCGTCACCGGTTGCGCCGTTTGCATATGTGTAAACCCGGGCATGACGCTCGCAGCATGGGTTTCGGCTTGATCTAAAAGTGCCGCCTGAAACGCCGCTATATCACCATCAAGGGTATCCAGCGCATCCCGCACCCATAGCTTTAAATCTGTTGCGACCTGATCGTTTCTGGACCGTCCCGTGTGCAGGCGTCCCGCTGAGTCGCCAATGATCTCACGCAAACGCGCCTCGACATTCATATGTATGTCTTCGAGAGACACTTTGAATTCAAACACGTCAGTTTCAATCTCAGTCTTAATCTGATCCAGACCCGCAATGATCGTCGATGCATCGTCCTTGGTTATAATACCTTGCGTCGCCAACATCGTCGCATGAGCTTTTGAGCCTGCGATATCCTGGGCATACAGCTTCTTATCGAAACTGATGGATGCATTGATTGCTTCCATGACGGCAGACGGCCCAGCATTAAAGCGGCCACCCCACATCGCGCTTGCGCCTGTTGCTTTGGTATCTTGTTTTTTATCAGTCATGGCAATTCAGCCTCTACAGCCCTAAATATACATAATTGTTTTCACTCAGTGTCGATAAGGACTGACGAATGGGTCAATCGGGTCTCAGCACCAAAAGCAAACTTGCGATCGCCGCCGTGGCGTCCGCGTCACTTATCGGCGTGATTTTCCTTATATCGCCCAAGCATGCAAGCGATCATAGCGCTGATTGTACGGTAAATAACGAGATATTGCAGACCATACAGCCCGCCAACGCCCCACAAGATGTGCCTGACGTGACCTTTTTCAAAGCAGATGGCAGCAAAACAACGCTCAAAGACTATGCTGGGAAGGGCGTTATATTAAACTTGTGGGCAACCTGGTGTGCACCGTGCGTGCGCGAAATGCCTGAGTTTGACGCCTTAAAAGCCGATTTCGCCGGCGACAATATAGATATACTGGCCGTTTCATCAGATCGCGCCGGTCATATAGCTATTTCTGAATTCTATGAAAGAACAGGCATCAAAAATCTTGATGCACTCCACGATCCCAAGAACGTTGCGGGGCGCACCCTAGGCGTTCGCGGCCTTCCAACAACACTGATCATTAACCCGGACGGCAAAGAAGTCGCCAGGATCGTCGGCATCCATAAATACGATACCGAAGAATCCAAGGCGTATTTCAAGCGCTGCATCGGTACATTGCCATGATCCAACGGCATAAAAATATTATTGTTCTCAGTGCGTGCATCTTAGGTGTCGTTATCATCGCGGGATGCACCACGAAACAATCACCTGCAAATTGGCAGCACCCAACGCTCGCCAAGGAACTGTGGGCTAAGGAAAGCGGTTATTGCCGTCGTCATGCACGGCGGGAAACCGACATGGAAGCAGGGCTAACAGCAACCGGGCCCTCCTTAAGCTATTTACCCGGTGGCATCTCGAGACACCGCGCATCAATGACCCAGTTTCAATTGCAACGCTTTCAACAACGCACGTTCAACAGTTGCATGAAACGACGTGGATTTGTGCCTATCGTCAAATAAAAACGGCGCCCCGAAGGCCGCCGTTTTTGCGAACAAATTTAACGACAGTATTTAAGCTGCGAGTGGCAGATCTGACTGAGCCATCGTTGTTGTCTTTGCGTCTTTGCGATCGAGGGTTTCAATCGTCGCTGTCTTTAACGCGACAACACCGTATGTGCCATTGCGCAAATCACGTGCGATTGAAGGAATCTGACCGCGTTGAATACCAATATCAGCCAGTACTGTGTCACTCAGATTCTCTAATGTGCGTACGGTCGCTTTTACGCGGAAGTATGCCTGAACATTAGAAACCAATTTCTTCACAGCGGATATGACCGCATGGAGATCATTACTGAAAGCTACCGCACGTGCGAGATGTGCTTGAGCAACAATCGCTTGGACATTTACGTCCCGATAAGATTTAACACCATTCTCTGTAGTTGTATATGTCATGTACCTGTTCCTTCATTTTGGAAGACCAGGCCGGCGCAGCATGACCCGCGTCGCCCTTGTTTCAATTACACTGGTATATGCGTTTACATTGCAGTGCAAAAACGCCAAATACACGCATCTGATACGCGTTCAACGCATACCTAACGTCATAAAATTGATATAAGCCATGCAAAATAAGTTTACACTTGCACCTATCGACATCACAACCTAGCCTAATTGGGCTATGAACGAACAACTTGAATTTGACCGCGATCTCGACAAACGCTTACACGAATCCAGTGCGCGCGTTGATATCGTGGGTGCCCGAGAGATTTTTCGGGGCATCCTGGCGACATTCGCTGGTGATGATGAAGAGGCGTGGTTATCTCTGATTGCGCCGGATGCATCTGATGATGTTGCCGACAGCCTTCGTGAACTCCGAGATCGCATTAAAAAAAGCATGGTTGATGACGGACTGTCCTTTCGCAAGACAGACCCAAAACGCTTGAAAGCATTACGGGACGAACTAAGCCGTCGCGACCTAGATGCTTTTATCGTTCCTAAAGCTGACGAACATCAGGGCGAATTTATTGCGCGTCATTCGGAACGGCTGCAATGGCTGACAGGGTTTAGTGGATCCGCTGGATCTGCGATTGTTATGACCGAAAAGACAGCTGCAATTTTCGTTGATGGCCGCTACACCCTGCAGGTCAAAAAACAAGTCTCCGGGAAACTTTTTGAGCGCTATCACGCCGCCGAGGTTTCACAGGCAGACTGGCTTGCATCAAATGTATCCGAAGGTATGCGCATAGGGTTCGACCCTTGGCTGGTAACAGATCACCAACGCGCGCGACTTGATAAAATCTGCGAAAGTGCTGGTGCATATTTCGTTACCGTTTCCGACAATCCCATCGATAGTGTATGGGTTGGCCAACCGCCGCAACCGATCACGCCGATGCTCGCCCATCCTGCCAAGTATGCTGGCCAAACATCAGCGAAAAAACGCGCTCAGCTCATTTCCGAACTGCAACGCCTCAACCTTGATGCGATTGTTATGTCAGCACCTGACGCCATTGCGTGGTTATTCAATATTCGCGGTCATGACATTCCATGCACACCTGCATCATTAGGGTTTGCAGTTATTCATGTAGCGGGCGGCATCGAATTATTTACCGACCCTCATAAAATGAGCCCCGGCCTTCAAAATCATCTCGGCAATGACGTTGTAGTTCTTGAGACAGATGCATTGGCCGCCGAGTTGGGGCATTTTGGCACGCGGGCCATGCGTGTCGGCGTCGACCTTGCCCAAGCCCCAGCAAAAATTGCGTTGGCATTAAGGAGTGCAGGTGCCGACGTCATTCATACGTCAGACCTGACGGCTATGGACAAGGCCTGCAAGAACAAGGCTGAACGAAATGGCACGCGCAACGCACACCTTCGGGACGGGATCGCGCTTTGCCAATTTTTGTGCTGGCTCGACCGGGTCGCAGGCAAAGGCAAAACAACAGAATGGGACGTTGGCCTTAAAATAGATGAATTGCGCCGCGACCTCGATCTTCATCAAGGCCCAAGTTTCGATACCATCGCAGGTTTTGGTGCGAACGGTGCGATCGTTCATTACCGCGCAGAACAAAAATCCAGCGCGACGTTAAAAAAAGGCTCACTGCTCCTCGTCGATAGTGGTGGACAGTTTTTAGATGGGACCACCGATGTCACACGCACTGTCGCCATCGGCAAACCATCAAAGGAAATGTGTGACCGCTATACCCGTGTCCTTAAAGGTCACATCGCACTTTCGTGTGCTGTGTATCCTGAAGGAACCAGCGGATCACAATTAGATACGCTCGCGCGCAAACCTTTATGGGACATTGGGCTCGACTACGAGCATGGAACCGGACATGGTGTTGGAAGCTATCTCGGCGTCCACGAAGGCCCACAGCGGATATCAAAACATCCAAGTAATGTCGCGCTTCGGCCTGGTATGGTGGTCTCGAACGAACCTGGCTTCTATAAGACTGGCGGCTTTGGGATACGTATTGAAAATCTCGTGATGGTGCAATCCGCTAAGATGCCAAAACCAGCAGAGCGCAAAATGCTGAATTTTGAGACGTTGACGTGCGCCCCATATGATTTGCGGCTCATTGATACATCACTTTTGACCTCCGACGAGATCACGTGGATCAATGAATATCATGCGTGGGTCAAAAAATCTTTATCCAAATATCTAGATAAAGAAACAAAGACCTGGCTCAATAGCGCAACAAAGCCGATCAAGGCATCTAACCGCACTGCACGCTGATATCCGTACCTCAGCCTGACCGTTGTATCAATTTAAGTTCAGTCCTAGACATAACCTAAAAGTTTTGGTTTGCCGTTGAGTACCCCTCCGCAGCTTGAAATACTATGCGCAATTATTGGAGGGAACCGCGTGCGGGCTGAAGACATTACGAGCGAACACGAAGATACAGATATCGGCATTTTGCTGGCATTTTGGAAAGCGGCGCGTGGGAACAACAAATTTCCATCACAAGCTGATCTCGATCTTATTACGATTTCAAGGCTCGCACCAAACGTCTTCATTATTGATGCCGAGCCTGATGATGTTTTTCGTTATCGTTACATGGGCACCGCCATTGATATCCATCTCGGGGTAAACTTAACGGGTCGCACTTTTAAAGATTTTCGGTCTGGTCGTGTATCAGATGAGATAACGTCTTTTTTTTAACCACGTAATCGACACACCATCAATGGGT
>CAWUWH010000205.1:0-13302 GCA_963926035.1 uncultured Rhodospirillales bacterium
GTATCATGATGATCCAGACGCTCAGCAGGAGAGCGGAATCCGTCCCGACTCCCGAAACTTGCACCCGAACCACGCACATCGACACAGACTAACGCATAGCCACGCTTCACAAAATTGTCGCGATAAAAAGCAATCGTCGGACACGGATCGATGTTAGATCCTGTCGCTTCGTTGACAGCAAATCGACGATAATATGGCGTGAATACACAGATCGTCGGATAGGCTTTTTGTTCGTCCTCAGTGCCCGGCAAATGTACATCCACTGCGATTTTGATGCCATCTCGCATGGTCACGTATTTTGAGATTAAACGCTCACCCTGATAGGCTTTGTCGAGGCTTCTCACATACTCACGTGGGCTAACCTTCCATGCGATATCGCTTTGATCGTTAGACATGATTTCTCCTTATAATTTCCCGGGCGGGACTTGCGGAACGCGTAACAATGATAGAACCTTAGGGTAATGTCGTAATCGGAGAAATCAATATGAGCAACATCCATACCTTAGAATTACCCTCAGTTCGTGACCGTGTATCAGAAGAAGAATGGCAGATGCGCGTTGATCTCGCAGCCTGTTATCGCCTTGTTGCCCACTATGGATGGGACGATGTCCTCTTCACACACAACTCCGCTCGCGTTCCGAATTCCGACCATCATTTTTTAATTAATCCGCTCGGCCTCAAGTTTGAAGAGATCACAGCATCATCGCTGATCAAGATTGATTTAGACGGCAACAAGATTTTAGAAAGTCCGTATGGGTACATTAAAGCAGGCTTCACAATCCATTCAGCTATTCACATGAATAGAGAAGATGCAGTCTGCGTCATGCACACTCACACAATGGAAGGCATGGCTGTTTCAGCTCAAAAAGATGGGCTATTGATGCTCAATCAGAAATCCATGTGTTTCCACAATCGCCTCGCCTATCACGATTTCGAAGGCATCGCAGATAACCTTGACGAGCGTGACCGTTTGGCACAAGACCTAGGCGATCTGAATTCAATGATCCTTTGGAATCATGGCTTGATGACGATTGGCGACACCGTTGCAAATGCGTTTATCTTGCATAAGCGCTTAAACGATGCCTGTGAATTACAACTGATGGCACAAGCTGGCGGCACCGAACTCCGCTTCCCATCTGAAAATGTTTGTGAGCACACAGCAAAACAGTTTGAAGCAAACTACTCACGCGGTGAAACCGCGGCCATTCAATGGGCTGCTTTCCTACGTATGCTCGACCGTATCGATCCAAGTTACGCCCAATGACATTCAAGACGACTAAACATAACCACATAAAAGGAGACGCGACCCCATGAGTAATGGAATGGTATGCGCACCCCAACCCGAAGCGGTAGAAGCCGGTGCCTTGGTTTTGAAATCTGGCGGCAACGCTGTTGATGCGGCCATTGCGACTGCATTAGTACAGACAGCCGTTGATCCGTTTATGTCAGGTATCGCGGGATTCGGATCTATGCATGTGTATCTGCCTGAGACTGATACACATCAATGTCTCGATTTCCATGCCCGCGCACCCGGCAGCGTCACACCTGATATGTGGGCCGATAAATTGGTCGAGGAATGTGAAGACGGGTTTGGGTTTATTCTTAAGGGCCGTGTTAACGAAATTGGATATCAGTCTATTGCGACGCCAGAAAGCCTTCGCGCCTATGCTACGGCATTGGAGAAATGGGGCACAAAAAGCCTGGCAGAAGTTATTCAACCGGCTATCGAATGCCTTGAAAAAGGCGGGATGATCCGCCCGCATGTTCGACGTTTCTGGGAACAAGTTGAACCCGGTGGCCGCGTTGAGCATATTGAATATCTGCGAAGCTCACCCGCAACCGCAAAAATTTATCTCAATGCCGATGGGTCTATGAAGAACATGGGCGATATTCTTCACAACCCGGATATGGCAAAAACGTATCGTCGCATTGCTGAAGCCGGTGCCGAAGATTTCTATGAAGGCGAGATCGCCGGAAAGATCGTCGAAGACATGGAAGCCAACGGCGGCCTGATTTCTGCAAGCGACCTTAAGAATGCAAAACCAAAGGACACCGAACTTCTGTGGACAGATTACCGCGGGTATCAGGTTGCATCCAGCCCACCACCTGGTGGCGGCATCATGGTACTGCAGATGCTCAATATCCTAGAGAACTTCGACCTCGCTGCGATGGGACACAACAGTCCAGACTACATTCGCACCGTTGCTGAAGCGATGAAGATCGCCACAGTGGACAAAGACAACCATGTCGGCGATCCACGCTTTGTCGACATTCCGATCGAGCGCTTGATGTCCAAAGAATATGCCAAGGAAATGGCTGACAAAATTAAATCTGGTGAGAAGACCCACGTGCCACGCTTGCAAAAAGGCGAAGATCAAAAAGAAACAACGCATGTTTGTGCCATCGATAATGCAGGCAACTGCGTCAGCATGACCCACTCGCTTGGTATGCCTTCCGGTGTTGTTACAGAAGGTCTGGGCTTTGTTTACAATGGCTGCATGGGTGTATTCGATCCACGTCCCGGCAAGACCGGCTCATTGGCACCAGGCAAGTCACGCTTCACATCCATGGCACCATCGATGATTTTCAAGGATGGCAAGCCAATGCTCCTGATCGGCGCGCCTGGTGGCACATACATCGCCATGGGTGTCGTGCAGGGTATTCTGAACGTGCTTGATTTTGGGATGGACGCTGAAAAGGCCGTTGCCGCACCAAGGTTCTCTGCGACAAGTGATATCATTGAGATCGTCAACCGTATCCCGCATTTTGTTCAAGAAGAACTCGAAGCTCAAGGCTATGCATTCCGCCGCTACCCACTGGGTTTCCACTTTGCCGGTGTCCATGCCATCCGCATCACCGAAAACGGTGTCGACGGTGGCGCAGATCCGGGCCGAGACGGAATGGCACTCGCTGTCTAAGCTCTATTCTGCCTGCCTACTTAAACTAACATGGCAGCAATTATTTACTTCGTTTCAACACCCCCAGAAGGACTTTCCTTCCGGGGGTGTTTACGTTCCGGGATCAGCCACGTAATGATGTCACTCATTCATATTCTTAGGTAAGGCCAACATGAGCAAAAAAATCCAGTGTATCTCTCCTATTAACGGCACCGTCTTTGCTGAACGTGACGTATCGACAATGGACGCTTCTTTTGCAGCGGTTACGCACGCGAAAACAGCAGGCAAAGTCTGGGCAGCACGCCCCATATCTGAGCGGGTCTCATTGGTCATGGCAGGTGTCGCAAGACTTGGCGAAATGACTGACGAGATCGTCCCTGAACTTGCGCAAATGATGGGTCGCCCTGTCCGGTATGGTGGTGAGTTTGGTGGTGTGAATGAACGTGCAAGCTACATGGCTGAAATCGCTGAAACCGCGCTCGCCCCTGTTATCGTTGAAGAAAGCAATGCATTTCAGCGTCGTATTGAACGCGAGCCACTGGGCGTCGTACTCGTCGTTGCCCCCTGGAATTACCCCTATATGACAGCGATCAATACCGTTGCGCCTGCCTTAATTGCGGGCAATACCGTAATCCTCAAACATGCGACGCAGACCTTGTTGGTTGGTGAACGTATGGAACGCGCTTTCGCAGAAGCAGGCGTGCCTGCAGATGTTTTTCAAAATCTATTTCTTGATCACGAAACCACGGCAGCCCTGATTGCCGCCAAGTCATTTGGCTTTGTTAACTTTACGGGCTCCGTCGGTGGTGGACGCGCTATTGAACGCGCTGCAGCTGGTACCTTTACTGGTGTCGGACTTGAACTCGGTGGCAAAGATCCGGGCTACGTCATGGAAGATGCTAACCTTGATCAAGCTGTCGACACACTCATTGATGGGGCGATGTTTAATGCTGGCCAATGCTGTTGCGGCATTGAACGCATTTATGTCACGGCCGCCTTATACGATGCGTTTGTCGAGAAAGCCGTTGCCACCGCCTCTGAATATAAGCTCGGCAATCCATTGGAAACCGAAACGACATTAGGCCCAATGGCCAATGTTCGCTTTGCGACTGAAGTCCGCGCACAAACAGCGGAAGCCATCGCAAGTGGCGCAACCTCGATGATTGACCCTGCCCTATTTCCCGAAGATGACGGCGGAGCGTATTTGATGCCGCAAATCCTCACCAACGTAACGCACGACATGCGCGTGATGCGTGATGAAAGCTTTGGTCCTGTCGTGGGCATCATGAAGGTATCTGATGATGATGAAGCCATCCGGCTGATGAATGACAGTGATTATGGGCTGACGGCATCCCTATGGACAGCAGATACTGCACGAGCAGCAGCTATTGGTCGCCAGATAGAAACCGGCACCGTGTTTATGAACCGGGCCGATTACCTCGACCCAGGCTTATGCTGGACAGGGTGTAAGGATACAGGCAGAGGGGCTGCGTTATCATCCCTTGGCTATCAAAGCCTCACGCGACCTAAATCGTATCACCTAAAGATGCCAAGTTAGGCCTTTTAGCTCTCCAAAGGGCGTATCAATCCAGTTTCAGCTTAAAGCCCTCGTGCGAGCCAATGAAGCCAAGGCTTTCATAAAACCGGATTGCGTCCGGGCGGGTTTTATCTGATGTCAGCTGCAAAAGAACAGCGCCCTGTTCGCGCGCACGCGCGATCATTTGCATAAAAAACCAACGCCCGACCCCGCGTCCCTGTAACTCATCGGCAACGCGCACACTTTCTATCATCGCACGTTTTGCCCCAATACGACTAAGCCCTGGGATAAAGGTCAATTGCAAAACGCCAAGCACTGGGGCATTGGGGCCTTCGATCACCCAGAGCTCGTTATTGGGGTCGTTTTCCATTTCCGAAAAAGCTTTTGCATAAGCAGGATCACCCGGCTTTTCACGCCCTGCGCCAAATTTATCATCGGCTAACAACGCAACCATTGCATCAAGATCATCGCGCGTTGCCTGGCGGAGTTTCAGGTCATCCATTATTATTCTCTTTCATATATTCGTATTTCTTGAGCTTGGGTATCTTGATAATAAAAGTAAGCACCCTACCTTTAAAAGAGCATACATTTACTAGGGGCATATCATCATGAACGATTCGACATCAAATCTACCCGCGCTGGACGGACAAGAAATCCTGGATGGCGTTTTGAAATGGGTCGAGATCGAAAGTCCGAGTCATGACGGTGAGGCCGTAAATGTTATGGTCAACCAGGTTGAAACTGAAGCGCAGTCGCTTGGGCTCAATATCAACCGCACACCAGGTCGTGACGGGTTTGGTGACATCTTGCGGACACGCACGCCTTGGGGCGGTGATGGCCCAGGTATTTTGGTCTTATCTCACCTGGATACTGTCCATCCTATTGGCATCAAAGACACGAAGCTAAAAATTCGACAGGAAGGTGACAAAGTTTACGGCCCAGGCATATACGATATGAAAGCAGGGGCATATATCGCCCTTCACGCCATGCGCCATCTCATCCGCGAAGGCAAGGAAACACCCCTTCCCATCACCTTCATGTACATCCCAGAAGAAGAGATTGGCTCTCCAACATCCAAGGCGATGATCGCCGAGGAAGGGAAAAAGAATAAATACGTTTTGGTCACCGAACCTGCCCGTGAAGGCGGCAAGATCGTCACGGCACGTAATGGGCGTCTACAATACGAAATCACAGTCAAAGGTGTCCCATCGCACGCTGGCGCAAGGCACATGGATGGTCGTTCAGCTATTAAAGAAATGGCGCATATTATTCTTAAACTCGAAGCGCTGACTGATTATGAAATCGGACAAACATGCTCTGTTGGACTTATCAATGGTGGCACACTCACGAATGTGGTTCCCGAAGAGTGCACCATTAGTGTCGACTTCCGCATTCCTGATATGGAAGCTGGCGAGAAAGTTATGGCCTATGTTGAAAGCTTAAAGCCCGAAGACAAAGATTGTGTGCTCGTCATTGAAGGTGGCGTTGACCGCCCGCCTTATGAAAAATTCGAAGGCATCGCTAAATTGTTTGATCATGCCAAAGCCTGCGCTGCGGAAATTGGCTTTGACCTGCAGGACTTGAAAACAGGCGGCGGATCAGATGGTAACTTCACCGGTGCTCTCGGCATCCCAACACTGGATGGCCTTGGCGCAGATGGACATGGTGCCCACTCAAACGACGAGTACATATACTATTCAAGTCTGGTAGAGCGGTGTCACTTGATGATCAAACTTATGGAAACTCTCGACTAAATGACTTAATCCCTCTCCCCTCATAAGGGGAGAGGTCTTTTATCAAGCCTCGCGACGCAGCATTTTTCCCGGACGTGCGCCTGTGCGACGTCCGTCTTCAAAAATAATCTCACCACCAACGATGACATGCTCAATTCCGTCAGACGGCGTCGTTGGTTTTTCAAACGTAGCCAAATCAAGAACCGTTTTTGGATCGAACATTGTTATGTCCGCAACGGCACCTTTACGCAAGATGCCACGATCCTTGAAACCAAAAACACTTGCCGTATGCCCCGTCATTTTATGAACAGCGGTTTCTAATCCGAACAAGCCAACTTCACGGCTATAATACCCAAGCACGCGCGGGAATGACCCCCACAGCCTTGGGTGCGGTGCATCCGTACCTGGAATCCCATCAGAGCCAATCATGGCACGAGGATGTGATAGAACACGCCTTACGTCTTCTTCATCCATGGCGAAATATATAGCCTGTGCTGGGATTAACTCTTCACAGGCTTCAATCTCAGTCATGCCCCATTCTTCAGCAATATCTTTCAAATACCAACCTGCCGTTCGCGGATGCTTGTCTGACGCAACAATCAGAACCTTTTCGGAGATCGAGATTCGATCCACCATCAATGCCGTTGCACTCGCGACATAGGGGTAGACATCAAAATGGATCGTCTGTCCTTCGGCCAATTGCTCAATGCGCTGCAATGATTGTTTCGTGCCGCCCCAGTGCGCACGCCCGCTCACTTTATGATGCGATAAGACGACAGGAAGTGCACCAGCACGGCCAATCTCGGCAGCTTCTTCAACAGAGCGCACCAAATGTTCAGCTTCATCGCGCAGGTGCGTGGCATAAAGGCCACCAGCGATACCCGCTTCTTCTGCGAGCGCTGCGACTTCAGATGTTGGTGCCTGAATACCAGCAGGATACATAAGACCGGAGCTGACGCCGATCGCACCAGAATGCATGGCATCTTTTAGACGCGCACGCATCCGGGCAATCTCGTTGTCATCAGCAGGTCGCGACACATCGCCTTGCATCGCCTCGGCACGTAACGTGTTGTGCCCGCATAGCATCGCCGCATTGATCGATGGCATGGCGTGTTTAAATGCCTTCGCATAATCATCAAAACTTGGGAACCGGTACTGTTGCTTTGATCCTAGCAACGCCATGGGAACAGGCATTTCCCAATCTTCATCAGGAACAAATGGTGCCAAGCTCACACCACAATTCCCCGTCACAACTGTCGTCACACCCTGTGTGACCTTGCAGGCCATATCCGGGTCATCAAGAAGGGCGCGATCATCATGGGTATGGCAGTCAATGAACCCTGGTGCGACGACTTTGTCTGTTCCATCAATAACGTGATCCAACGTGTATTCAGATATATCACCAACAGCTGAAATCTCACCACCCGTCACAGCAACCCCGCCTAAGATAACAGGTTGCCCGGTGCCATCGATCACTGTCGCATTCTCAATAAGTATGTCAGCTCGCATAGTCATGTCTCGAATCTCACTTTATTTCTTCATGTTCAATAGGGGGATCATCGGCCCCGCATCTTTAATACTGTTTGCGTGTTTTACATCGAATGTAACTGTTTTATAAGCCGCAGCACCTTTGCGTTCTTCAGGGCCATGACCACTCAGCACATGCACACCACCATCACATCCCGCGTTCTTTGCAGCGCCAATATCACCCGCGTGGTCGCCAATAATCCACGACCCTTCGCACACAATCGGCATTATTTCTGCGGCCGCATGTAACATACCCGGATTTGGCTTTCGCGCCGGATGGTTTTTGACATTGTAAGGGGCATGTCCATCGCCGTGGTGAGGACAGGCAAACACAGCATTCACATACGCGCCCTGATCAGCCAGCGCATCCAGCATGGCTTCCTGCACATTAATAAACTGATCCCAGTTAAGGATGCCTCGACCAATACCCGCCTGGTTGGTCACGACGACAACAGGGATACCGTTGGTATTGGCTATGCGAATGACGTCTGCTGCGCCATCGATCAAGGCCATATTTTTAACTTCACGCAGATAATGCGCTTCCTCGACGATGACCCCGTCTCGGTCGAGGAAAAGTGCCGGGCGTCGTTCAGTCCCGCTCAGCCGGGTTAACAGTTGGCGCCAAACACCGTCATTATCAATTTCTGCGCCGAAAGGAAGGTTCGTTGGATACATTTTACTTCAATTATGCCTCGTCGTACTCGCGTTGGTGCGATGCGCCAAGTATGCTCTATCCCATGGATCAGATCAAAGACGACAATAGTGAAAAATTGGAGATGCCGCCTTTGGACTTAACTGGTCCCATATGGCTGCGTTGGCTATTGATGGGTTTTGGATGGCTCATGATTGCAACCGGGATCGTTGGCATTATCGTTCCAGGATTACCAACCACCGTCTTTCTAATTATCGCGCTATGGGCGTTTTCAAAAAGCTCATATAAATTTCAAACTTGGCTATGGACCCATAAACACTTTGGCCCTCACGTGCGAGACTGGTTCTTGTATGGCGTCATACCCGTTCGCGCGAAGATACTTGCCGTTTTCGTTATGAAGTTGAGCTTTATTTATCTTGTCGGATGGATTGCCACAGATTGGGTTTTACCGACGATTGCTGGCATCATCATGCTTGCAACGGCAACGTACATTGTGACGCGCAGATCACATCGCCCGAAAGATTGATCTAAACCAGTCTTTCTGCGAAATGAAGACCCACAACACCCATAACAATCATCAAGATACTTGCAATCTTGATCGCGCTCGTTGGCTCACCGAAAGCCGCGATGCCAATAATCGCCACCAATGCGGTACCAACACCCGCCCACAAAGCGTAAACGGTAGAAACGGGTAATCCTTTGAGAGCTAATCCCATAAACGTAAAACTGATCACATAGGCAATAATTGTAATGACGACGTACATTGGCTTCGTAAAACCATGGGAAATTTTCAACGAAATCGTCCCAGCCACCTCAAATGAGATCGCACCGGCCATGAACAGCCAATACATTTGTGTGCCCACTAGACGTTAAACTTGAAAAGCATCAGATCCCCGTCTTTAGTGACGTATTCTTTGCCTTCCTGGCGAACCTTACCCGCGTCTTTGCAAGCGGCTTCACCGCCCAATGACGTGAAATCTTCATACGCAATTGTCTCAGCACGAATGAAGCCACGCTGAAAATCAGTGTGAATAGCACCAGCAGCCTCAGGGGCTTTTCCACCTTCTCGCACAGTCCATGCACGGACTTCTTTTGGCCCTTGCGTGAAGAATGTGATCAAACCAAGAAGTTTATAACCCGCCTGAATAACCCGAGATAACCCGGTTTCTTCCAAGCCTAGTGTTTCGAGGAATTCTGATTTTTCTTCGTCTGAGCCCAACTGCGCGATCTCTTCTTCAATCTTGGCCGAAATCACAACAGCTTCAGCACCCTCATTTGCAGCCTTATCGAAAACGCGGGCCGACTGGCTATTACCTTCGCCTGCGGATTCTTCTTCAACGTTGCAGATATAAAGGACCGGTTTACCCGTCAAAAGCTGCAGCATCTTGAATGCTTTTTTATCATCTTCAGCAACTTCAAGCGTACGCGCGGGCTGTCCGTTCTTTAAAAGCGCCAATGCGCGCTCGCATAGTTTCAATTCCCGAACTGCTTCTTTGTCACCGCCACGAATACGTTTTTGCAGAGGGATCTCACGCTTTTCAAGGCTCTCCATATCAGCCAGCATCAATTCAGTTTCAACCGTCTCGGCATCCGCAATCGGATCAATTTTTCCTTCAACATGGGTGATGTTTTCATCTTCAAAACACCGCAACACATGACAGATCGCATCCACTTCACGAATATTGGCCAGAAATTGGTTGCCAAGTCCCTCGCCCTTTGACGCACCCCGAACCAAGCCCGCAATATCTACAAATTCAAGGCTGGTCGGCACAACGCGTTCTGGTTTGGTGATCGCAGCGATCACATCCAGGCGAAAGTCCGGGATTGAAACACGGCCTGTATTGGGCTCAATCGTACAAAACGGGAAATTCGCAGCCTCAGCCTGCGCTGTTTGTGTTAGCGCATTAAATAACGTTGATTTACCAACGTTTGGAAGTCCGACAATACCGCAGTTAAAACCCATTATTTAAGCCTTTTCATCATTCTTGCCGGCATTTGGGCGCGGCGCATTTGGTCTGTTAGGCGTGATGCATTGTGCGACCTTACTCATATAACTCGGGTCATCACCCTTGAATATAAGGCCTAGGTTTTCCGCACATCCATCAAGCATAGGATCAAGCCAGGCATCGTCTGCTTTGGCAAAATCCCGTAAAACGTAATTCTTTACCTGATCTTTTTCGCCAGGATGACCGACACCCATTCGCACGCGCGCATAGTTTGCGCCTAAATGTGCATGAATAGAGCGCAGACCGTTGTGGCCCGCATGCCCGCCACCACGCTTAACGCGAAGTTTTCCAGGCACCAGATCGATTTCATCGTGAAAAACAATAATATCTTCAGGTCGTATTTTATAGAACGATGCCGCAGCCAGAATTGAGCGACCAGATTCGTTCATATATGTCATAGGTTTTAAGGCAATGACCTTCTGGCCATCAACAACACCATCACACATTTCTCCCTGGAACTTGGCGCGCCAAGGAGAAAAGCCATGGCGGCGAACGATTTCGTCCGCCGCCATAAAGCCAATATTGTGTCGATTGTCGGTGTAGGTCTGACCCGGATTACCGAGTCCCACAACGAGAAACATGAGATATCTCCAAAATGGAGTTCGCCTTAAGGATTAGCCCTCAGACTTCTCTTCGCCGCCTTCACCATCACCACCTTCAGTGCCTTCACCAGCACCTTCTTCGCCGTCTTCATCACCTTCTTCAACTTCAGTAAAGACAGTCGGCGCAGCAATTGTTGCAACGGTAAAGTCACGATCGGTAATCGTCAGCTCAGCACCTTCAGGCAACTTAATTGCGCTGATGTGGAGCGTATCGCCAATTTCCAAACCTGACAGATCGGCTTCCAAAGACTCTGGAATAGCATCTGGTGAACAACGCAGCTCAACATCGTGACGCACAACGTTAAGAACACCGCCTTCTTTGAGGCCAGGGCATTCTTCTTCGTTGATGAATTCCACGAAAACGTCGACGGCCAGGCGCGTCTTCTTAGAGAAGCGCATGAAGTCAACGTGTGTTGGCAGATCGTTGATTGGGTGTGTTTGCAGATCACGTGCAAGCACCTTGTATGTTTCGCCACCTACAGCAATCTCGTAAACGTGCGAGAAAAAGCCAGGTTGTTGTAGTTCTTTCATTAGATCCACTGGATCGACTGAAATCAGGACCGGCTCTTGCTTGTTGCCGTAAATAACTGCTGGAACGCGTCCAGCACGGCGAGTAGCACGAGCGGCCCCCTTGCCGGCACGTTCGCGGATTTTCGCGTTTAGTTGATGTGGCTGAGCCATCATATGTCTCCTTGCTCAATAAATTTAGGACGGCCTCCAGGGGTGTCCGTCCGAGGTACCGGCCCGTCATCGGACCGGAATTCTTAAAGCTTAATCAAACAGGGTTGAAACTGAACTTTCCTGACTGATTCGCTGTATCGCCTCTCCAATCAATGGAGCGACTGAAAGTTGGTGAATATTTTGCGCAACCCGAACTGCTTCAGTTGCTTGAATACTATCTGTCGTTACAAGTTTTTCCATCGGTGATGATGTAACCCGTGCCACCGCACCACCTGAAAGAACACCGTGTGTCACATATGCAGAAACAGACTTAGCGCCTTTTTCCATCAATGCGACGGCGGCGTTACAAAGCGTGCCGGCCGAGTCGACAATATCATCAACCAAAATACAGTGGCGGCCATCGGCATCACCAATAATATTCATGACTTCGGAAACACCTGCACGCTCGCGGCGCTTATCAATAATCGCCAGATCAGCGTTGAGGCGCTTGGCCAGGCCACGTGCACGAACAACACCACCCACATCCGGCGATACGATGACAAGTTCATCATCGCTGGAGGTCAGGCTTTTGATGTGTTCAGTCAAAACGGGTTCTGCAAACAGATTATCCGTTGGAATATCAAAGAACCCTTGAATCTGACCTGCGTGCAAATCCATCGTCAAAACACGGTCTGCACCGGCTTCAGTAACAAGGTTTGCAACAAGCTTGGCAGAAATCGGTGTTCGCGAGCCTGATTTACGATCCTGACGCGCATATCCAAAATATGGGATAACCGCTGTAATCCGGCGCGCCGAGGCGCGACGAAGCGCATCCAGCGTTATCAGCAATTCCATAAGGTTGTCGTTGGCGGGGTAGGACGTGGACTGAATGACGAAAACGTCTTCACCACGAATGTTTTCTTCAATCTCGACGAAGATCTCCATATCCGAGAATCGACGCACGCTCGCCTTAGTGAGCGGGAGATTTACATAGGCCGAAATGGCCTCTGCTAGCGGTCTATTGCTGTTACAAGCAATGATTTTCATCTTATCCATCCAAGTCTTGGGAAAAGCGCGCGGAACATATCAACCGAAGCACACTATGTAAACTCATTGATGACGAACTTATGACAGGTCTTTCGTTCCGTTAATAGGACGAAGGTGGAGGTGGTGCACGACCTGGAACTGCAGGCAACTGAACATCTGGGAATTCAGGTAAAGGTTCACGACTACTTATCCGGTCATCGGCCTCGCCAAACAAGTCCTTAATCCCCCGACCAGCCGCGTTTGAAACCACTTCGGCGACATGCCCCCATTCATCGTCGAGGCTACCAGCAATCGCAGTATTCTCCTGAACCGTCTTACTGACTTCATCACCAGTGACCGTATCTACACGCCAAATAATTCGGATATATTGACGACCACTAACAGGCTCAACCGTATCAACTACGCCTTGTATGACGAATCCTGCCTGACGCGGGTCTTCAGATATCGTCAAATCACGTCCCCGAAGCGCCGTTTTCAACGCAGCAGTTAACGCTTCATTCCCATTTCCGGGTGCGCCCCGCACGGGCTTAATTAAAAACGATGGCTGCCCCCACCTTACCTTTGAGAACGCGGCACCACCTTTTCCTATAGGTCTGGCATCCCCAGCCCGCCGTTCAACAGCGTCTGTGTTCGGCTTTAAT
>CAWUWH010000206.1:0-4827 GCA_963926035.1 uncultured Rhodospirillales bacterium
GCAGGTTTACTTGATATCCCTGGTGTGACGGTCCAGAACGATTTTTGCCAAACGAACCTTGTGTTCTTTGATGTTGGCGGCACCAAGTTAAGTGCGCCAGCCGTTGCATCGGCTTTGATTGAACGTGGCATTCGCATTGGCGCTCAGAACAAGACAAAAATGCGTGCTGTGACCCATCTGGATGTAAGCAACGATGATATACAATTCACGTTAACTGCGTTACGTGATATTCTCGCTTAATCTGCAACAGCGAATATCACCAAACTTTCGGTTTTACGCCCTTCTCTTCCATCGCCTTGAACTTTTTTTGTAGGAAGCGTTGGAAGTTTTGATCGACGTAAGCACCCGCATCGACGAATTCAAACATTGAGAGAAAATGGAATGGCTTGAAATAGCCAGGCATACGGGCGACTTCAGCCTCACCTTTCGCGGTTTCTTCAGGCGTCGGCAAGAACACAATCGTCGGCGTGAAGTTTACCCGCCAGCGTCGCGCCAATGCCCGCTCTTCCAAGGTTTTACCATCCAGATCGACAACTTCACGAGCGCCCCATAAGTTCATCTGAATAATCGAGAAGTTGTTTTTAATAATCTCAGATATCCCTGGATCTGCCAAATTGACGTTATGCATTTCTTTGCAATAAGGACATGCACGTTGCTCAAAAATAACGGCGACACGCTTTCCATCGGCCGCTGCGTCGGCCACGTCTTATTTGAGAATCAGAAAGCTATCTGTGAACCATGGTTGCACATGTAACCCATCTTCATTGATGGTAGTTGCCATTGATAAATAAGACGCAAAAATTCCTATCAATAAGGTCGTTATGAAAGCGAATTGCTTCAGGAACGTCATAGCGAATCTCCTCATTCTAGGGAAACACTAACATACTTTATCGCGTTTGAGGTGATTGCTCAGGTATATGGGGTGCGGACCGATGACAATATCAATGTCAGGGGGGATGACATTTAGATGACATGCCGCCGATCCGCTAGGGTGTTTAGCTATGCTGCACTCTTTTGTGTCCAGGCCTTACCCTGAAATGCAGGATCAACATCAATATCGAAAATATGGTTCGTATAATTGCTCATTGTCTTCATCGCGACGCCTAGAATAACGTCCATGATATGAACTTCGGAGAATTCGGCGCGCAAAAAATGATCAACATCTTTCCGGTCAACACGACCATGATTACGGACGATACGCAGTGTGAAGTTTACCAGAGCCGCCAAACGTACATCATCAGGCAATTGGCCTGCTCGTAATCTCGTCACCAGTGATTGATCAATTCCCTCGCGGGCGGCCAACGTAGAGTGGGCTGGCACGCAATATTCACCGCCATTTGCAACACTCACCGCTAAAAGAACGGCGTGTTTCTCTGCAGTTAAAAGTGAACTCATCTCATAGGCATTTTGCATACCAGTATAGCCGTTTAAGGCTGCTGGTCCGTGTGCAAACGTGCCGAATAGATTTGGAACAAATCCGTTCTTTTCAGCAATATTTTGTAATGCCTCTTTTGATTCGTCATTGGCATTTTCTACGGGTACAGGTTCAAGTTTTAACATTCGGATTCAACTTATTTCAATGCGTCCATTGTCACATTAACAACTTCATACAAGCTTTCTTTATCAGACTGGGCTTTGCCCATCACAAGAATTCCATTCAGGCTTGAGACCAGATAGCGCACTAATGCTCTCGAATTGTGAGCCATAGTAATGGCGCCCTCTCTCTTGCCTCGCTCAACAAGCTTCAAGAACGCCTCTTCCATTATGCTCATCCCGGTCGCGAACCGTTTACTGGCTAATTCATCATAAAGAGAAACTTCGACGGCACAGTTATTCAGGTAACACCCACGGCGGCTTTTTGGGTCAACCATCCGTTGAACAGCACGTTCGAAAAGGGTGTGAATGATTTTATGTGCAGGGGCATCCACGTGCGCAGCGCCAGAAACCTGTGCTGTTGCAGTGCGAATGTAATAATCAATCGTCGATAAAAACAAATCGTGCTTTGAACCAAACGTCTCATAAAAGCTGGATTTAGATATTTCCATGGATGTCGTCAGGTCACTCAATGAAGCCGCTTTGAAGCCCTGGCTCCAAAATACGTTCATTGCGCTGGAAAGCGCTTCCTCGACATCAAATTCTTTTGGACGGCCCATAATCTCATTTCCATATCAATGCTGATAATGAGATTAAGAGTATCGGACTGATCCGTCCAATAACGAACCCGTGAATAAAAAGTGAGCCTGTATTTAACTTTTAAATAAGACCAGCTAGTGGTGATGATGGATCAGCATACATCCGGCGCGGCATTCGTCCTGCGAGATAAGCAAGACGGCCTGCCTTAACAGCATGTTTCATCGCTTGTGCCATTTGGATTGGGTTTTGTGCTTCTGCAATAGCTGTATTCATCAAAACCCCATCACATCCCAGTTCCATAGCAATCGTCGCGTCAGACGCAGTACCAACACCTGCATCAACGATGACTGGAACCTCGGTCTGCTCAATAATCAATCTGATGTTCACAGGGTTCTGCAATCCAAGGCCTGATCCAATGGGGGCGCCTAATGGCATAATGGCTACGGCACCCGCCTCCTCCACCCGCTTACATAAGATTGGGTCATCAGAACAATACGCCATAACCTTGAAGCCTTCTGCCGTTAGCTTGGCTGTGGCTTCTATGGTTTCCGGCATCATCGGATACAGCGTTCTGGCTTCACCCAGAATTTCCAGCTTCACCAGATCCCATCCACCTGCTTCTCGCGCAAGTCGGAGAGTACGAACCGCATCATCAGCAGTGAAACAGCCGGCTGTATTCGGCAGGTACGTGTATTTCTTTGGATCAATTGAATCGACGAGCAAAGGTTGCGTCGGATCCAACACGTTTACGCGGCGCACAGCCACAGTAATCATATCGATATCAGCAGCGACACAAGCCTGGCGGTTAATCTCGTAATCGGCGTACTTTCCAGTACCAATAATCAGGCGCGACCGGAACGTTTGTCCGGCAATAACGAGGGGATCATCAACCTCTGTTGCTGCAGAATCAGACGTGCCGCCTCCGATAAAGTGGACAACTTCCAGTTTATCGCCATCGCTAAGCGCTGTTTCGGCATACGTAGACTTTGGGACGATCTCGAGGTTTCGCTCAACTGCGACTTTCGTCGGGTCGAGACCTATATCACGTAACAAACCGTCAACGCTAAGTGACGCGTCAATTTCCCGTGTTTCACCGTTGATCGTAATGTTCATCTCTCGTCCTTATCAGCGTTTCTTAAGTATGCTCAGATGGCGCACCACCTTCAACGCGGCAA
This sequence comes from uncultured Rhodospirillales bacterium, assembly GCA_963926035.1. Classification (GTDB taxonomy): domain Bacteria; phylum Pseudomonadota; class Alphaproteobacteria; order Rhodospirillales; family Casp-alpha2; genus UBA4479. The sequence goes on from CAWUWH010000206.1 coordinate 3,309, forward strand.
TTTGCGGGAAAACGTCCTGTTTCTCAAGGCACTCAGTGTGATATAAATGAAAGAATCGCTTTTATAGTCATATAGGGTTTGGAACCGACAAGACGATGACGACGAAGATAATGATTTTAAATGGCCCCAACCTTAATATGTTGGGGACACGCGAGCCTGAAATTTACGGCTCGGAGACGCTTAGTGACGTCGAGGCAATTTGTGCAAAGCGTGCAGAACAACTTGGTACAGTCGTTGATTTCCGCCAATCCAATATTGAAGGCGAGCTTGTCACCTGGATTCAAGAAGCACGCACGAGTGTACAAGGCATCATCATTAATGCAGCAGCATACACCCACACGTCCGTTGCCATTCTTGATGCGCTGAATACCTGCGACATGCCAATCATTGAAGTTCATTTATCAAATATCCATCAACGCGAGTCATTTCGCCATGAGACATACATTGCACGCGTTGCAGACGGTATGATTTGCGGTCTTGGTTCACATGGATACGAATTAGCAATTGAAGCCATTATAAGACGGCTCGACGGGAGAATATAAAGTATGGCTAAGGATATAAAATCCAGCTTGAAGGTTGATGAAGCTCTGATCAGACAACTTGCCGGATTGCTCGATGAGACAGGGCTTGGCGAAATAGAACTAGAAGAAGGTGACAGCAAGATACGTGTCGCAAAAGCTGGCGTTTCTGCGTCCAGCTACGCTGCGCCTGCACCTTTACTGGCGTCTGCCTCAGCTGCACCCGTCGCAACGCCTGCAGAGGACGCTGCAGCACACCCGGGCGCTATTAAGTCGCCTATGGTGGGCGTCTGTTATCTCTCGGCGGACCCAAAGAGTGACCCATTTTGCAGTGAAGGTGATAGCGTCAAAGAAGGCGACACCATACTGTTGATTGAAGCGATGAAGGTGTTCAATCCGATTGTAGCGACCAAATCAGGCACAGTCTCACGCATCCTTGTTACAGACGGCACACCAGTCGAATTTGGTGAGCCCTTAGTCATCATTGAGTAACAGGAATAATTTGAATGATTGAAAAAATCCTCATAGCCAATCGCGGCGAAATCGCGCTCCGTATCATGCGCGCGTGCCGCGAAATGGGGATTAAGTCTGTGGCAGTGCATTCCACGGTAGACGCAAACGCGATGCACGTGCGACTTGCTGATGAAAGTGTCTGCATTGGTCCACCAGCAGCGTGTGACAGCTATTTGAGCATGTCAGCAATTCTTTCTGCGGCCTCGATCACTGGTGCTGACGCAATCCATCCCGGCTATGGCTTCTTGTCTGAGAATGCAGATTTTGCAGAAATGGTTGGCGAACATGGCATAACCTTTATTGGACCCACGCCAGCTCATATCCGCCTGATGGGCGATAAAATTGCGGCAAAGCAAGCTGTTCTAGAGGTTGGCATTCCTTGTGTGCCTGGATCAGATGGTGAAGTTTACACATTCGAAGACGCTGAACGTTGGGCCAAAGAGATTGGGTATCCCGTCTTGATCAAAGCCGCAGCGGGCGGCGGTGGA
>CAWUWH010000207.1:0-14175 GCA_963926035.1 uncultured Rhodospirillales bacterium
AACGTTACACTTTATACACCGGGTACGAAAACCGCTTTCTTAACCTTCGATGAATGGGTTATTTCGAAATGCGTCGAGATCTTCACCCTGCTCTCGAATGGCACTAAGTTTCGGCCACGCCTGCAGATCAGAAAAATCATCAACCCTGTTGGTTAAATGTGTCAGTGCGGCGGTCACAGAAAAATCTGCCTGCGTTGGCCCACTCGCAGACACCCATGGCCCGACGGCGTCACGCTCTAAAACATCGAGGCTATTTCGAATGGACATTTTGTATCCATCAATAAATTCAGCACTTTGAAGATGCTCGGGACGGCGGAACATCTCTATCCGCAACTGCACAGCACGTTCTGATATGCCCATCGCAATCGCCGCATGTCGCAAGACTTTCCAGCGCGCCACGCCATCCAACGGTGTAAGGGACTTTCCCGGCCCTGCAAGTTGGTCGAGGCAATCAATGATGGCTGCACTGTCGACCAAGGCCTCACCGTCATCAATGATCAATGCAGGCACTTTGGCGAGTGGATTTAGGCGCGCAACTTCGTCACGGTCACCGAACACGGACAAGGCATGGCGATCAAACGGCAAGCCATAATGGCTCATCGTTGCGGCCACACGTCTTACAAATGGCGAATCGAGTTGACCAACGAGGATCATCATACGCGCTTATACCCTTAATGTTAAAAATACAGATAGCTTAGCGCTTGTTGAGTTGCGCTCGCAATCCCTTGGCAAATAAGACCTTTTTTTCAGACCGCGCGTTCGCGCATTTGAGAAAAGATGCATTCCCTGTGGCGATCACAAATGAATGCTACTCTAAACGGAACATGCGACATGATCATAACAACAAGCCGCTGACCGAGATCAGGCCACGACGATTACCTTATGCCGCAACGATTGTCGCGCTTGCGCTGCTGTGTGCTGCATTGATCGCTTTCCAAAAAGACATTGTTATCGAAACCGGTGTGCCGATCTGGATCATATCCAATACCGCTGCCATGGCCCTCCTCGCTTTCTTGGCGTATCGGTTGCTGCACCCTGCCGCCCTCATGACGATTTCACCCGAAGGCATTACGTTACCCGCCCTGATTCAGGACACCTTGAAATGGGGTGAGATTAGAAAGGTTGAAGCCAAAACACGTCGCGGCCAAACCGGTGATATCCATGACCGTCTGATTATCCATCTGAAACAGCCACAAGATATCAACTGGCGCGCCACAAAATTACGCGACGCTCTTGGTGGCACACCGCAAATCGCCATTGCAGTGGATGTCGGCTTTCAATGGCCAAGCCGTGCCGATGACATAAAACGAATTATCCGAGATGCCGCCAAAACATATGCGGCGGCACCTACGCTCAAATCCGAAAAACCCGCCACATCCAAAAGACGTCATCAAGCTGTTCTGGGTATTTTGATACTGGCGTTCTGCGCGCTCCCAACCCTCAACCTTATATTTGGGGTAGGCCTACCGCGCATGTTCTCAGAAGGCTTGGCCCTTTAACGGGCTGGGGATGTTAGCGAAGCCGTCCCATTACTTGAGCCCGATGCACGTGCTGGCGATGCCGAGGCGGCATATGCGCTTGGCGAATTGTATCTCAATGGCGATGGCGTTGAACGAAACCTTTCCATGTCGGCGGGTTGGTTTATGCGCGCCGCCGACCATGGACATGCGGACGCCGCCTTCAAATTGGCAAATGCGCATAAGCTTGGATTGGGGATTCCGCAAAACATTGAACAGGCCTTAGCGTTATACCAAAATGCATCTAGCAATGGTTCTTCAGAAGCCGCTTATGCACTGGGCCGGATTTATCGATTAGGTGATGGAGTCCGCCGCGACTATCCGAAAGCGCTTAAATGGTTACGTGTTTCGGCAGACAAAGGTTTTGCCCCCGCCGAGCACGAGCTCGGGCAGCTTTATCAAGAAGGCATCGCCTTACCGCGTGATATCGAAACCGCCAAGCATTGGCTATCGAAAGCCGCCAGCAAAGGTCACGCACCAGCACGGTTTGATCTGGCGCGTTTATTGTTAGATAGGGATATTGCCAGTCGCCGAAATGGCTTTGCAATTTTGCAACTTTCAGCCAACAACGGCTATGCACCGGCACAACGTCGTCTGGCCGCGATGTACTTTAAGGGCCAAGGGATCCAGACCGATGCGATTGCCGCCTATCAATGGATTTCATTGGCAGAACGATTATGGCCCGCAGCGACTCGCGCCGACCTGGTCCGTGAAAAGGCCCGTATCACCAACATGCTTGATGCAAATGCCCTCGCCCAGGCAAAATCCCAAATACGAAATTGGCGACCTTTACGGAATTAACGCCGCTCATCTAGCCTCTCTCAGCAAGGTACAGTTTAATCCCTCCCCCCCCCTTTTCTAAAGGGGAGAGGTTAGGTGAGGGGGTGAGCACAACTATCTAAATACAAAAAGATGCTAAGCAGGAAAAAACATCAGGAGGCGTCCGCCAATTCAACCATATCTACAGCATATCCGCGCAAGTTTTCTGCGGTTGTTTGGCGCTGTTCCAGATCAAATTTGTCCACTAGATCGTAAATCAGTTCAGCCTGCCCAGCCCACCATCGATCCGCCCGTTCACGGTAAGCTTCACCAACAATTTTTTCAGGCGTGGTCAATGCGACTTTAACGTAGTCCTCAATATCGGAGACCGAAGGTTCTGTCCGAAGGAACCGCAACAAATCCTGTTGACGTTTAATCCGCCAATCAAGCCAGCCACCCGTTGGGTCGTATGTCTCAGCTTTGTGTTTACGGACAATCGCAATTTGTTCTTCCGTTAATGTGCCGAAGAAACGTTCAAAGTTTGCTACAGATTTATCAACAGCAGCATCAATTTGATCCGCCAAAGGCGCGTCATATTGCTCTCTGCGTTCAGATATCACCTCGTTCATCGCGGATTCCATGTAATTCACTTTGGACGTGGATGTGTGCTTGACCAAAACGCGCGCTATAAATGGTGCCGCCCCATGACTTGTGTCCTTAATCATCGTGCGGAACATCATGACCACCTCATTGACTTGAGGTCGAGTCCAGCCTGAAGTTTCCGCCAACAGCGCTTGACTTTCTAAAAATACTGCGTAATGCGGCAACATCTCATTTCGATGCCACGTGACCAATGCACTGATTTCATCTTCGAGCGCCATGACATCGTTTTCACCGATATCCAGATAGTTTTCCGCCCGGTCGCGTACCAAAGTTTCCATAAATCCATATGCAAACTTAAGGCTGCTGCATCCGACAAGAAAAATACAAAACGCCACTGTTATGCCAATTTTCTTAAACATATCGCCTAACCCGTCATTCAGAAATCTACATATCCAATACGAAACTATAGTCAGAATAGTTCTTCGCCAATTCAAACAAATACAAAATCAGATCAAGGGCAGACACTCGCATCAAGGTACAATTCAATCCCTCTCCCCATCTAAAAAGGAAAGGTTTGGTAAAGGTGAATGTATACCCCCTTTCGATGCGCTGATTTGCATGCTAAGACCCGGCCCATGTTAGTCATACAAAATATCACATACCGCATTGCGGGCCGAACTTTGTTGGAAGATGCGTCTCTCAACGTTGAGGCTGGGCAGAAATTGGGTCTTGTTGGGCGTAACGGTACCGGCAAGACGACCTTGTTCCGACTTATCTTTGGCGACGTCCAAATTGACGGTGGTTCAATCCACCTGCAAAAGGGTGTTCGGCTTGGTGAAGTAGCGCAGGAAGCGCCTGCGGGCCAGGGCAGCCTTATTGATACGGTGCTGGCAGCGGACACGGAACGCGCGTCATTGTTGACCGAAGTTGAGACCTCAACTGATCCTGCACGTATTTCCGAAATCCATATGCGGCTGGTCGATATTGATGCTGAACGGGCACCTGCGCGCGCGGCTCGAATTTTGGCGGGCCTGGGCTTTGATGAAGCAACCCAGCAACGACCATGTTCAGATTTCTCTGGTGGTTGGCGCATGCGTGTCGCTTTGGCAGCCGTTTTGTTTGCGCGTCCTGATTTTTTGCTATTGGACGAACCAACGAACCACCTGGACCTCGAAGCCGCACTTTGGCTTGAGCAATATTTACAAAACTGGAACGGCACGCTGCTTGTGATCTCGCACGATCGCCGGTTCCTGAACGAAGTTGTCGGTGGCATTGTCCATTTGGCTGAACTGACGCTGACCCGCTATATCGGCAACTATGACCGCTTTGAGCGCACGCGCCGTGAACGCATGATGCACGAAGCCAAACAGCAAGAAAAACAAGAAGCCGCGCGCGCACATATTCAAAGCTTCGTCGACCGCTTTCGCGCCAAGGCAAGCAAAGCCAAACAAGCGCAAAGCCGGATTAAATTGCTGGAAAAGATGGAACCTATTGCGGCTGCGATGGAAGATAAATCCATACAGTTCTCGTTCCCAAGTGCTATGGAGCTGGCCCCTCCTTTGATCTCCATTCAAGATGTGAATGTGGGCTACGAGCCCGGCAAGCCGATCCTGAGCAATCTTGATTTACGTATTGATCCTGAAGATCGGATTGCGCTGATTGGTGCCAACGGTAACGGTAAGTCGACCTTGATCAAGATGCTCTGTGACCGTCTTGAGCCCGAAGTCGGCCAGATTGTAAAAGCTTCAAAAATTGAAGTCGGGTATTTTGCACAGCATCAAACTGACGAACTCAACATGGATGAAACGCCATATCACCATGTGATGCGCGCTCTTGGTGATAAAAAAGAAAGCCAGGTCCGTGGCCATTTGGGTCGATTTGGATTCTCGTCTGACAAAGCCGATACACAGGTTGCAAAACTATCGGGTGGTGAAAAGGCCCGCTTGCTTTTCTCGTTGATGAGTTGTGGCAAACCGAACATTCTGCTGCTCGACGAACCCACCAACCACTTGGACGTTGATGCCCGAGAAGCCCTTGTACAGGCGCTTAACGCGTTTGAGGGGGCTGTTATTCTCGTTAGTCACGATGCGCACTTGATCGAGTTGGTAGCGGACAGTTTATGGCTTGTCGCAGATGGCAAATGCGAGCCTTACGATGGTACGCTGAATGAATACAGCGCAGAGCTTCAAGCGACCAGGCGTGCGAAACGCAGTGCTGAAAAGACTACAACGGATGGCGGGCATAGTCGCGACAACCGTAAACAAGCACGGAAAGAACGCGCAGCCCAGCGCCAGGCTTCGGCTGACCTCAGAAAATCTATCAAGAAGGCCGAGACCCACATGGCCAAGTTGACCGAAGAGAAAACGGTGATCGAAGCCCAGCTTGCAGATCCAAACGTCTATAATGGCTCAACCAGTAAGTTGATGGATTTGCAGCTCATGCACGCGAACGTCAAAGAAGCGCTCTCAAAGACCGAAGCGGAATGGATGTCTGCTCAGGAAACGCTAGACGGTATTGCGTAAGTAAACATGGTTGGGTCTTATAAAGACTACCTTGGCACCTCACACGTACCTACTACTAACGCGCGTATTATCTCCCTTGTTCCAAGCCTAACTGAACTCCTCTTTGACTTAGGGTTGCGAGATCAACTCGTTGGGCGCACTCATTTCTGTATCCATCCCAAAGATCAGATTGATGCGATCCCCTCTGTTGGTGGCACCAAGAAAGTGAATATGGAGCGCGTGCTGGCTTTAAAGCCAACCCATGCGCTCGTAAATATCGACGAGAACCCCCGCGGCATGGCGAATGCATTTCGTGATGCAGGTATTGAGGTTGTCGTTACTCATCCGATGGCCCCTGATGACAATATTGGCCTTTATCAGTTGATCGGGGGTATCTTTGGTGCATCTGACCTGGCGAATAATCTGGTTCAGAAATTTGAAATCGCAAAAGCGCGTTTACAGATTTTGAACTTAAGCGAGCCTAAGAACGTTCTATATTTAATCTGGAACGAACCATGGATGGCAATCACAAAAAACACGTATATCGGGAATATGTTATCATTAATAAATTGGCATGCCGTCACTCCGGGTGCAAACTCATCGCTTAGCGGTGATGCAGCGAGGTATCCGGAAATTATGCTTAATGATGCAGGTTTATGCAGGATCGACCTCGTCCTGTTTTCCTCAGAACCCTATACATTTACGCAGACTCATATCGATGATTTTCGACGTGAATTTCCAGACCACGCCGCAAAGACACATCTGATCGATGGTGAGATGACATCATGGTACGGATCTCGGGCCATCAAAAGTCTGGGTGAGCTGGGCGAATTTGCAAAATCGATCAGCTCATGAACGCAGCTTTTCGGCTCTCACTCTTGTATGGCGGGATGTTTCTGGTTGTCGGCATTATGATGCCGTTCTGGCCAGTATGGCTTGAAGCCAAAGGCCTGACACCACCCCAGATCGGCCTTGTGATCGCTGCCGGCAGCCTTATTCGTGCCTTCGTGGGCCCGCTCAGCGCGCGCTTCGCAGATCGCACCGGCGAGCGTAAACGCTTGATGGCTATACTTTCTACGCTGTCGTTCATCTTTTTCATGCCGTTCGCCATCGTCGATAGCTTTGCAGCCATATTGATTTTGCAGGCATGTTTAATCGGGGTGATGGGCCCGATCATGCCGCTAAGCGAAAGTCTGACCATGCTCGGCGCCAAGCGTCATGGTCTCGATTATGGACGCATTCGCCTGTGGGGCTCGCTCACCTTCATTTTGGGGGCATCAGGTGTAGGGTATTACCTCAAGGGTGCAGAGCCTGATTTGATCTGGCAAGCCATCGCCATCGCGATTGCGCTGTATGCGCTGGGCACCTATATCGCGCCTGATTTCCGTTCAACCCCGTCACCTAAATCAGAAGGCCCCGGCCCGATTACCCGCGTCCTAACCGACAAGACGTTCGTTATTTTCGTTGCAGCAACAGCCTGTATCCAAGGCTCACACGCACTTTTATACAGCTTTGGCACGATCAACTGGCTCCGCATGGGCTTTAGCGAAGGCGTCATCGGATTGCTTTGGGCTGAGGGCGTGCTGGCCGAAGTTATCTTGTTTGTCTTCGCCGCAAACGCAATCAAACGGATTGGCCCGGCGCGCCTGATTGCCCTGGGTGGCCTCGCCTGTTTGTTACGATGGAGCATGACCCCGTTTGCAGAAAGCCTTTGGGCGATCGCGGCGCTACAGATTATGCATGCGTTCACATTTGGCGCAACACACTTAGGCGCTATTTACTTCATTGCAGACCGGATGCCCGAAGAGATTTCAGCGACAGCTCAAACGCTTTATGCCTTAATCGTTTCTGGTTTTGGTCTCGGTTTAATAAGCGTGTTATCCGGGCATTTGTACGAAGACTATGCGGGCGATGCCTTCTTTGCGATGGCTATTTTTGGCGGTATCGGGATGCTCCTTGCGTGGAGCATTCGCCGACGTCATCCCGTCCACTAAACTATTAAGAAACAACCTTTTTATCGCGCAATGCAGTGATTTCTTCAGCAGTAAATCCAGCCGTTAAAAGCATTTCATCCGTATGCTCACCAAGCTTTGGCGCACGTATTCTGAAGCCACCCGGTGTCTCGGACATATAGGGATGGATGTTATGCATAGGTGCTGAGCCCAAATCATCATCCGGCACTTCAACCAGCACACCCCGTTCGTTCACGTGCGGATCTGCCAGCAAATCTTCAGCATTATATATTGGCGCAGACGTCACCCCTGCCTCAGCAAAGATCCGCAACACTTCGACCTGATCACGTGCGGCAACCCAATCTGCGACAATGTCATTCACTTCGTCGCATCGCTGGACCCGGTCCGCATTGGTTCGGTAGCGTGGATCGTCGATCATATCTTCGCGGCCGATCGTCCTAAACACACGCTCAGCCATTTGCTGAATGGATGCCGACAGCGAGATAAACTTGCCATCTCGTGTTGTATAGACATCGCGAGGTACAGAGGTATGAGAACGATTACCGACTCTGGCTGGAATATCGCCAGTGGCTTTAAAATCCATCGCAGCGGGACCCAGTGTCGACAGAATTGGTTCCAGCAAAGACATATCAATGACCTGTCCCTGCCCGCCCTTCAATTCAATTTCCCGGATTGCCACCATGGTCGCATAAGCACCTTGGAGGCCCGCAATCATGTCCGCCATAGCAATGGGCGGCAGCAGTGGCGGGCGGTCTGGGAAACCGTTTCGAAACGCAAACCCGGACATGCCTTCAACCAATGAGCCAAAGCCCGGTCTATCACTATAAGGTCCTGTCTGACCAAATCCTGATATGCGAACAATGATGAGTTTTGGATTATGTTTGTGCAGAATATCCGGTCCAAGTCCCATCTGCTCGAGACGTCCCGGACGAAAGTTCTCAACAAAGACTTCGGCGTGTTCAACCAGTTTTAGAATGACCGCTGCCGCACCTTCAGCACGAAAATCCAGTGCGATACTTTTCTTATTGCGGCAGTACGCTTTCCAGAAAGTATCGTATCCGCCCTTGGTCCAGGCACGTAATGGATCACCCTTTCCACTTGGCTCGATTTTAGTCACATCCGCGCCAAAATCAGCCAGCTGATGGGTCAGCATATTCCCTGACACCAGGCGGCACAGATCAAGCACACGGACCCCGTCTAAAGGGCCTTTAAGGTCTGCATCAAAGTCTCGTTGTTGCATTTAGATCGTCGCAATGGGTGTCGACGGGGAACCCACAGCACCTGGCAAATACAATGGCGGTGCCGTCAGGAGGAAACGAGAGCGTCCCTGGTCTCGCAGCGCTGTCGCTAACTCAGACAGATGCCATAATTCGCCCAAGTGAACACCTAAGCGGAACAGACAATGTCGATGCAGCGGCAAGCGTGAACATCCACCTTGAGCCTCGCCAAATCCGCTTGAGTCCTCAACGGCCATGTTGTCAGAAATCATCGCAACAACACCACTGTCTGTGATCCACTGCAAAAGCTTCTCGTCATATCCATCCAACACAGCACCGCTGGAATGAAGCTTCTTCGCATCAGGATCACCAGCCATATCCAATATCATATCGTCCCAGCCGGTATGGAACAGGAAGAAATCACCCTCTTCAACGACGATCTTATCAGCGTCGAGCATTTCCATAAGGCTGTCATAGCCAACAACAGTTCGCCCCGTGCCAACATGCGGCACCATATCCAAAATCACGCCGCGGCCCTGCATACCAGCCTTGGCCATACCGCCAACAGATAATGCCCGCGCGCCCATACCGTCCGCATGGTCAGGCCCAAGAATTTCTTCGCCTGCGCGAAAGCCGTTGTAGTAAACACTTTCAGGCTCGCCATCGCCATTGGCATCAAACAAACTACCAACGTGTGCGAAGCTGTCCCATTGCGTAGAGTATTGATTCCATAACGTCGTACATTCATCAGACGACACATCCATGTTGCCGTCCTGATAGTCTTTCCAGACCAGATTATAATAGACGCCATCACTTCCCGGAGGATGATTGACGACGCCGAATTTTGGCGGATGACGTTTTGGGTTTACGCTATTTCCGCCGGGTAAATCGAGCGGCAAAGACAAGCAAAACGACCGACCATCCTGCACTTCAGAAACGGCCGCTTTAACTTTTTCCGGTGTTAGCAAATTCACACGACCCAACTGGTCGTCTTCGCCCCAATCGCCCCAAGTTGATCCCTCAGGTCTATTCACCCATCGCTTCGTCATCTCATCTCTCCGAACATTAAACTTTCTTTTCCCAACCACGTTCACCTTGTTGCCAATATGTGAGATCGTGACCTTCGTCTTTCAAGGATTTCCAGCGTGCACGAGCAGATGCAACGGCGTCTTCGTCACGGCCATCGAACAAATCAAAGCACCGTTCAAATGAACTGACGTCTGAGGTGACACCGCCATCAGCCAAAAATAAGAATTGCGCACCGTTGGCATTTTCGTCCGTGGTGTCGAGCCAAATAGGCTGCAATTCAGGATCACCATCTTTCTTTGATCCATGTGGCAACCACGACTCAGCATCATACGTCCACAGCTGATCATTGAGCCACTGCACGCGATCGGACGTGCCCAGAACGATCAAGGCACGCTTTTCCGCTTCCATGGTTTTTTGCAAAAGTTGTGGCAGGGCCTGTTCAAGACCCGAGCGCGTCAGGTGGTAAAAACCAATTTCAGTCATGATACACGCCACACCCAGCCTTGGTTGATTTACTCGTAATGATCAGCGACAAAGCGGTCCAACATGCGGACACCAAAGGCTGTACCACCGCGTGGCACAACAGCGCTGTCCTTCTTGGACCACGTGACGCCAGCAATATCCAGGTGCGCCCATGGTGTATCGCCGACGAACCTTTGCAGGAATTGCGCAGCAGTAATTGAGCCAGCACCTCGGCCACCACCGATATTTCTCATATCAGCAGCATCCGTATCCAGATCCTTATCGTATTCTTTGCCAAGTGGGAAACGCCAAATACGCTCGTTCATGGCTTCGCCCGCATCGAAAAGTCGCTCAGAGAGTTTGTCATTGTTTGAGAACAAACCTGCACGCTCAGCGCCAAGTGCGATAATGATCGCACCCGTCAATGTCGCCAGATCAACCATGAATTGCGGCTTATACTTCTCGTTCACATAATGCAGAACATCACACAGAACCAAACGACCTTCTGCATCTGTGTTGAGAATTTCAATCGTCTGACCAGACATTGATTCAACAATATCGCCAGGACGCGTTGCGTTGCCATCCGGCATATTCTCAACGAGACCAACGGCGCCGATAACGTGGCATTTTGCCTTACGACCTGCGAGGGCCTTCATCAATCCAGATACGACGCCGGCACCGCCCATGTCCCACTTCATGTCTTCCATGCCACCAGCTGGCTTGAGTGAAATACCACCGGTATCAAAACACACACCCTTACCAATGAAAGAAATCGGCTGTGAGCCTTTTTTCTTTGCGGCAGGCAGGCCGTTATACTCCATGACAACCATCTGGCTTTCACGTGCACTACCGTCACCCACTGAAAGCAATGACCCCATACCAAGCTTGCGCATCTGCGCTTCGCCCATAACCGTTACTTTGACACCAAGCTTGGTCAGGTCACGCTTGAGGCGCTTTGCAAACTCGGCAGGGTACAAAATGTTAGGTGGCTCAGAAACCAGATCGCGTGTGAAGTAAACGCCATCAGCAATTTTGGCGAGTTTCGCATAGCAAGACTTTGCTGCCGGCGCGCCCTGGCAATGCACAGCCATAGAGCCAATAACCGGATCTTTGCTTTGCTTTTCTTTGCCTTTGTATTTTTCAAACCTGTAGGCGCGGAGCAATGCCCCATAAGAAATTGCCGCAGCAACGTCAGCCGCTTTCAAAGATGATTTATCGAATGCATCAGCACAAACTGCCGCCGCTGTTCCAGCGCCCTTGAGGGCTGCAAAAACCTTACCGCCAAGCTCGGTCATGTTTTCGAATGTCATGTCGCCCGGCTTACCAACACCAACACACAGCACACGCTCAAAATTGGACCCTGTAGGTGCCAATACGGTCATCGTCTGGCCGCGCTTGCCTTCAAAGCGAGACGCCTTGGCAGCACGCTTTAGCGCACCTTTAAGTTTCGTATCAAGTTTGGCGGCGCTGTCTGACCATTTTCCGCGTTCAGCAGAAAATACAACGGCGATACCTTTGGTCGGTTGGGCAGGATTGGAAAACGTAATCTTCATGAGAGTCCTCGCTGGTGAGATGATTTAACAGCGAGTGTATAGCCCCTCACGCGGGGTTCAAGGGCTCAGACGTTTTTTGACGATGCATCCTTGGTATTTTCGAGTTCTTGTTCGACGGCCGCTTCGGCATCAGCAGCGGACATCGCCTCTCCGGCCTTCCGCCTTATGAGCCAAAAACCTCCCCCTGGTATCATCATAACGATACCTAAAATTCCAAGCATGAGCGACAGAACCAAAGCACCTTCGCCGGGCACACCGACAAGCGCAAATGCCGTCACCATTGCGCCTTCGCGCACACCCCAGCCTGCGATTGAAATTGGCAATGTTGTTACGAGAATAACCAATGGCATCAAGACCATGCAATCAAGCCACGTCACATCAACGCCGATACTCATCGCCAAAAAGAACACGCAGAGTGAAATGTTCACATGGGTTAGGATGCCAAAGATACTCGCAAGCACAGCACCCTTTAGCCTGAGAAACAGCAGTCGCGAATCGGCGGCCAACGCGTTCATACCGCGTACTATCCTGAATTTGCTCAAAGCTTCGGGCAATCGATCCAGATACAACAAAACAATGACGCCAAAGATTGTACCTGCACCAAGCATGGCCAAAACGGTTAACGTTAACATTTGTGTCTCAGCATTGAGCTTAGGCACAAACCATGGCTGAACAGCTATCGCTAGAATCGTTAAGCCAATAATTGTGACCACGCGCTCAAGCATCACACCATTAATGGCTTTGCTAAGTGGCAACCCATCTTTGTAGGCCATGTAAATTCGAATAGGATCGCCACCTACCGACGAGGGCAATGCCTGACTAAAAAAGCCCCCAATCCAAAACAGCTTTGTCAGCTCAAACCAGGGAAGCGGTGTTTCGATCGCACGCATCACAGCCCACCATCGCGCACCACCAACACCCATTTGTATCAGTAAAACAACTCCAGCAAACAGGATCATCACGGGATCAGCGCCCAGAATTCGATCCTTTGCCGCACCAATATCGATTGATGACAGCAAGAACCAAATAAGTCCGCCTGAAACTATAACTTTAAGGATTACGAGAATTTGATTTTTCGTCATGTAGGCAGGCCTGAATCATACCATTTATACGTTATATGCATGTAACAGCTCAGTTCATGATTGTCACGTTTCCCTGCACTCGACGCAGGTATTAAGTCTTGAATTTCAATGGCGCACGCCTGCGCCCCCACGTGCCCGGTTTTTCTTCAAACACACCTGCGAGTTGGGTGCCACAGCTTTTACAGTCAGAGATATGGTTGCCACCAAACTGAAGTTTCCATTCTGACAATTCATGCCAATCGCGCCCGATCACGGCCTCACCACAATTATGGCAGTAGGTGCTTTGCGTTGGTTTGTGATGAATGTTGCCCGAATATGCATATCGGATACCATTTTTGAGGGCGATATCGCGAGCGCGCATAAGCGTCGCTGGCGGCGTACGTGGCTTATCCATCATTTTCCAATCCGGATGGAATGCCGTGAAGTGCACCGGCACATAGGGACCCAGATTCTCGACAATCCACTGGGTCATTTCCTCAACTTCGTGTTCGCTGTCGTTTTCGCCCAGGATCAGCAGATCCGTGATCTCGAACCACACGTCGGTTTCGTGCTTTAGGTATTTGAGGGTTTCTAGGACCGGTGCCAGATCAGCGCTACAGAGTTTGCAGTAAAATTCCTGGGTAAAGGCTTTGAGGTCAATGTTCGCCGCATCCATGTGCGAAAAGAATTCAGCACGCGGTTCTTCACAAATACATCCAGCCGAAACGGCAACGTTCTTTACCCCCCGCTCGTGGCAGGCCTGTGCGACATCGACCGCGTATTCGAGAAAAATCACCGGATCGTTGTAAGTATAAGCCACAGAACGCGCGCCTGTTTTCACAGCCGCATTGGCGATCATCTCGGGCGAAGCCTTGGCTTGCAGCTTATCATAGGCGCGTGATTTGGAGATATCGTGGTTTTGGCAAAATGTGCAGGTGAGATTACACCCCGCCGTCCCAAAGCTCAGCACCGGCGTCCCTGGCAGGAAATGGTTGAGGGGTTTTTTCTCAATCGGATCAACACAGAATCCACTGGAGCGGCCATAGGTGGTAAGGACGATCTCGTCCCCCTGCCGACCACGCACAAAACACAGCCCCCGCTGCCCATCACGCAGCTTACAAAACCGCGGACAAATGTCGCACTGAATACGCCCATCCTCGACCGCATGCCAGTACCGCCCCAGCACCGCGTCAGCAAACGTCTCGTCAATGATTGGGGCACCGTCGGTCATGGGTGGAGTATAGGGGAACAACCAATTATCAACTAAAGAAAACAATTTTCTTGAAATGAGAAACAAAAATTGATGATTACTGGCTACCTATACGCGAAATCGAGGATGATGTGCATCAAGCAATCCAACACCGCCTCTATCCTAGTTTAACTCGGAGATATCAGGCATTTATTATTGATGGCGTCATTATGTATGCTGCATTTATGGCATCTGAATATTTGGTGATGATGCTAGACATGTCTGGCGTTGCTCGTATCTCAATCGTTGCC
>CAWUWH010000208.1:0-6422 GCA_963926035.1 uncultured Rhodospirillales bacterium
TCCGGCAGCGTCAATTCGACATGCTGATTATCAGCAACCATGTGCCGGTTGGTCACGAGCACCCCATCATTGATAATCACAGCACTGCCGATAGGCTCAAAAGATGCGATTTTCACGACGCTGGCTTTTGCAGCACATACAGGTGCGGGCGCACTGCATTCCTGTGCTTTAGCCACTCCGCCTATTAAGACGAAGAAGGCCACGACACATGATAATCCAAGCACACAAAAATACTTTTTCATGCGGACAGGATACCTTGAGTGCGCAGCCATACAAGCAGCATGAAAAGCCCGGCTGCGCTCAATGTACCAACCGCAATATTGCGCTTGAAGATAACAAACAACACAAACCCAAACACCGTCGCGCCCAACCGGTCGACAAGCTCGGTATTATCCAACAGGCCGACGGGTAAAAATATAATGCGTGAAATAAGACCGGCAAGAAGTCCATATGCGACACATGCGATCCACTGAAGAAACTCACTTTCTGGATCAATCCTGGCAGCAATGACGGCACCCATCCCACGCCATAAGTATGTCGCAGAAATAGCCATGATAAGAAGTACCCATGGCGCTGCTTGTGCACTGGTGCTCATCGCATCCGTCATGCGAACCTCCGCAACAACCGGTCTGCATAAAAACCAGCGGTGCCTGCGACGATACCGCAGATTGGCAGACTCCATTCAGGTGTCAGTAGATAAAAAAGAGGACCTGTTATTGCCCCTGCGGCAAAGGCAATGAGACAAGCGCGAACACGCATCGCTGCAAAAACAAATGCAAAATAAATCGGATTTATAAAAACCAATGTGACTGTAATAAAGAATGGCAAAGTCTCAGCCATGAGGAACCCAAGCGTCGTACCCACCGTGCCGGTCATCAAACAAACACTCGAAAAACCTGCGTAATAAGGTCCGCGTTCATCCGGGGTCAGTTCTGGAACTTTTCGAAGCAAACCCACCCACGTGTTCACTGACATCACCTGCACCCAAAGATACCGCCAACGCCAACCGGACGGGGAACCACGGAACAACGGAACAAGCGATAAACTCATTGGTAAAAAGCGCATATTTGCGAGCGATACGGCTAACAAAAGCGAAGCTACAGGTGCACCCAAAATAATATATTCAACGAACGCGACCTGACCCGGTAGCCCCCAAATACCAATCGTCGATACAATCGCGATAAAGATATTCATACCAGCAGAATGCACGAGAGCCCCGTAACCAATCATGCTCGCCAAGACCATAAAGGCGGGCAAGCTAAAGCCCTCACGAAAGCCCTGTCGAAACAGCTTCCAAACATCGATATTTACGTCTGAATGCACCGGCGTTGAAATAGTATGTCCCCTTTGCGCCATGCTGTCCCATCTCACGCCGTCATTCAATAAATACTATTTTCTTCATATTTTCTATAAACGAGACAATTTCATCTATTTAATTTCAAGAAGATCATTAGGAGGTATCGTACTTATAATCTGAATTATTCTGAGGAGAGTCTCATGCCGGACGGGACACAGCTTTCACATATCATTGCACCCGACCAAAACTCCGCCCTTGGGAAAAGCATTGTGGTGCTTTCAGCCATTCTCAATGCTAACAAACCACCAAGTTTAGGTGATATCGCATTGGTGACAGGCATCCCCAGACCGACCGTTTTTCGTATCGTTAAACAGCTCGAAGATACGTTGTTGGTGACACGGACACCTGATGCAGAAAAGTATTTGGTCGGCCCGAACTTGATGACCCTGGCCACGGATACATTATCGGCGTTTATGCATGCGGCACCGGCCAGATCAATTCTGAATGGGCTTGTCCACGACATTGGCGAGACATGTAATCTGGGCGTGCTTGATCGTGACAGTATTGTCTATATCGACAGGGTCGAATGTGCCTGGCCTTTGCGCTTACAGATCGGGATTGGATCGCGTGTTTCTTTGCACGCTACGGCTATTGGCAAGCTCTTGATGGCGCATCTGCCATCGCGGACTCGAAAACGTATTCTCTCAACAAGTGCTCTAGAAAAGTACACCGCAAAAACGATGACGAGCCCTAGCGCACTCGAGACTGAATTTAAATATATTCGCCGACAAGGTTACGCCTGTAATGACGAAGAAAACACGATTGGCTTGATCGGCATTGCCGTGCCGGTGTTCGATCCCAGAGGACGCGTCGTTGCGGGCCTTTCACTTCATGCCCCTGTGGCACGTCTTTCAATTGAAGGTGCGCTGACCAAGCTAGATCGCTTCAAGGACGCCGCCCGGCAAATCGAAGGTGCCATGCGCGACCATCAAGCCGCCGCAGACGAAGAAGGCTGAGACACATGACAGCTTTAACTGAACAACAACGTGCGTCGATAACTTTGGTTACGGGTGTGATCGGGGCGGATACTCACATCGTCGGTAATCGCATTCTTTCGATGGCGTTGGAAAAAGAAGGCTTTAACATCGTTACTTTGGGCGCGTTGACGCCAGCTGAAGACTTCATCAAGGCTGCGATTGAAACAGCCGCTGACGCCATCTTGGTCTCATCCCTTTATGGTCAAGGCGAGCTCGATTGTCGTGGCTTTCGCGATATGTGTATCGAGGCCGGATTAGATGACATCGTTCTTTATGTCGGAGGCAATCTCGTTATTGGCAAGCAAGCTTGGGAAGAAGTAGAAACCCGCTTTACCGACATGGGATTTGACCGCGCATTCCCACCTGGCACGCGAACGCCTGACGTTGTTGAAAAACTAGATACGGATTTCCAAAGCAAGGTCAGCGGAACCGCGTAATGACAGCCGACACTGCACTCTTAATTGATTTTGGCAGCACCTATACAAAGCTGCGTGCCATCGACCTGGATGCCGGGAAAATCCTGGGCGCAGGTCAGGGGCCCAGCACAGTCACAAGCGATGTGACCAGCGGGTTAGACGCCGCCCTTAGCGATCTTGAAGATTCCATTGGTCGTCTCCCAAAGTTTAAATACCGTTTGGCTTCATCAAGTGCGGCTGGCGGTCTTGCCATGATCACTGTTGGCTTGGTTAAAGAACTCACAGCCGAAGCTGCCCGGCTTGCCGCACTTGGCGCTGGTGCCAAGTTGATTGATGCGCATGCCTACAAACTGACCGACAAAGACGCCGCTGGGATTATCGCAAAAAATCCAGACATCCTTTTGCTCGCAGGCGGAACAGACGGTGGCAACGAAGAAACCATCCGCTGGAATGCCGAGAAGCTTGCTCAAGCTAAACTCGCATGCCCCGTTGTTATCGCAGGCAACCGCAACGCCGCTGATGATATCGCCAAAGATTTGCAGGCACTCGGTGTCGATGCCCGCATTGCCGGAAACGTCATGCCCGAGTTCAATGTATTGGACGTTGAGCCCGCACGTGCTGCGATCCGGGACGTGTTTATTGAACGCATTGTCCACGCCAAGGGGATCGACCGCGCCCAATCCCGGTTCGATGCTGTGCTCATGCCAACCCCGACCGCCGTTATGGAAGGTGCACGATTGTTGGCCAATGGCACATCAAACATCAAAGGCCTGGGCCCGCTTGTTGTTATTGATGTGGGGGGCGCAACGACAGACGTTCACTCTATCGCTGAAGGCAAACCGGCCCAAGGAGGGGTTTTGCAGTACGGACTCCCAGAACCTTTTGCAAAACGCACCGTCGAAGGTGACCTTGGGATGCGCCATAACGCGCGAACGATTGTTGAAACGATTGGTGCGGATATTTTCTCAGCACGAAGCGGTCTTGCTGCATCCGAGATTGAAACGATGCTTCAAACAATAGAGGCCGACATTGAGCGGTTACCAAACAGCGCGACAGAAACATCATTCGATACAGCACTCGCTAGTTGCGCCGTAGCACGAGCCATGAAACGTCATGCAGGCCGCGTCGAAATCAAGCAAAGCGTTACCGGCCCCGTCACTGTGCAATACGGCAAAGACCTAACAGATGTTGAGACGATCATTGGCACCGGCGGTGTCCTGGCACACGGCGAGAGCCCAGAACAAATTCTTGCGGCAGCGCTATTCGATCATAATGAAGCGGAGTCATTACGCCCAAAACGACCTGAGCTAATGGTCGATCAGGCTTACGCACTTTATGCCGTTGGTCTGCTGGCTGACGCAGCCCCAGAAGCCGCATTACGATTTGCACATAACAACATCCATACAAACATAATAGAAAAGAAGGGAACCGGTCATGGTCGCACTCCCACAGCGTGACGCCGACGACATTCCATTCTCAGCCGCACGGATTGATGACGACGTATTCGATATTATGCGCGCAAAGAATCTGGCGCGTTGGCCAACCGGTGCTGAAGTTGATATCGAAGAAGCCGCCGCATTTCATAAATCCCTACCCAAGCATAAGCAGCTGGGCTGGGTCATGCGACAAGCTGACGCAGAAGGTCGTTGCCTGACGCAACCGCGCGGTGGGTTTGGGACGCTCGAGCTTCAAAAGGAATTGATGATCTGCCTGGACCAGCAAGGCCAGGCTGACATCGTGCCGACGACCACCGATAGCTATACTCGTAACGAGCAATGGGAGAATGCGGCACGCGGTATTGAGGAATCCAAGAAAGCTGGACGCTCTATGCTGAACGGCTATCCGATGGTCAACTACGGGCCAAAGGTTACGCGCCAGTTAATCGAAGCCATTGATAAACCGGCCATTGTCTTGTCCGGGACATCAATGCCAAAGCTCACATGCGAGATTGGCTTTGCGGCTGGCTATTCTGGATATTTAGGCTCTGGGCTCGCTTACACATCGTCCTACACGAAATCATTGTCGATTGAACAAGGGATCCGCAACTACCAATATCTCGACCGGCTGGCAGCAATGTACAGCGACCACGGTGTTGAGCTTCACCGCAGACAACCTGGGTTTCTGACCGGAACCAACATCCCACCCTGCATTGCCATCCTGACCTCTATCATCGATGCCCTGCTGGCGGCTGGACAAGGCGTCAAAAATTACGGGCTTGAGCTTGGCCAAACAATGCATCTGGTCCAAGATGCGGCTGCTATAAAGATGGCGCGCGTTCTAACCCAGGAATATTTGCAGCAACAGGGTTATCATGATGTGTTCACGCCGGTTACTTCATTGCACTGGATGGGCGCATGGCCACACGACGAGGCACAATGTGAAGCATTGGTGGCTTACGGTGGCACATTGGCCGCCATCGGTGGTGCCGTTAGTGTGACAACCAAATCCTCACATGAAGCTTTCGGCATCCCGACCCCGGAAGCAAATGCAGCCGGTCTTCGGAGTACACGCATGGCCGTATATTTGGCGCGCCAAATTCGTCTGAACGCATTACCCGAGTTTGAAACTGAATGCGATATGATTGCCAAAGAAGTGCGCCCAATCATGGATAAAATCCTTGAGATGGGAGATGGCGATGTCGCCATCGGCACCATCCACGCATGTGAAGCTGGCGTTATGGATATTCCCTGGTCGCCGAGCAATTACATGAAAAGCTGCGTAATGCCTGCGCGTGATATCGATGGATATCTTCGGATGTTTGACTGCGGTGAAATGCCGATGGATCCGGACGTCATGGAGTTCCATCATGAACGTGTTCGTAAACGCGCTGAGCATGAGAATGTCTCATACGATCATGAGCTGGCTGTTGCCAGTGTGTACGAGCTCTCTGAAAATCTAGAGAAATTAATTCCATTTCCATGGGCTGAAAAATAACAAATAAATGCGCGAAGTTAGGCCTATCCGCGATCAAAACTTTGTCGCGCAATCGCATTGAATTTCTCACGGTCATCATGAATAAGTGACAAAGCTTTTGGAGAATAATCAATCACAATCAAAATCTGGGTAACATTCTCGCCATCGTCGCTCAACGGCAAGCGCACCAAACTATGAGAATGCACATACCCGCCGCTCGCAAAGAAAGAGTAATGCCCCGCCGTGGCAGATTTCTTTTCAGCAATAGCGCAGTGATCTTCATAAAGCTGCTGCCCCATATCTTTTGGCTCAATATTATAAGGGCAATCAGCTGTCATATCTCTACCGTGGATCGTCGTCATCTTACTGCCCCAGAACCGATAAATACTCTCGGCAATGGGTGTGCCAATATCAATAACGAGCGTTGTGGGAATAAGATGAAGTGGCAAATCACAAAGATCGACGTCTTTCCAAGTCGGCATCATTCGATCACCTTTCAAGGCAATCCAATATTCATGCACAGCCTTTAAATCTGGCGATAAATTTTCAAGCTGTTAAACTGTGAAACGCATGAGATATCAAGCGACTTTCTTCAGATGCTCGCGCTAAAATTCAGTATCATTTACATAATTGCACGACGCAACATGTTCACACCAACAATCAATAACACAACAAGTAAAAACTTTCGAAACGCTTCTTCATTGATGTGTTTACGTGCGCGTTCGCCAATAAGAATACCCACCATCACAGGTACACACG
>CAWUWH010000209.1:0-4682 GCA_963926035.1 uncultured Rhodospirillales bacterium
TAGACCGTGATGTCATGAGACGTGTTTAACAGCCAAGCCGCCGACATCCCCGCGACTCCCGTCCCGACAATCGCGATTTTCAACCGGTTTTCTAGCGAGGATTGTTTGTTCAAAATTAATTTCTTCTATAGATTTAAATTAATAACTTCAATGCAATAATAACTTTTTTACGCGAGCGATTTCAACATGGTTCACCTGTGGAAAAATTATTATTAGATCCAGTGATCTATTTGGCGCAATAATCGTATCAAGGGATATGAATGCAATATTTCAGACGTTCGAGCCAGATTTGTCTTCAGGGCAAGCAGGGCTTTTGTCTCCTGCACCTGTGGCGCAGAAACCTGTTGCTCAGCGCTCGTCACCGGCTATCGCCAGGACCCCAGGATCAATGACCGAACGCAAAAATCAAAGTAGCATTGCCGAGCAAATGTCCGCTCATATACGCAAAGTTGCCGATCATCGTGATCGCGCTGCTTTTGCCGAAATTTTTGACTATTTTGGGCCTCGGCTAAAATCTTTTATCATGCGTCAAGGCAGCGACCCTCAACTCGCCGAAGAGGTGGTTCAGGAAACGATGGTCAAAATTTGGCACAAAGCTAGCCAATTTGATTCCAAAAAAGCGTCTGCATCGACCTGGATCTATACAATCGCTCGAAACATGCGGATTGATCTAATACGCAAAATGAATCGGCCCCAGCCTGACATGAATGATCCGGCGATTACGCCCGATCCTGACCCCATGGCATATGATAAAATTGCGTTCGATCAAGAAGCTGATCAATTAAAAAAATCAATAACTTTGTTGCCTGAAGACCAACAACGGGTCCTGCAACTCGCTTACTTTGAAGATAAAACACACAACGAAGTGGCCTTAGAACTCAACGTGCCGCTTGGCACTGTAAAATCACGTATTCGTCTCGCCTTGAAACGCATTCGAACCGAATTAGGAGACCTTCGATAAACGTCAATCATCATCCTAGTGAAGCACTGCTTCTTGATTATGTTTCTGGCACCCTTGGCGAGACGTGGAGTCTCGGCATCGCAACACATTTAGCCCTTTGCCCGACTTGCCGTCGTACCGTAGATGTTCTTGGAGCCATGGGCGGCGATCTGCTGGAGAATATTTCACCAGCTGAAATGAGCGGCGATGCTGCTGCACGCATGATGGCGCGGATTGATGTCAGTGATGACGCTGAGAATGAAACTGCTCCTTCGACGCATCGGCATGGACCTCACGTACTGCCAGAACCGCTCTATGGGTATCTTGGGAAAGATCTGGCCGACCTTAAATGGCAACGGTTAGGGATGGGCGCATTACAATCACTCGTCCCGACACAGGATAAAAATGTCACGGCCCGCCTTTTAAGAATTCCCGCCGGGCGGCCTGTGCCTGAACACTCGCACCGCGGGTTAGAATTGACGTTGATTTTGTCGGGTGAGTACACCGATACAAAGGGCACTTATAGACGTGGCGATCTTCAAGAAACGGATGAGACCCTCGAGCATCAACCTTATGCGGGCCCTAATGAAGATTGCATCTGCCTGGCGATTACCGATGCACCCCTCAAGTTTCGCAGTTTGGCCGCACGTATTATGCAGCCGATGCTGGGTATATAAACCTGATACGTTAGGTTTCTCCAAAGCCACGTTCGCGAATAAACTATTCGCTCCGTTTTTACTTATTTTTTCAGCGGCACCGAGAGATATACCCCGAACTCTTCACCAACGTTACAGCTGACACGGGCGTGCACCCGGCCCTGGCGATCCATAAATCGCTGTTTGTCTTCAACCGGAAAAATACCCTCATGCCAAATATTGGGATGGATGTAGAGCCCTCGGCTGCCATCACACCAAAACGCGACAACTTTATCAGGGGCAAAATCATCACCAGGCAACGCAACCGGCACAACGAACGGTTTTTTATCCAATGGAAAAAATAGCTGTCCGCCATCAGGGTGATAATTCATATGCCATAACAGAACCTGATCACGCGGTACTGTTTCTTCATCAGATGATGCGCGGTCTGGCGAGACCGACCAGCCCAAAACGTAATGCCCACCAACAGCATCGTTCTTACCCATCAAGATATCGCCGGTCCATTCACCACTGAACGTTCCTTCGACAAAGCCGCCTTCATCGCCAGAATCTTCATCAACAGGCCGCCAACCCGCCGCTGGCCAACGGACGATTTCGATATCACAATCGTCTGCGTTGTCGACCATATAGCCGTAGCCTTTAACCGAAGCATCGGTCGCTTCAATCAAAGGCACGTCAAATAATGGCAGTGCAGGTTTTTCGTTCGAATCAAAAAGATACTGTGAGCCGGTCTTTATTGCTGGCTGAGACATTTGGTGCAGTTCCTTATCAAGATACGCCGACCATCATCGAAGCAACTCGATTCCAAGTCAACGGCACAGACAACGAACGTGTACTAGCGAAGAACGTGAACCGAGCACGGCGCATGTCTCACGACCCGTGCCGATGTTGAGCCCAGAAGGAAATCTCGCAATCCAGGCTTATGCGATCCAATGATGATGCAGTCAGCACCAATTTTCGCAGCATAGTCGGTTATGGCTCGACCTGAATGACCTTTAATAAGTTCAGATGATACATCGGGCTGATCAGCAATACGTTTAGCAAGCGCGTCTTTTGCATGCTGAAGCGAATCAGCGACAGCTTCTGCAGAAACAAAAGCACTCACAGAACCTTGAAGCGGCTCATACACATGGATCGCGATAATCTCGCCACCGTCACTTTTCATAACCCGCGCCAATCTAATCGCTTTTTCTGAGATGCCGTGTTCAAGAGACAACGCTAAAATTATTTTTTGATACATAGTCGTTCCTCTAAGGTAGCAGGCTTGCGTCTGTGAAAATAGAAAACCAATTTGTGTATCCGCATACGTTTTTTCAATCCCGCCGTGTCCTGGTATCAAAAGCATACCTATCACATCGACGTTCTTGAAACGGGTATATGGAAATTAATCGTTTCTCTTTAATCCCCCGCTGTTAAATCAAATTTTTCATCTGGGAAATATTTATAAAGTCGTGCATCTGCAGATCGTGCGTGACCTTCCATCCCTTCCAGTCTCGAAATTCTCGCCGTTGCTTCTGCAATCGGCTTTGATCCATCACGTGTTGCGCGTTGCCAAGTTACAATCTTCATATACTTGTGGACCGAAAGGCCACCCGTGTATTTCGCCGATTGAGATGTTGGGAGTACGTGGTTTGTGCCCGACGCTTTGTCGCCAAACGCCACTGTTGTTTCTTCGCCTAAGAAGAGGGAACCGTAACATTCCAGGCGGCCGAGCCACCAGTCGAGATCTTCGGCCTGAACCGTCAAATGCTCTGGTGCATATTCATCTGAGGTTGCCGCAATTTCTTCACGGGTATCACAAACAATCACCTCAGCGTAATCTCTCCAGGCGGCGAATGCATTGTCCCGGTTTAATTTAGGTAAGTCCTCAATTAATCCTGGAACGATTGCCATGACTTTTTCGGCAAGCTGCTGGTCATCGGTGACAAGCCATACCGGTGAGTTGTATCCATGCTCGGCTTGTCCAACCAAATCCGTTGCGACCATGAACGGGTCAGCTGTTTTATCTGCTAAAATCAGACTATCCGTTGGTCCTGCAATCATGTCGATACCAACGCGCCCAAACAGGATGCGCTTTGCCTCTGCGACAAACTGATTGCCTGGACCCACAAGAATATCCGATTTAGGTAATCCGAAGAGTCCAAACGTCATCGCTGCAACGCCCTGAACGCCACCCATCGACAATATTTTAACTGCGCCACAAAGGTCCGCTGTATAAATAATGGCCGGTGCAACCCCTTCGTTCGGACGAGGTGGTGAGCACGCCGTAATATGCTTGCAGCCTGCAACCTTGGCCGTCGTCACGGTCATGATTGCGCTAGCAATGTGGCTGTAGCGCCCACCCGGAACATAGCAACCCGCAGCTTGGCACGGGATCGCTTTTTGCCCAGCAATGAGGCCAGGGACAATCTCAAGTTCAACATCTTGCATCGTACTTTTTTGGGTTTCTGCAAACCGGCGCACGTTGTCATGAGCAAAGGCGATATCGTCTTTTAGCTTCTGTGGCACCTTTGCGGCAGCGGCGGCAATCTGTTCTTCATTCAGCAGAAAAGGGCCATCGTATTTGTCTAACTTCATGGCGTATTCAATTGCTGTTTCATCGCCTCCAGCTTCAATTTTGGTCAGCATGTCCATAACAATATCATGGACATCCGTCGCATCTGACTTGGCAGTTAATGTTGCTTTTTTTAAATATTTACGTGGCATAGAATATTCCTATCTTAGATTATCAGGTAGCATCGACAACGAAATCTCCGGGAAGAACCCGATGAGTAACGTGACGAGAAGCATGAGGTCATGAATCTGACCAGACATAAATCTTTAGAAATAGTGCAGCGCTATTCTCACCTTACACCTGATTTCCCGACACAGGCGGTTAGTGTGCTGGATGATTTGTATCACAATTTAGACACGGCCGAAGAAAGTGGCAATATGAAAAAGGCTCTAAGCCATTGAAAAGAATGGTGCCGCCTGGGTGATTTGAACACCCGACCCCCGCATTACGAATGCGATGCTCTACCAACTGAGCTAAGGCGGCAAAATAGTAAATGCTTAATCAACATAAGGCCTTGGGCCTAAAACATTCT
>CAWUWH010000210.1:0-5795 GCA_963926035.1 uncultured Rhodospirillales bacterium
GTGATTATATTGCGGATATGACAGACCGTTTGGCGCTCGACGAGCATCGCCGCCTTTTTGATCTGCAATCTCGAACGTCTTAGGGTGTAACTATTTGTCACACGAATTCGCTGGACGTCTTCAACGACCAGCACAATTATCCGGTTTATAAATTCGGATTAATTTGGGGTGTTTAGGAGATAGTATTATGAAGAAAATTCTTATTGGTTTGGCTGTCGTTGTCTCGCTTGCGATCGGCGGCGGTTATTATGTGTTTTCTAACCTTTGCGGCATTATCAAAGCCGCGGTTGAAGAGTATGGTTCAGACGCGACTTAGACGACTGTGTCCCTGGATAGTGTCGACTTGGACGTAACGTTGGGCAAGGCTGGACTTAACGGTTTTGTCGTTGGTAATCCAAACGGGTTTGATACTGAGAGCGCGTTTAAGCTGGGCTCAATTGCTGTGCAGGTTGATACTTCCAGCATCGGTTCTGTTACGATCTTGATTAATTCTGTGATGATTACCAATCCAAAAGTGACGTATGAGCTTGTTAGTGGCAGCTCAAACATTGATGCGATCCAGAAGAACGTCGACACATATACGAAGAAATTTGGCGCAGGTGGTTCGCCTTCATCGACATCACCTTCAGGCGGTGAAGAGAAGAAGACCATTATTGAGAAGCTGACGATCACCGGTAGCGAAGTTTCAGTTGCTGCAGATTTCCTTAGTGGAAAAGAGATGGGGTCCAAATTGCCAACCATCACATTGACGGACATTGGGAAGGACTCAGGCGGTGCGACACCTGCTGAAGTTATTCAAAAGGTCATCGATAGCATGACCACAGGTATTACGTCATCAATTGGTACGCTTGATCTGGATGGGCTTGCTAAGGGCGCAACTGACCAGGCTAAGAAGGCTCTTGAAGGTGTAACGTTGGGTGCCGGTGCTGCAGGTGACGCGGCTTCTGGAACCGTTGATAATGCGACGAAGAAAATTAAAGGTCTGTTTGGCAACTAAACGGGCTGAATTTTAGGGTATTTTACCCTGCGACTCGACGCGTATTTTCGAGTGGTTTAGATATCAGAGACGGCATTGCATGTTTGCGGTGCCGTTTTTGTATGTGTGCTATTCGTTTATGGGCCTGCTATTTGGGCCGGGATGGCCGTTCAGGCAGCAATCCCTTGCATGAAGGCGCATACGCCTGTTATCCATGATCTTTAAATATATTATAATACTAGCGATTCGGCGAGTGACTGCCGATTGACGATCAAGGAGTGTGCACGATGGCGCTGTCCGCAGATTCTGGCATGAAAGTGTCGGCAAGCGACCCAATGAACAACGAACCTGATGATGTCGTGGGAGATACCGCGCGTGGCGGTGGATCAACGCTCAAGGTTCTTGGTGCGCTTGTCTGTGTAATTATTTTACTGGCTGGCCTTTGGATGGGTTTCGGCGATCGTGTCATGACTATGTTTAGCGCGGCGGAAAGTGATGTTCCTGTTATTGCAGCAGACCCTGCACCGATCAAAATTCGCCCAGAAAGCCCGGGTGGTATGCAAGTGCCGAACCAGGGCCGCCTCGTCTATGGGGTTATTGATGGGTCGAGTGCCCAGCCGCGTGTTGAGAGATTGCTACCGTCACCTGAAAAGCCCATTGTCGTTGATGAAGTTCTTAAACGTAGCGTACCTGAAGCAAGTGAAGTGGCGAGTGCAAACGCGCCGCGCGGTACTGCCGACGAAAACCCTTCAGCACCTGTACGCTTAACGCCATCACTGCCGAGCACTGAGGATGTCACAAAGAAGGCGCCACTAGCTCTTGCGCCAGCACCTCAGAAGAATGCCACACCTTCGCCTTCACTAACGCCTGTGCCCATTATCGCTGCACCAGCGCCACCACCAGTGCCTAAAGCGGCGCCACAGTCTGTCGCGCCATCTAAGCCACCTAAGCCGAAAGCAACTCAGACAGCTCGTGCGACGCCCTTACCATCAGCGCCGATAACCGATCTTGAAAAGTCATATCGTGTTCAGCTGGCAGCGTCTCGAACTGAGAGCGCAGTGCGGTCAGAATGGGATCGCCTACGCCGCCGACACATTGACCTGTTGGGCGAGTTGAACTTACAGGTAATGCGCATTGATCTTGGTGGCACCAAAGGTATTTTTTACAGATTGCGTGCAGGGCCGTTGGTCAATTCAGCTTCAGCAAAGGCTCTTTGCGAGCGTTTAAAGCAACGTAAGCTCGGCTGCCTGGTCGTAAAGCCTGGCGCTTAATGCCTGACGTCACTCAATCGACCCCAAAAGCGGTTATCTTTGGGTGTTCAGGTTTAACCCTGACGGCTGATGAAACGGCTTTTTTTGCCGACTCAAATCCTCTTGGGTTTATCCTGTTTGCGCGGAATTGTAAGTCTCCAGGCCAGGTTGCATCATTGGTTCAGGTATTGCGCGCCTCTGTAAGTAGAGATGATGCGCCTGTGATGATTGATCAGGAAGGGGGGCGCGTTCAGCGCTTAGGCCCTCCACATTGGAAAAAACGCCCGGCTCAGGGCATATTCGCGAAGATCGCTGGTGAAGATCTATCGGTCGCCGTCGAAGCGGCTCGTCTCAATGCACAATTGATCGCAGAAGATCTGATTGCTCTGGGAATTGATGTGAATTGCTTGCCGTTACTCGATGTTCCCGTGCCAGGTGCGCACGATATCATTGGTAACCGTGCATTCGGGAGCGATCCCGAGCTCATCGCAACCTTGGGTGCAGCGGTTATTGAAGGGTTAGCGCTCGGTGGGGTCATGCCCGTAATAAAACATATTCCCGGTCACGGCCGTTCTATAGCGGATAGCCACTTGAGCTTACCCCGCGTGGACGCATCCATAGAAGATTTGCGTAAAACCGACTTTGCGCCGTTTAAAAACCTGAATGGCGCATCCTGGGGCATGACCGCGCATATTGTTTATGAGGCGTTGGATGCTGATCTGCCTGCGACATTATCCAAGACAGTCATATCCGATATTATTCGGGATGAAATTGGCTTCCAGGGGTTCTTGGTGTCCGATGATGTGAATATGAAGGCGCTAACATGTAGCATTGCTGAAAACTCTATACGTGCGCTCAATGCTGGATGTGATGCTGTTCTGCATTGTAATGGCGAGTTGGATGAAATGATCACTGTTGCCGCAGAATTGCCTGAATTGGATGCGAAGGCTCTGGAGCGATTTAAAAAAGCGAAGAGCCATCAACCTGCAAAATCTAATGTTGATGTCGATGCACTTGAGGTCATGTTCGATCGCGTGACAGCTAAGTGGCGAAACTGGGCTTAAGAACGCCTAAAGGACGTCTATGGATATTGATTACATTACTGTTGGTTACACGATCTCCGTATGGGCGATACCGATCCTTTTATCGATCACGTTGCACGAGGCGGCGCATGGGTGGGCCGCGATGAAACTTGGTGACCCGACAGCCAAAGAGCTTAGACGGATTTCATTCAATCCACTTAGGCATATCGATCCTTACGGCACAATTATCATCCCGTTCATGCTATTGCTGGCGAGCGGGGGAAAGATGATGTTCGGATTCGCAAAGCCCGTTCCTGTCAATTTTAGTCGGCTCAATAGCCCGCGGCGGGATATGATTTTAGTGGCTGCAGCTGGACCAGCAATGAACCTGATCTTGGCAACGATTGCGGCTGCAGGATTTTATAGCTTGTTCTATCTTGATGGCGATGTTCGCGAGTGGGTGGCCTATAATCTTGGAAATGCATTGTGGATAAATGCCTTATTGGCAGTATTTAACATGTTACCTATGCCGCCTTTAGATGGTGGCCGGGTGGCTGTTGGCTTGTTGCCGTGGTCGATCGGGCGTTATTTGGTGAAGCTCGAACGAACTGGTATTTTCATTATTCTTGGCGCCATCTTTTTACTGCCGTGGATCGGTGGCATGATTGGGCTTGATTTAAACTTTTTTGAATGGCTAGTCATCGCGCCGGCAAGCTATGTCCAAGATCTGATACTTGCCTTGGTAGGGCTTGGTTGATGAAAGGCACCCGACTGTAATGGCCGAAATCGTAGAATTTGACCTGAGTCCCGTCGACACTGAAGACGATGTGGGCCCCGTTGTGGGCTCGTTTGTTGTTGATCTTGAAGGATTTGAAGGGCCGATTGATGTGCTATTGCAGCTGGCACGGGATCAAAAGGTTGATCTCGTCCATATCTCAATCTTACAGCTTGCCGATCAATACCTGGGCTTTGTCGCAGAAGCTAGAAAGCATAACCTTGAATTAGCTGCTGATTACCTCGTGATGGCGGCTTGGCTTGCCTTCTTGAAGTCTCGCTTGCTGCTCCCTGATATGACCAGCGAAGAAGAGCCAAGCGGCGAAGAGATGGCCTCGGCGCTGCAATACCAATTACGCCGTTTGCAGGCGATGCAGAATTCTGGACAAGCCCTTATCGACCGTTTGCGTCTCGGTCGGGATTTCATGGGGCGAGGACAACCCGAGCGTTTTAAACCACGAGAAGTCGAAATTCTTGATGCGACGTTGTACGACCTTTTGAAAGCCTATGGTGATCAACAACGCCGTAAAAATGCGCACGAGCCAATGCAAATCGAAGCTTTCGAAATTTATACAGTTGAAGATGCCTTGATGCGGTTGCGCAGGTTGGTTGGTGGAACGCCCGATTGGCAAAACCTTTGGTTGTTTTTACCAGATGATCTAAAGGGCGCGTTGCTGACAAGGTCGGCCGTGGCATCGACGTTTGCAGCGAGCTTGGAAATGGCGAAAGAAGGTAAGGTTTCGATCCGTCAATCGGGATCGTTTGGCCCTATCTTCTTGCAAGGACAACAACATTCAAGGGACTCTACTGAGCCTGAATAACGGATGGAACCATCTATGGTCGAACACGCGAACGATGATGAATTAGCTGAAGCTGCTGCACACGAAACGGAAACAGAAGAAGTTGCCGAGACGGAAGTGGCTGAAGCTGAGGGTGTTACAGAAGCAGCTGATGTAGACGCTGATGACACTGAAGAGGTGGTTGAGGTTGAAGCCGATGATGTGGACGGTGATGACGCTGTTGAGGCCACTGGCGACGACGAGCCAACCGTCGATCCTGAGATCTGGAACAAGTATCTCAAGATCACGGAGGCTTTGCTCTTTGCATCTGCTGAACCGTTGACAGAGCGCGTTCTTACGAACCGGTTACCAGAGGACGCGAACATTAAAGGTCTGCTTAAGGCGCTGCGTCTGATTTATGCGGATCGTGGCGTTAATCTCGTGCGATCAGGGGCATCATGGGCATTCCGGACATCTCCTGAATTAGCGGATTACCTGAACAAAGAAGTTGAGGTTGCCCGCAAACTCAGCCGTGCAGCGATCGAAACACTCGCTATCGTTGGCTATCATCAACCTGTAACGCGTGCTGAGATCGAAGAAATTCGTGGTGTGAGTATTTCCAAAGGTACGCTCGACGTGCTGATGGAGGAAGAGTGGATCAAACCTCGTGGGCGTCGTCAGACACCTGGACGTCCTTTGCAATGGGGAACAACGGACTCGTTCCTTGATCACTTTGGTCTCGAGACGATCCGTGAGCTCCCTGGCGTCGACGAATTGAAGGCTGCTGGCTTGCTTGACGCATCGCCTGCAATCAATGCTTACCGCACCACTGCGGACATGTTCGGCGTGAACGAAGAAGACGATGAAACCGGTGATGAAGAGGATGCTCTGCCTAAGGATGCATTGAGCGAGGTTAATGAAGAACCTGCCGAGCCGCTTGATCCTGACGATGGACGAGGGTAATCGTTTTACCTCTGATTTGTACAACACTGTT
>CAWUWH010000211.1:0-20604 GCA_963926035.1 uncultured Rhodospirillales bacterium
AATCGACACTTGGAAAGTGTGTTCCCTCGATCATAAACCATCCTTTCTTGGGAAATAGACGGCTTCAATTTTGTTGCCATCCAAATCACGAATGAACGCACCAAAGTATTTTGTCATTGTCGCTTGTCGTAAGCCGGGTGCCCCATCACAACGGCCACCATAAAATACGGCGGCATCATGAAAGGCCATGACCGCCTCATTTGTTGGAGCACGAAGGCAAATATGGTTGCCTGGATTACCCTCAACAACCCTCATATCAGCGCGGAGATTCAACCAGAATTCTGGGTACTTTTTCCCAAAACCGATTGCGGTTTCACGGTCCACTAATCTCAACAGACCAAGGGGAGCCAAAACGGTTTCGTAATAATCACCGCTCGCCTTTATATTGCGAACGGCAATTGATACGTGGTCAATCATGCTGTCTCATTTTCATTAATCTGAGAATCCCTAAATATGAATGGCGCGTCCATCAACACCAAGCGCTGCTTCCTTAACAGCTTCGGGTAGCCCCGGATGGCCGTGACAAATCCGCGCAATATCTTCAGCGCTGCCACCAAACTCCATCACATTGACGACTTCTTGAATCAAATCACCACCTTGAGGCCCAATGATATGGCACCCAAGGACACGGTCTGTTTCCGCATCTGCGAGAATTTTGACAAATCCATCCGCATCCGCATTACAGCGTGCGCGAGAGTTAGCCGAGAATGGGAACTTACCAGACTTGTACTTCACGCCCGCTTCCTTGAGCTGCTCTTCTGTTTTTCCAACAGAGGCTACTTCTGGGTGAGTATAAACGATACCAGGGATGGAGCCGTAATCGATATGGCCTGTTTGCCCCGCCATAATTTCAGCGCAAACTACACCTTCGTCTTCAGCTTTGTGTGCCAACATCGCGCCACCGATCACGTCGCCAATAGCATAAATACCCTCAACGTTGGTTTGGAAGTCATCGTCAACTTTGACAAAACCACGATCTGATATTTCAACACCAACTTTATCCAACCCGAGACCATCTATATATGGGCGGCGACCAATCGCAACCAAGACAACATCAGCCTTCAACTTCTCAGCTTTACCGCCTTCGCTCGCCTCCATCGTCAGTGTGACACCAGCCTTCGCTTTCTTCGCACCGGTGACTTTCGTCTTCATCTTGAATTTGATGCCCTGCTTTTCCAGCAGTCGCTTCATTTGCTTGGAAACTTCACCATCCATGCCAGGAAGTGCGACATTTAAGAACTCAACGACCGTGACCTCGGCACCAAGTCGACGCCAGACGGAACCAAGCTCTAGCCCAATGACACCAGCGCCAATCACAACCATAGATTTCGGCACTTTGCCCAGTTCAAGTCCGCCCGTTGACGTAACAATCTGCTTCTCATCAACATCAACGCCTTTTAGCGGCGTTGATTCAGAGCCCGTCGCGATAATGATATTTTTGGTTTTAAGGACCTGTTTCTTCGCCCCTTTACCAGATGGCTTGACCGTAACTTCACCAGCCGCAGTGATCACACCCTCACCAATCACATAATCGATCTTGTTTTTTTTCATTAAGAACTCGATCCCACCTGTGAGGTCTTCGACAACCTTGTCCTTACGACCAAGCATCGTTTTCAGGTCAAGTGATACTTGAGCCTTGATACCGTGGCTTGCAAATTTATGCTCAGCCATTTCGTAATGATGAGACGACTGCAGTAAAGCTTTTGAGGGGATACATCCAACGTTGAGGCAAGTGCCACCCAGACGACCGCGCTTTTCAACGACAGCCGTCTTCAAGCCAAGCTGAGCCGCACGAATAGCAGCCACATAGCCGCCGGGGCCACCACCAACAATTACAACATCATAAGTATCACTCATAAATTTACTCCCCGATCCTCAATTTTAAAACCGCCCGCCACGCTGACCTTGTTCCCAACTGCGTGTCATTGCAGCCTTCATAAGTTCGATATCAGCGCCAGCATGCGGGCTGCGAGATCGCCACCTCAAAAAAAGTTTCACAACCTGAACCATTCCGGAAACAAAGCCTACAAATACAAACAGAACAATGATTTCAAATGTCGACATAAAAGTTTGCTGCTACACATCCAACATAATGCGTTGTGGGTCCTCAATTAGATCCTTCATCCGGACGAGGAACGAAACTGCTTCACGACCATCGACAATCCGGTGATCATAGCTCAATGCCAAGTACATCATGGGACGAATTTCAACTTTATCGCCAATAGCCATAGGACGTTTCTGAATTTTATGCATACCGAGAATAGCCGATTGCGGGACATTCAAAATCGGCATTGAATTCAATGAACCAAAGACACCACCGTTTGAGATCGTAAATGTGCCGCCCATCATGTCATCCATGCCGAGTTTACCGTCGCGGGCACGCCGACCAAAGTCAGATATCCCACCTTCGATTTCAGCAAACCGCATCTCATCAGCATCTTTTAGGACCGGCACAACAAGACCATTTGGCGTGCCAACGGCAACACCAATGTTATAGAAGTTTTTATAAATTAGCTCTTCGCCATAGATTTCAGCATTAATCGCAGGCCATTCTTTGAGTGCAATCACAGCTGCACGCACGAAGAAGGACATAAAGCCCAGACGTACGCCGTGCTTCTTTTCAAAGTTATCTTTGTATTCGGACCGAAGTTCCATAGCCGCGCCCATATCAACCTCATTCCAGGTTGTGAGCATTGCAGCTGTATTTTGTGCCTGCTTAAGACGCCCAGCGATAACTTTACGAAGCTTCGTCATTTTGACGCGTTCTTCGCGCGGATCTTCTGGGCGAGGCGGTAATTCAGCCGATGGGGTGAAGCCGCGCGAACTCTGTGCCGATTGCGTAGGCGCTGTTACAGCACGCCTTTTCGCCGAACCATCTTCCATTGCTTTTAGAATATCGCCCTTGGTTACACGATCATCAGGCCCAGTCCCTTTAATAAGAGATGCATCAAGATCGTTGTCATCGACAAGCTTTCGAACAGCCGGTGACAATGGTGGGCGATTGGCTGTTGCAGGAGCTGGTTGAGCTGCTGCAGGTTGAGCCGCAGGTGGTGGTAAGGCTTTTGGCTCTTCTTTTGCCGCAGCAAGTGCAGGTGCTTCAGCCTTTTCCTCTGCAGGAGGTGGCGCAGATGCTGCGGCGCCTTCGGCACCTTCATCCAATGTTGCCAAAAGTGCACCAACGCCAACGTCTGATCCTTCAGCGGCGACGATGTCTTTTAATGCACCCGCAGTTGGCGAATTCACTTCTATTGTAACTTTGTCGGTTTCTAGTTCACAGACAGCTTCATCCAGCGCGACAGCGTCGCCTGGTTGCTTAAACCACTTGGCAACTGTTGCTTCGGTAACAGATTCCCCAAGTGTCGGGACTTTGATTTCAATAGCCATGTTATCGTTCCTCGATCTATATCTGGGTCATCAATTATTTACGCGCAGCTTTTTTACTTGCAGGTTTCTTTGCCGCAGGTTTCTTGGCTGCAGCTTTTTTAGGAGCCGCTTTCTTTGCAGGGGCTTTTTTCGTTGTAGATTTTTTTGCCACAGACTTTTTAGCTGTGGCCTTCTTCGCCGCAGGTTTAGCCGATGACTTTACGGCACGACCTGATGATTTAGCAGCACGACTGTGAACCGTTAAAGCATCATCAACGAGCGCAGCCTGCTGGGCAGCGTGTTTACTAGCAAGACCCGTAGCTGGCGCTGCAGCTGCATCACGACCAGCATATCGGACAACAATCTCCGAATGCCCCATATTACGCAGATGGTCTTCAAGCGGCTCGCGAATATATGTCCAACTTCCCATATTCCGAGGCTCTTCCTGACACCAAACAACCCGTGCATTGGGGAAGCGTGAGAGTTCATTCTCAAGAGCTTTTTCTGGGTATGGATAAAGCTGTTCAACGCGCAGGATATATACATCTTTGATCCCACGCTTATCTCGTTCTTCTGCAAGGTCATAATAAACTTTACCTGAACACAACACGACCTGCTTGATCTTATTGTCAGCAACAAACTCACCTTCATCCCAAAGAACGCGATGGAAGCTTGTTCCTTCAGCCATCTCTTCAATCTTAGAAACCGCACGCTTGTGACGGAGAAGCGATTTTGGCGTCATCAAGATCAAAGGTTTTCTGAATTCACGATGAATTTGCCTGCGAAGGACATGGAAATAGTTAGCCGGTGTCGTGCAATTGCAAACCTGCATATTGTCTTCGGCACACGACTGTAAGTATCTCTCCATACGTGCTGATGAGTGCTCAGGTCCCTGACCTTCGTAGCCGTGCGGCAACAGCATAACCAATCCACACATGCGCAACCACTTCGCTTCACCGGACGTAATGAACTGGTCAATAATAACCTGCGCACCATTTGCGAAGTCGCCAAATTGGGCTTCCCAAAGAACCAGCATCCCTGGCTCTGCAAGCGAATAGCCATACTCAAAACCAAGAACTCCAGCCTCTGAAAGTGGGCTGTTCAGCACCTCGTATGGTGCCTGGCCAAACCTAAGGTTATTCAATGGGGTATGACGATTTTCGTTCGCTTGATCGACTAAAACCGAATGACGCTGGGAGAACGTTCCGCGCTCTGAATCCTGTCCCGATAGACGGACAGGGTGCCCTTCGAGTAACAGTGTCCCAAAGGCGAGGGCTTCGCCAGTCGCCCAATCAATACCTTCGCCTGTTTCGATCATCTTCCGTTTGTTATCTAACTGACGAACAATTTTAGGGTTAGCATTAAAGTTATCAGGTGTGCTTGTTAAGCCCGCGCCAACTTCGAGCAATCGCTCCAAAAGGACACCCGTTAAGCCGCGGCGATCTTCACCTGAAGCAACAGACATTCCAGCCCACGCACCGTCCAGCCAATCTGCTTTATTGGCTTTGTAGCCACCCGCTGCTTCAAAGGCTTCTTCAAGGTAGGTTTGAAAAGCTGCATTTTCGCTATCAACCTCGTCTTGATTCATGACGCCTTCATGCACCAATTTCTGGGAATAGATTTCCCGTGTTGTTGGATGTGCGCAAATTTTCTTATACATCAGTGGCTGTGTGAACATAGGCTCGTCACCTTCATTATGGCCGTGGCGGCGATAACAAATCATGTCAATGACGACATCCTTTTTGAATTTCTGACGATATTCCGTCGCAATTCTTGATACGTGAACTACAGCTTCAACATCATCAGCGTTCACGTGGAAAATTGGAGCGGCCACCGTCTTTGCGACATCCGAGCAATACGGTGATGAACGTGAATGCTTCGGGTTCGTCGTAAAGCCAATTTGGTTGTTGATGATAATATGGATTGTGCCGCCCGTCTGATACCCCTTTAGACCAGATAGATCCAAAGCTTCAGGCACTAGGCCTTGGCCAGCAAATGCTGCGTCACCGTGCAGCAATAATGCCATAACCTTTTCGCGATCACCGTCGTTCTTCTGGCGCTGTTTCGCACGTACCTTACCTAAACAAACAGTGTTCACACATTCTAGATGTGAAGGGTTTGCTGTAAGTGACAAATGAACCGAGCGACCATCAAACACGCGATCAGAAGACGATCCCAAATGATACTTCACATCTCCTGATCCACCGACAGCTTCTGGCTTAGAAGAGCCACCTTTAAATTCATGGAAGATCGCCTGGAAAGGCTTCGACATTACGTTGGCGAGCACGTTGAGGCGACCACGGTGTGCCATCCCCAAAACAATTTCTTCAACGCCAATCTGCGACCCACGCTTAAATATCTGCTCCATCGCTGGAACAAGGCTTTCGCCGCCATCAAGGCCAAATCGCTTTGTGCCCGTAAATTTCTTATCCAGAAACTTCTCAAAACCTTCGGTTTCAACAAGACGGTTTAATATTGCTTTCTTACCCATTGTCGTGAAATCAGGCTGATTTCTAATACGTTCAATGCGTTCTTGAATCCAAGATTTCTCGTCTGGGTCCTGAATATGCATGAACTCAACACCGATTGAGCCACAGTATGTTTTCTCGAGGACACGCATAATATCGCGCAACGTCGCCTGCTCGAGACCCAATACATAATTAATGAAGATTGGACGATCCAAATCTTTATCCTGGAAACCGTATGATAGAGGGTCGAGTTCTGGGTTTTCTGATTGTTCCTGCAGACCAAGCGGGTCTAACTTCGCTCGCAAATGCCCGCGCACTCGGTAAGCGCGGATTAGCATCAGAGCGCGGATACTATCAAGCGTGGCCTCACGAACTTGGCGTCCACTTGCCATAGGCTGCGCATACTGGTTTTGAGCGCCAGCTGGCTGCTGTGCCGCAGTCATTTGTTCAGACAAGGTCTCGAGCGACCCTTGGCCTAAGACACTCGCATCCGAAGGTGCCCATGATGCGCCACGAATTTCTGCAGATAATTCTGTCGCATCATCTGCGAGCTCGGCAAAGAACTCTTGCCACCGCTGATCAACAGAATGTGGGTCATCAAGATACCGTTCATAAAGCTCAGCAACGTAAACCTGGTTACCTGAAAACAGAAACTGTGTCGGGTCCATTCCGTCCATATGCATCGCGCCTGCTCGGCGCCTCCCTACTCTTTGTTTTGCTGATCTTTTATATCCTGTGCGGATCAGCTTGTTTTTCAATAACCCTGCCTGAGCAGGGCATTATTGCCTCAACCTGTTTTCGCCAAAATATCTTCAGATGAATGATCTGTTGGTTGGGGCGTCATCGTTAATACGGTCACGCCGGTTGGTGCGTTGAATTGATGCCAACACCCGCGGGGTACAACAGTGACCATACCAGCCTTCATTTCAAGGACTACAGGCACTTGCTCTTGAATAATTGTTAATTGAGTTTTACCGCCAATAACCTGCACGAGCTCATCCCCGTTTGGGTGACGCTCCCATGCACTCTGACCTTCAAAACTACCGGTGAACACAGCACCATTTTCAGTCGTTGCAATCGTTGCAAATTCCGCCACCGATTCCGCACCTCCAGTTTCAGGGGTTCGCCCCTTTAACAAAGGCAAGGACGCGACAGTTGCATTGATATCAAAAGCTTTAAGCGTCATTCCGAAGCTTATCCCTTAAGGGCTTTCAACATTGTTTCACCGATACCAGCAGGGCTGTCAGTTACAAAAATACCCGATGATTTCATCGCTTCAATTTTATCTTCGGCGCCACCTTTGCCGCCCGAGATAATGGCGCCAGCGTGACCCATACGACGGCCAGGAGGCGCTGTTAATCCAGCGATAAAGCCAACAACCGGCTTCTTAGTCTTGCTGTCTTTAAGCAATTGAGCACCATCTTCTTCAGCTGATCCGCCAATTTCGCCAATCATGACAATGCTTTCTGTTTCGTCGTCGCCCAAGAATAACTCAAGGCAATCGATAAAGTTGGTTCCATTAACAGGATCACCACCGATACCGATACATGTCGTTTGGCCCAAACCAACAGCCGTTGTTTGTGCAACTGCCTCATACGTCAATGTACCCGAACGCGAAACAATACCAACAGAGCCTTTACGGTGGATATGGCCTGGCATAATACCAATTTTGCATTCGCCTGGCGTAATCACACCTGGGCAGTTTGGCCCAATAAGGCGGGTCTTTGATGTTTCCAGCGCACGTTTGACGCGGACCATATCAAGGACAGGAATACCCTCGGTAATACAGACAGCCAATTCAACTTCGGCATCAATAGCTTCAAGGATTGCGTCAGCTGCGAACGGAGGCGGCACGTATATAACCGAAACGTTGGCGCCCGTTGTGTCGACAGCTTCAGCGACGGTGTTATAAACAGGCAAATCCAGGTGAGTTGTTCCACCTTTACCTGGCGTCACACCACCAACCATCTTTGTGCCATATGCAATGGCTTGCTCTGAATGAAACGTGCCTTGCGCGCCAGTGAAACCCTGGCAGATGACCTTCGTCTCTTTATTTACAAGTACGGACATCAGGAGGCCTCCTTCACGGCTTTGACAATTTTCTCGGCGGCATCACTAAGATTATCAGCTGAAATAATAGGAAGACCACTATCTGCCATGATCTG
Organism: uncultured Rhodospirillales bacterium; assembly: GCA_963926035.1. Classification (GTDB taxonomy): domain Bacteria; phylum Pseudomonadota; class Alphaproteobacteria; order Rhodospirillales; family Casp-alpha2; genus UBA4479. The sequence continues at coordinate 7,997 of CAWUWH010000211.1, forward strand.
CTTCCCTTTCCCAACGTTCGTGCCTTCGAGGCGAACCACTAACGGTACAGAGATATTTACCTCTTTAGCCGCAGCAACAACACCCTCAGCGATCACATCGCATCGCATGATACCACCAAAGATATTCACAAGAATACCTTCGACATTGGGATCAGCTAGAATGATTTTGAAGGCTTCAGTGACACGCTCTTTTGTTGCGCCACCACCGACATCAAGGAAGTTCGCTGGTGAACTACCGTACAACTGGATGATATCCATTGTTGCCATCGCCAGTCCTGCACCATTGACCATGCAGCCAATTGAACCATCAAGCTTGATGTAATTTAGTTCATGCTTGGCTGCTTCAAGTTCAGCTGGATCTTCTTCGTCTTCGTCACGCATTTCTTCAACGTCTGGGTGTCGATAAAGCGCGTTGTCGTCGAAGTTAACTTTTGCATCCAGTGCGATCACATCACCTGATCCCGTAACCACCAATGGATTAATTTCAACCATCGAGCAGTCGAGGTCATTGAACGCCTTGTAGAGCGCCATGATAAACTTTGATGCTGACTTAACCTGAGCACCCTCAAGGCCAAGTGCAAAAGCAATCTGACGTGTATGGAAAGGCATGATCCCTGTCACTGGGTCAACGGCGACCTTTATGATCTTCTCAGGCGTTGCATGGGCAACTTCTTCGATCTCCATGCCACCTTCTGTCGAAGCCATAATCGTCAAGCGCGAGGTTTCGCGGTCCAACAGCATTCCAAGGTAAAGTTCACGGGCAATATCGCAGCCTTCTTCGATATAAAGGCGCTTTACTTCTTTGCCCGTTGGTCCCGTCTGTTTAGTAATCAGCGTATGACCAAGCATTTCTTCGGCATTCGTGCGAACTTCGTCAACAGACTTAGAAACGCGAACGCCGCCTTTGCCGTCAGGCTTACCTTCAAAACGTCCAGCACCCCGGCCACCAGCGTGAATTTGCGACTTAACAACGCAAATGCCTCCGCCTAATTCTTCGGCAGCTTTCGAAGCCTCATCAGCTGTATACGCAACATGCCCTTTCGGAACCGCAACGCCATACTTTGAGAGCAACTGCTTGCCCTGATATTCGTGAATATTCATGACCTGTCCCCGTTTTTTCCGCCCCCGGTTTACCCGGGAGCGGTGTTTATCTCGGTCTAACTTTAAGTCTTACTTTTTTTTGCAGATTTTTTCGCAGGCGACTTCTTAGCCGCAGCCTTTTTAGCAGGAGCTTTCTTTGCTGATGCTTTTTTCGCAGGCGCTTTTTTCGCTGGAGTGTTTTCTGCTGCTTTCTTGAGGTTGTTTGTTGTCGTCATCAAATCCTGAACAGCCTTTACAGATTTTTTGAACATGGCACGCTCAGTTGCATCAAGCTTGATCTCAACAATACGCTCGACACCCTTGGCACCAATCACCGTTGGCACACCAACGTACATACCTTTAACGCCGTATTCGCCGTTCAAATAAGCTGCACATGGAAGCACACGTTTTTTATCTTTAAGATAACTATCTGCCATCGCAACAGCAGAAGATGCTGGGGCGTAGAATGCAGAACCAGTTTTCAAAAGTGAGACAATTTCGCCGCCGCCCATCCGGGTGCGTTGAACGATATCATCCACCTGCTTTTGAGTGATCCATTTCATCTTGATCAAATCTGGAAGTGGGATACCTGCAACTGTTGAGTAACGCACAGAAGGCACCATTGAGTCGCCATGGCCACCCAACACAAACGCCGTTACGTCTTCGACAGATACGTTCAAGGCATCAGCCAAGAAATACTGGAACCGCGCGCTATCAAGAACGCCTGCCATACCGACGACTTTATTGTGCGGCAATCCAGAAGCATTACGCAAAATCATAACCATCACATCAAGCGGGTTCGTGATACAGATAACAAATGCTTTAGGGGCATACTTTTTGATGCCTGCACCTACTTGCTCCATCACACTTGTATTAATGCCAATCAAATCATCACGGCTCATACCTGGTTTACGAGCAACGCCAGCCGTCACGATAATGACATCAGCACCTTTGATTGCGCTGTAGCTTTTTGCACCTGACATGGCGCTATCAAAACCTTCAACAGGTGAGCTCTGAGCAATATCAAGAGCCTTACCTTGTGGAATGCCGTCAGCGATATCGAATAATACGACGTCACCAAGTTCTTTTAGTCCAATGAGATGCGCGAGCGTGCCGCCAATATTTCCTGCACCAATCAGTGCAATTTTATTTCTTGCCATTAATCCGTTCCTGTAGCGTTTCTATGAATGTCATTGAGCTCATATTAAGCCCATATTATTGATTCGTAACGCCTTTACTAAATCAGAGCAAGGATTCCCACGTTTACTGGACCATTAAGTCCATAACTTTTACGCATCAATTATCAACACGAATGTACCAGCGTTATGCTGATGTTTAGACGCCCTCTTGGAGAGCAAACGTAAACAGTGCTGGGATGAAAACAAATGAAGCAGTAAGGAGAACCTTCCAGCCTCTATCCGTACGATTACTTCTGATGTGTGAGGGCTATATATTCTGGAGATTGCATCTCCATAAGTCGCGAGACTGTACGCTCGAATTCGAAGGCGCCGTCACCTTCATTATAAAGTTCCATTGGGGGTACTGCAGCTGAGCAAATAAGATTCACTTTGGCTTCATACAACGCATCAACCAATGTCACAAAACGTTTTGCCTCGTTTCTATTCTCAGGCCCAAGACGAGGGATATTACGCAAGATAACCGTATGAAAACGGCCCGCGACAGCCAAATAATCCCCCGGCCCCAAAGGCTTCGCACATAACTCTTCAAAATCAACGAAAGCAACGCCCTCCACTGTTTTTGCAATATCAACAATGCGCCCATTAACTTCAAACGTCGACGCCGCCGCAGTTACACCAACGGTTAGTGAGGCAAAGCTATCTTCAAGTTTTGCGTCAGCCTCAGGCCCTGACGGCGTGATATACGCATCCATCCCTTGAAGTCGTTCAAGTCGATAATCACGCTCGGCCTCAACTTCCATAATATCCATTCGGCTGATGAGAATATCAATAAATGGTAAAAACCGGTCTCGCTGCAAGCCATCCTTATACAAGTCCTTTGGATGCCGGTTTGACGTCGCGACAACGACGACCCCTTGCTCAAACAAACATTCGAACAAGCGTCCAAGTATCATCGCATCAGCAATATCAGTAACATGAAATTCATCGAAACAAAGCAACCAGGCTTTCTCAGAAATAACCCGCGCCAACGCTGGGACTGGATCTTTTTCGCCCGAGACTTTTCCTGCTTTCTGCGCTTCACGGAAAGCATGAAGTCGTCGATGGACCTCTTGCATGAATGCATGGAAATGAACGCGTTGTTTACGTTGTATGGGCACATGTTCGTAGAACAAATCCATAATCATGGATTTACCGCGACCTACCCCTCCCCAAAGATAGAGACCCTTTGGAAGAGCTTGCTTTCTTTTGCCAATCCCAAGGCGTGCAGCCCAACCTTTCTTACCCATCTGATCATCATATTCATAAAGATCATCGCCGAGGCGGCTGAGAGCTGCCATTGCGCGGGATTGCGCGGGGTCCGCGTTTATCGCTCCGCAGGCAACAAGCTCTACGTATTTAGTTTGAGGTGACGACATTTCTAAATAATTGACCTATAGCCTATGCCGCACCGCGGGCTGATGAAGTGATTGATATTGGAATACTCGCTTCCATTTCACGGCGCGTACGATACGCAACACTATCTAAAGAGGCCTCAACATCAGACCAATATATGACGGCGTCTTTTGGCAATGGATGCTTCAATGTTATGCCATGAGCAAGCCCGATAGGCACTGCATCCGCATCGCGAGAATCACTTGCAGTCATTAAACGCCCCCAAACCGTATAACCACCTTCGCCATCCAGGGGTTCGCCACCATCAAGGTCGCGCTTAGTAACCGCGACAACGTCTCCGTTCCAGGCACGAGGTGCGCCTGTTGGCAAATTCAAAAGTCCAGCCTAAGCAACACTCACACCAAGTTCAAGTCCGATAAGATTATAAGGGCGCCAGAGTTCAGCATACTGCTCGCTTGGGTCCGTCAACAATCCATAATCTGAGAAACACCGTTTCACATATTCTGTGGGTGCTTTGAAAGTCACATAGACACCCCACCTGAGATCACCTGGGATATCGATGCCTTCACGGGTTCTAATCGAGACAACCTCGACCATCCCCATTCCATCAAGCACACCACCGGCTGAAGAAGGGATGAGAGTTAATGCTAATCGGGAAGTGCCGCATGGGGGGAACGCTAATCCACCTGCCGGTACATTTAAATCGCAGGCATTCGCGACAGCAGCCATCTCTATAGCTGGTTTGGTGCCATCCAAAAATGAGTTAAACATCATTGCGTTCATGCCACTTGCAGCAGCACGTTGTGCCGTCAGACCGAAGTAGTCCCAAACCGTATCCGGGGTCGATGCATGGAACTCAGGCATATACAGAGTGCCTTTACCCGCCGCGACAACCTCCAACCCGATTGCACGCGCCCAATCAACTTGTTCTGCAATAAGTGACGGCTGGTCGCCGTATGCCAAGGAATAGACGACACCTGCCGCATCCGCTTTCTGTTTAAGGTATGGGCCACAAAGGACATCCGCCTCGACATTGACCATTACAACGTGACGACCACGCTCAAATGCCGCTAACGCATGAATGATCCCTGCTTCGGGCACACCTGTTGCTTCAATAACGACATCCAATCCACCAGCGTTGATTAACTCATCGCTATCCTCAGTGATCCATGTCGTTCCTTGAGACAATACTTTCGCAGCTGAAGTCGCCGAAATTTGTTCTGGCGTCCAACCCGTCTCAATAAGCGAAGCATGTACACCAACAACATCAATACCAGCAACCGCTAATAGGTGCATCCCAGGTGTTAGACGAACCTGCGACAAAAACATGGAGCCAAACTTATCTGCACCAATAAGTCCAACGCGCAAAGGACGATCTTGCGCGGCACGCTCGTTCAGTAAATGGCTCAGTTTCATAAAACCTCCCCCCTCAACGAGAAGACTTTATCATTCAGTGCCAGCGCATGAAACACCGGCGATAACGGATAGATTAGACCTTGGCCACAGTTCAATTATACGGATCTTGATCCATTTAACCGGTCCTAAGCTGTTGCATCATTTCAGCTGTTGCCTGATCGCTTTGATGGTCGCTCTGCTTGAGAGCTGAAACAACACCAGCAACATCATCAGCACCGCGGTTTTGGCTCATCTTCACCTTAATTTCGTAACCCGTGATGGGCATATCGAACGCGACAATACATTTGAGTTGGCGGCTAAGGTGACCGTCAGGCAATTGATCTATGGACCAATTTCCCGTTCCGTCATGTTCAAATGCCGCAATCAACTGGCGTAAAATTTCCTCAGCACGAACATCGTCATGTATAGCTTGCGGTGCCCCATGCACATGGACAGCCGCATAATTCCATGTAGGTACCATCGCTTTGCTTACATACCAATTTGGTGAAACATAGGCATGTGGGCCTGAAAAAACTGCGAAGGCAGGCGCCTTACTATCAAAAGATTTCCAATGTGGATTGGCCTTGGCGACATGGCCAATAATGCGGCCATAGTCGGTGCCATCATCAATAATAATCATCGGAATGTGGCTAAGTTCCGGCGAACCATCTTGATGGCCTACGGGAGACATAAACAGGCCAAACGCATTCTCGGCGATCAAATTTTGTGCAAAGGCTAGGTCTTGGTTAGAAAAATGCTTAGGTATATACATTTCGATATCAACTTATCCGTTATTGTCGGCAGGGCAACGCACTCTTATATATATGGGACATTCATGTAATTATGGAATTAATGGCGTTTTGAACAGTGCCGTTACCACGCCAATCGACAGAACCATTTACTTTACTCTAGGAGACATCAAATGGATGAAGACGTTTTTAACATGCAGGTTCGGAAATTTCTCAAGAACGTCGGCGTCACATCGCAACGTGAAATTGAGAGCGCTGTGCGAGCTGCCGTCGAAAGTGGCAAATTAACTGGCGACGAAACCATTGAGGCAAAGGTTACCCTTAGCATCAAAAGCTTGGGCCTTGCCGCTGATATCAATGGATCTATTGATCTAAAATAACAATCTGTTGCTGGCATACATTTGAAAATGCCGCAGATCACTCGGCACTCATTCAGCGTCGCTGAACAAGTGCCTTCTTGATTTCTGCGATCGCGCGGCCAGGGTTAAGCCCCTTAGGACACGTATTCGTGCAATTCATGATCGTATGGCAACGGAACAAACGATAAGGATCATCAAGATCGTCCAGTCGTTTACCTGTTGCTTCATCACGGCTGTCCGCAATCCAGCGATATGCTTGTAGTAAGACTGCAGGACCTAAGTAACGGTCACCATTCCACCAGTAACTGGGGCATGATGTCTGACAGCAGAAGCACAGAATACATTCCCACAGACCATCAAGCTTGTCGCGTTCTTCGGGGCTTTGTAGGCGCTCAGTTGTAGGCGCTTGGGTATCTGCCTGAAGCCACGGCTCAATCGAGCGATACTGTGCATAAGGAACATTCAAATCAGGCACGAGATCTTTAATCACCGGCATATGTGGCAATGGATAAACCTTAACGTCGCCTTTGATTTCATCAATCGCCTTTGTGCATGCAAGGGTATTGGTGCCATCGATGTTAAATGAGCATGAACCACACACGCCTTCGCGGCATGAGCGACGGAACGTTAGTGTCGGATCAATCTCATTCTTAATCTTGATCAACGCATCAAGGACCATAGGCCCACATTTATCAATATCGACCTCGAAGGTATCAATGCGAGGTGTTTCCCCGCTATCAGGATCCCAACGATATACTCTGAACGATTTAATGTTGCCGCCACCCGTCGCCTTAAAGGTCTTCCCTTCGGTGATTTTCGAGTTGGCCGGCAGTGTGAATTCAACCATGTCTCAAACCTTCCTCAGTAGACCCGCACTTTGGGTACAATATATTCAACTTCATCCGTCAGCGTGTATTCATGGACGGGGCGATAGCTCATCTTGCAGCCACCGTTCTCATCAATCCATGCAAGTGAATGCTTCATCCATTCCTTGTCATCACGATCCGGATAATCCTCATGCGCATGCGCGCCACGGCTCTCATGGCGTGCTTCGCCGGAGTATATGGTCGCGACAGCATTCGGCACCAGGTTCGTTAATTCCAATGTCTCAACGAGATCTGAATTCCAAATCAGTGAACGATCATGGACTTTGACGTCGGTCATTTTTGCCGTCACATCATCAAGCTTCTCAACGCCTTCCTTCAGCACTTCTGAAGTCCGGAAAACTGCCGCATTGTTCTGCATGACACGTTGTAGTTCATCGCGAATGACCGCCGTAGGTATTTCGCCACTGGAATGACGCACCTTATCAAAGCGAGCGAGGGCTTTATCAGCAGACGCCATATTCAATGGTGGTAATGTCGCACCTGGTTTTACGAGCTCAGCTGCACGAATAGCCGCAGCGCGCCCAAACACGACCAAATCTAATAATGAGTTTGTACCGAGTCGATTAGCACCATGTACAGAAGCCGACGCACATTCACCAATCGCCATAAGGCCAGGATTAACACGATCAGGCTTATCTGCAGTTGGTGCAATCACCTCACCACGATAGTTTGTTGGCACTCCGCCCATATTATAATGCACAGTTGGAAGCACTCGGAGAGGTTCTTTCGTCGCATCAATACCAGAGAAAATACGCGCCGTTTCGGTAATACCCGGAAGACGTTTATTCAACACTTCACCACCAAGATGCTCAAGATGCAGGAAGATATGATCATCGCGATCGCCAACACCGCGGCCTTCACGAATTTCAAGCGTCATTGCGCGTGATACAACATCTCTACTGGCCAGATCTTTGGCCGTTGGTGCATAACGCTCCATGAAGCGTTCACCTTTCGAGTTAGTAAGATAACCACCTTCTCCACGTGCACCTTCTGTAATCAGACAGCCTGCACCATAAATACCCGTAGGATGGAACTGAACGAATTCTTGATCCTGAAGTGGAATGCCTGCGCGTGCAGCCATTGCATTTCCATCACCTGTACACGTGTGTGCAGAAGTGGCTGAGAAGTACGCACGACCATAACCACCCGTTGCAAGCACAGTCATATGCGCCTGGAATCGATGCATCTTGCCGTCATCCAAATTCCAAGCAAGCACACCTTGACATGTCCCATCATCATCCATGATAAGGTCAAAAGCGAAGTATTCGATAAAAAACTCAGCGTCGTTCTTCAATGACTGCTGATACAGTGTATGTAGGATAGCATGGCCAGTCCGATCCGCAGCTGCACAGGCTCGCTGAACAGGCTTCTCACCAAAGTTTGCCATGTGCCCACCAAATGGACGCTGGTAAATTTTACCTTCGTCCGTACGCGAGAAAGGCACACCAAAGTGCTCAAGCTCATAGATCGCAGGTACTGCCTCACGGCACATATACTCAATGGCGTCTTGATCACCCAGCCAATCAGCACCTTTCACTGTATCGTACATGTGCCACTTCCAGTTGTCTTCCTCCATATTGCCGAGAGAAGCACCGATACCGCCTTGAGCCGCAACCGTATGTGAACGTGTTGGAAATACTTTGCTTATACATGCTGTTTTCAAACCTGCGGAGGCCATTCCTAAGGTCGCACGGAGACCAGCACCCCCTGCTCCAACGACAATAACATCATATTTATGATCAACGATCTCGTAAGACTGAGACATTATTAAATCAACTCCCGAAGGTCATGCGAATGACTGCAAAAATTGCAGATCCACCAATAAGTACGACCGCAAACTTGATAAGGATCAACGATGTGATTTTTGCCGCTTCGCTATGAACATAATCTTCAATAATGACTTCAAGACCAAGCTGGGCATGATGGAACATCGCGAGTATCAACAAGATAAGCAAAACCGGATTGTAATGTGTGCCAACCCAGACTTTGAACGTTTCTAAATCTGTATCGACCATGCTCGTCGCTGCAAAAACAAACCAAAGAACAAGCGGGATAAGGGCAACACCTGTAACACGTTGCACCCAAAAATGATGCACACCTTCATGCGATGCACCTAAGCCACGAACACGGCCAAGCTGTGAGCGAAATTCCATGATCAGCCTCCCACCGAGTAAGCTGCGAAGAACGTTACCAGCGTTGACACAACAGAAACTGCAACAACCGCCAATCCACTCAACCGAAGCTGTTCCATCTCAAGTCCACGACCGGTATCCCAGACCAAATGACGAATACCATTGGCGAGGTGGAACCAAAGCGAGAAGACCACGCCAAAAAGCACGAGACGTCCAAACCATGAACCCAAAATTTCTTGAGCATTGGCATATGATTCTGCGCCATAGGTGGCTGACATTAACCAGTAGGTGAGTAAAACGGCGCCACCACATAGAGCAACACCCGTAATACGGTGTGTAATCGACAATATCGACGTGATTTGCGGTCGATAGACCTGTAAATGCGGAGAGACGGGGCGATTTCGCGTCGTCATCTGAAATGCCTTTCCTTCGGAAGCGCTCAATCAGCGCCAAAATCTAAGCTCCAATTTTTACCTGCCACTTTCATGCAAGTCAACGCCTTGGGTGCGATGCAACAAAGGGGCGTGCCATCGGCCATTTAATTATATCTACTTTGACGATTTATCGTGTTTTGGGTCGAGACACGGTGACTAATAAATAGAATCATATAACCAATTGATATTGCTGTATTTCCTTTGGAAAAGCATTGAAACTTGTGGACAACCTGTGGATAGTTTGGGGAAAACTCTTACGGTTGTGCACAGAAAACAGCTCTTACCCCCACTATTCGAGATAGTGCTCGCCCTCATTACGTCGCATCCTCTTGTTGTACGTAAATACGTCGTCGCAAAGTTAATCAGTTCGCTGGTTTACTTTGGTCGTATTGCCGAGTGTTGGAACATCTGGACCTTCCTCGACAATTTGGCACCGCTTACATGTACTGACCTATCTTTGATAGTTCAAACTCTTCGGCTTACCGCCCAGGGAAGATGAAGAGAATGTATCGGTGATGTCGTGCTTTTTTGAATGCTCGCATTCAGATGTACTTCGCGAGGGTCGATCTCTGCCCAGGGTGCGTCCTCGCAGGTATAAATAGCATGGCGTTTTGCGTGCGAACGGAGCCTGGCCGGCTCCAAGAGGCGTCAGGTGCATCGAACCAGCGATGTGTGGTTGAAGTTTCCCAGGACCGATACCACTGACGCCTCTTTTATAACTTAAAGCATCGGCGCGTCAGCGTGGAATGAGCACCCAGTAGTCGAAATCAAGTACAACGTCGAACAAATACTTACCGGCATCATCTTTGTATGGGAATGCCGCACATGGGAGATCTTTGGTCCCTATTGTACGCACTCGCAACACGCCTAAATCATCCCGACCTGGGCAGGGCGCTTTATCCAAAACCTCAGACCATGCGTAAACGGTATCTCCTGCGAAAATTGGGCTGGTGTGCGATCCGCCATTGATCGCGGCAACATGGAAAGCATTCGCAAGACCATTGAACGATAGTGCGCGGACAATGGATATAACATGCCCTCCATAAACCAACCGGCGCCCGAATCGGCCTTGAGCTTGCACGTACTGATTAAAATGTACTTTAGCCGTATTTTGATAGAGACACGTTGCCATCATGTGTTCAGCTTCTTAGACCGTTAATCCGTCAACATGATCGATTTTTTCACCGACTTCGTATGCGCCCCAAAGATCAGTGCTCCCCGCCAAGACTGCATCATAATCGTCGAAGCGTAATCCATCAGGAATATGCATGTCATCTGGTGCCAGGGCTTTTTTAAAATCGGGAACTGTGGCGTCTGGCGCAGGCGCAAGCGCATCACGTTTATGGACCATTACCCAGCGCTTATAATCCACAATCATTTCATCGTGTTGATTTGTCGCAATCGAGCGAACATACACGACACCCGTTTTGCCGTTTGAATTCTCTTTCAGCCCAATCACTTCCGAACGAGCGCTAATGGTGTCACCAGCAAACACCGGCGCACCAAATACCCCCTCAGCGTATCCAAAGTTCGCAACAGCATTTAACGAGACGTCCGAGACTGTTTTACCAAACGCAATATGGAACGCCAGAATATCGTCGACGGGCTGCTTCTGATAACCCAGTGACGTGGCAAAGGCTGAAGAGGATTGGACAGCAAAACGCCCCCCATAAAGTGCCGTATACAGTGCAATATCCCCATCATTCAGTGTTCGAGGTGTCGCATGCCTCAATTCTTGGCCAATGGAAAGTCTTCAAAGAAATTTCCAGCATTGGTTTTATTCTCCATTTGAAGCGTCATTTTTCGCGATAGCATCCGAGAGACTCAGCAATTGCTTCGCTTCTTCGACATGAAGGTTCTCAATAAGCTTCCCATCGACGACGACAAGGCCTTTGCCTGCCGCTGCTGCTTCGGCATGCACATCAATGATTTTTTGCGCCCAAGCGACTTCATTCACTGACGGGGCGAAAACCTCGTTTGCGGCTCCAATCGTTTTAGGATGAATAAGTGTTTTACCGTCCATGCCAAGGTCACGCCCCTGCTCGCATGAAGCACGGAAACCTTCATCATCTGTCAGATCAAGGTGTACGCCATCCAGGATCGAAATTCCGGCCGCACGGGCAGCAAGGATACAAGCCTCTAGCGAATACAGGAATGGCAACCGATCGGGAGTATGGCGGCACTTCAAATCCTTTGCGAGATCAGACGTCCCCATAACAAAACACCCCACGCGAGGATGCGCGAATGCGATCTCTTTTGCGTTTAAGATAGCAAGCGGTGTTTCCATCATGCACCATATGGCCATCGTATCTGGCACACTTGCCTTCTCAAGAAGATCGACTGCATGCAACACCATTTCCTTAGTTTCAACTTTTGGTAAAACCACAGCATGACAAGCCATGCTGGCAACAGCAGTGACGTCGTCATCTCCCCACTCGGTATCAAACGCGTTTGTTCGAACACCAATTTCTCGCGTTCCATAACCGCCCTGATCTAGAGCCGCTTTAATTTCTGCACGCGCTTCTGCTTTTGCCTTAGGCGCAACAGAATCTTCCATATCAAGGATAAGACCATCTGCTGGCAATGAGCGCCCCTTCTCAAGCGCACGAGCATTCGAGCCTGGTATATAAAGGACGGACCGACGTGGGCGGGCAGAAATATTGGAAGTCAAAAGCGTTCTCCTAAAAAAATCATCATGGTGCAGCGCAATAAACTATAATTCGAGCACGGACTGTGGCAAGCTTGAAACATGGACGTTATTTCGTTTCAATCTCGAGTCGCTTGGGGATATGTCGGCAATGCAGTTGCCGTGCCTATGATCCAACATTTTGGCCTCAATGCCTGGCCGATAGATACTGTTGTTCTAAGTCATCACCCAGGACACGGCCCAGTTGTTAGGCATACGCCCAGCGCAAACAAAATTTCGAGCCTATCTTCTCAGGTCCTTAAGCAGCTTCAATTCCCAACGGCTGCCTTGATTGGATACCTTGGTAATGCTGAGCAAGGCGCGGCAATCAAAAAGGTATTAGATCAAAACCGAA
>CAWUWH010000212.1:0-6724 GCA_963926035.1 uncultured Rhodospirillales bacterium
GCGGAAGATTCTATTAAAAACAATACGGCTTTTGAGACTAAAGAAATTTTAGGGCTTTTCGCAGTAGACTTTAATTTGCTCAACGGTTGAGATTTTTAAGAGTTGGCTGTCTTTAAACAATTGTGTTTCCTCAAAAATGACTTTTTCTTCGACAGATCCATCATTTTTGACCCTATTCGACAAAACGCGTGCACCAGCACATTTTTTATTGGAGAGGAATTTTTTAGCCATCGTACGCGCATCGATTTCACGCTCACGAATAGCTTCCGTGGCCCAACGGTTCTTTTTGAAAACCTGGATATCGAAATCACCTTGATTCGACGCCATTGTCCGACACCCTTATCGTTAACATTACAATCTATAGCATGGAATCTATGGCTGAAAACTTTCGAATGTGGTCATGAAACAAATTAAACAATCAGTTAACAGTAGACCGATGATGGCTTTGCACCCATTCTGTCAATTTGTTGATGATGGGCTTGCAGTACTCGCCTAACAGGCCATATCTGAAGTAACATGACCACAAACTGCGAGGGGTTATCGCTGCCCAATTGGGGGCGAGCACCGTCGGCGCAATGAGAGGATAAAGGCATGGATTTCGAAAACTTCACAGATCGTGCGCGGGGCTTCATTCAGTCTGCGCAAACATTGGCATTACGTACCAATCACCAGCAACTCACGCCACTACATGTATTGAAAATTCTTCTGGAAGATAAAGAAGGGTTGGCTGCAAATTTGATTGATGCCGCTGGCGGGGATCAGGGCCGTGCAATCGAAGCAACAAACCGAGAGTTTTACAAGATAGCCAAAGTCGAAGGTGACGGTGCTGGGCAGCTTTATCTTGCACCAGAAGCAGCAAACCTTTTTGACCAGGCAGAGCAACTCTCAGAAAAGGCAGGTGACAGCGTTGTGACTGTCGAGCGTGTTTTGCTTGCGATTGCTATGGCAAAAGACACTGTTGCTGCCAAAGTTCTTAGTGATGCTGACGTGACGCCGCAAAGCTTGAATGCTGCAATCAATGAATTCCGCAAAGGTCGCCCAGCCCACAGTGCGAATGCAGAAGATAATTATGATGCGTTGAACAAGTACGCGCGTGACCTGACGGCAGCTGCGATGGAAGGCAAGCTTGATCCCGTTATCGGACGTGACGAGGAAATTCGCCGCACGATTCAAGTCCTGTCTCGCCGGACAAAAAACAATCCGGTACTGATTGGTGAACCTGGTGTGGGTAAGACCGCAATCGTTGAAGGATTAGCACAACGAATCGTTGATGGAGACGTGCCTGAGAACCTCAAGCAAAAGACATTGATGGTTCTGGACTTGGGAGCACTTGTTGCAGGCGCAAAGTTTCGTGGCGAATTCGAAGAACGCCTCAAGGCTGTCTTGAACGAAGTGCAAGCCGCTGCAGGCCAAATCGTTATGTTCATTGATGAGATGCACACGCTGGTCGGTGCTGGTGCTGGGGAAGGTTCAATGGATGCATCGAATCTTTTAAAGCCCGCTCTTGCGCGTGGCGAGATGCATTGTGTCGGGGCGACTACACTAGATGAATATCGCAAGTATGTAGAAAAAGACGCAGCTTTAGCACGCCGCTTTCAGCCTGTGTTTGTGTCTGAACCAACAGTTGAAGACACGGTTTCGATATTGCGTGGCATTAAAGAAAAGTATGAACTGCACCACGGTGTTCGTATTACCGATTCATCACTGGTCGCTGCTGCGACTCTGAGTTCTCGGTATATTACTGACCGCTTTTTACCAGATAAAGCCATCGATTTGATGGACGAAGCTGCGAGCCGGTTGAAGATGCAGATCGACAGTAAGCCAGAAGAAATTGATGAGTTAGATCGACGCATAATTCAACTAAAGATTGAACGTGAGGCGTTAAAAAAAGAGACGGATAACGCGTCTATAGACCGACTTGTAAAGATTGATGAGGAACTAGAAGGTCTTGAAGAGACATCTAAAACTCTAACGAGTCAGTGGGAATCTGAGAAAGCGTCTCTCGCAGATACGACCAAGCTTAAGGAAGAGCTTGATGCTGCAAGGATTACTGCCGAACGTGCGGTCCGTGACGGGCGTCTCCAGGAAGCGGGTGAATTGACGTATGATGAAATCCCACGTCTTCAAGAGCAACTGGCGATAGCTGAGGCGGGTGAGCAATCCCATATGCTTGATGAATCTGTGACAGCTGAACACGTGGCGCAGATCGTCTCGCGCTGGACGGGTATTCCTGTCAGTAAAATGCTTGAAGGTGAGCGCGATAAATTATTACGTATGGAAGATTCTCTACTTGATCGCGTTATTGGCCAAGATGATGCGCTTGTCGCTGTATCAAATGCTGTCCGTCGTGCACGGGCGGGGCTTGGCGATCCAAATCAGCCAATTGGTTCGTTCTTATTCTTAGGCCCAACGGGGGTCGGTAAAACAGAACTGACCAAAGCCCTTGCGTCATTCATGTTTGATGACGAGCAAGCCATGGTTCGGATGGATATGTCTGAGTATATGGAGAAGCATGCCGTCGCGCGGATGATCGGCGCGCCACCTGGATATGTCGGATATGATGAAGGTGGTTCGCTGACGGAAGCTGTGCGTCGTCGACCATATCAAGTCATCCTTTTTGACGAAGTCGAGAAGGCGCATCCAGATGTTTTTAACGTGTTACTTCAAGTGCTTGATGATGGCCGCTTAACGGACGGCCAAGGTCGAACGGTTGATTTCAGAAACACGTTAATCATCATGACCTCTAATTTGGGCAGTGATGTGATTGCGAAACAGCCAGAAGGCGAGGATCTCGAAGTGGTCCGTCCAATGGTGATGGAGGTTGTGCGCTCAGCTTTCCGCCCAGAGTTCTTAAACCGATTGGACGAGACAATCTTGTTCCGTAGGTTAGCGCGAGAGCACATGGATGGTATTGTTGAAATCCAACTCAACCGCTTGCGTTCAAGGGTCATGGATCGTGACATTACGATTAAACTTGATGAAGCTGCACGGGCTTGGATTGCTGACCAGGGGTATGATCCTGTTTATGGCGCAAGACCTCTCAAGCGTACAATTCAACGTGCCCTTGAAAATCCGCTTGCACAGGCAATCCTGGAAGACCGTATCAATGACGGGGATGAGATTAAAGTCTCTGCTAGTAAAGACGGCCTCATGATTAATGGCGAACGCGCACAAGCCGCTTAATACATCATCAATCCCTCTCTCCTTATCATGGGAGAGAGGGCCAAAATGTTTGCTTTATGAAAGCCCGACGACGCCTTTATCTGCGAGGGTATCAACGTCGTTGTCTGTGCAACCAAGTTCACTCAGTAACTCATGTGTATGCTGGCCCAAGTCAGGTGCGGGCACTGACGGTGGTTCTGGGGCGGCAGACATATGCGGCGTTGTACGCGCGAATTTGTAACTACCGACTTTTGGATCGTCGATATCGATGAGCATTTTTCTCGCTGCAACATGCGGATCTGAAAAAACATCATTGGCCCGATTTACAGGACCACATGGAACGCCAGCAGCATTGAGTGCAGCCACAGCTTCATTACGCGTTTTTTCACTCAAATATGTGCCAATAATTTCATCAATCATAGGGATGTGTTGTGCGCGTGCTGGACCCGTCGCTGTTCGCACATCTTCTTTTAGGTCCGGATGCCCCATCGCATCAGCAAGGCGTCCCCATAGTATGTTATCTGGGCAATGTAATGCCACCCAGCCATCAGAAGCTTGAAACGCGCCCCGAGGATAATAGTTCTTTGGCTTGCCGCGTTGGCCAATTTCGCCAGCCACGGAATAATATGAGATCATCTGTTCGTTCAGTGCCAACATATTGTCTAACATCGCACTGTCGACAAGTTGCCCTTCGCCCGTACGTTCACGTATATAAAGCGCCTGAATGATTCCTTGTGCTGCCATAGTTACGGACAAAATGTCTGCGAGGCCGTAGATCGTCCAACCAGGCGGTTTATCGCTGTGGCCAACCAAATTCATCATGCCACTCATACCTTCGGCAACGATATCGAAAGCAGGGCGATCCGAATAGGGCCCTGTATAACCAGGCATTCGGCCGAACCCAGATATAATCCCCCATATCAACCTTGGATTTACGGCGTGCATATCCGCGTTGCCAAGCCCGAGTTTGGTCATCGAGCCTGGGCGTAAATTTTCAAAAAAAACGCCAGCAGAAGCACATAGTTTTCAAAAGACGTTTTTGCCTTCGGGGTCATGGATATTTAAGGCGAAGCTTTTCTTATTACGGTTATAACCCATAAACCCGGCGCCCTTTTTGTGACCGTCTTTTTCAGCAAAAGGAGGCATTGATCTACGAGGATCACCAGTGCCTGGGCGCTCAATCTTAATCACCTCAGCACCGGCGTCAGCGAGCAACAATGTGCAATAAGGTCCCGCCATATATTGCTCTAAACCTATGACACGGACGCCTGAAAGTGGCCGATCCATTAGTCGTCTCCAATCCATTCAAAGAGCGAGGCAACACCCATGCCGACACCGACGCAAAGCGTTGCTAGACCGTATTTTACAGGCTTCCCTGCTTTGACGCGCCGTGACATCTCATGCATCATTGTGACAACGATCCGTGCGCCTGATGCGCCTGTAGGATGACCGAGCGCAATCGCGCCGCCGTTTACATTCATCTTGTCATGATCGATCCCAAGTCTGCGCATGCAGCCAATCGCCTGCGCCGCAAACGCTTCATTCAATTCAATCAAATCTATGTCATCAATGGAAAGATTAAACCGTTGCAAAAGCTTCTCTGTCGCAGGGACAGGCCCAAAACCCATGACACCTGGATCAACACCTGCTGATGCAGCACCAAGCCATTTTAATTTAGGTTTCATGCCGAGGGCCTCGGCACTGTCTGATGACATCATGAGCAATGCGGCGGCACCATCATTAATGCCGGATGAGTTGCCGGCTGTCACCGTGCCGTCTTTTGTGAAGGCAGGGCGAAGTTTTCCAAGATCAGTAATATCGGTATCAACAACGTATCCGCCATTCTCGGCGCGTGCCCTTACGTGCTCATCAGTATTGATAGTAATGGGATCGCCTTTTCTTTGAGGAACTGCGATCGGTGCAATCTCTTCGGCAAAGGCGCCAGCGTTCATTGCCGCGACAGCACGGTTCTGACTTTCAATGGCGAAAGCGTCCTGTTCTGCGCGACTGATTTGCATCTCGCGGGCGATGTTTTCGGCTGTTTCGCCCAATGAAATGATTGGATACATTTTGTCCATTTTCGGATTATTAAAACGCCAACCGACTGTAGTGTCCCACATCTTTGGCGCTTGATTGGTTGGAACCCGGTCAGGTTTACCCATGACCCAAGGGGCGCGGCTCATGCATTCGACGCCAGACCCAAAGTAGATGTCGCCTTCACCGGTTGCGATACATCGTGCAGCGGAATTGACCGCATCCAATGCTGATGCGCAGTTGCGATTGATGGTGACACCTGGAACTTCTTTTGGGAAACCAGCTAATAGCGACGCCATTCGCGCCACGTCTCGGTTATCTTCTCCAGCCTGATTACCGCATCCTGCATAGACTTCATCAATGAGCGCAGGATCAATCCCAGTTCTGGTTGCCAAAGCTTTATAAACTTCTGCTAATAGATCATCTGGACGAACTTTTGATAGTCCTCCACCGAATCGACCAATGGGACTTCTCACTCCGTCTATAATGACGACATCCGGCATCTTATTTCTCCTGCATAAATTTTGAATGTATTGGGATGGATCGTTTTTAATTCGAACGTATGACGGGCGCATTGCTCCCGGAAGGCGTTGGTTTCCCACGTGGTGACACGGTGATGAGAATCTCTGAATCTCTTAATGTGGTCGTGCTGATTTGCATTTGAAGAATTCGATCTTCACGCTCATAGGTGAGTACACTTGTTGGTGCGCGTACAGATGTGATCTCATCCCAGCCAAATTGGGGCAGGCGATTGCGATAAAAATCGAAGATTGCGATAGTGTCTTGATTCGCATTTAAGGCTAATTGCCCAAACCAATTTTGGGTTCCGACGATAAGTGTACGATCTACAATCATATTTGCGCCTTCGGGAATCGGGATGTCGGGAAATGCGCTGGTATTCGGAGTGGTGCCGTTGGAAGCGTTATATGAGCTGCTACCACTTTGTAATTGCGCCGTTTGGGTGCACCCGGACATTACCAATAGTGCTGTCAGAGCGAACCAGATATACCAGATATGTGATCGTTGGCGTAATAGTTTCTCCAAGATGTAATCTCCTTAATATTTTTATCAAACTACGCTTGCTAAAGGCAGCGCATCATCATATACCACCCATCGTCGGCCAAGGCCAAACGCGTGTTTAAAGTTTATTTACACACGGATTGTTCAATCGGCCGATTAAAGATAATGTATCCTCATACCAATGAGGTTTGACATGTATGGGCGTGCGCACTAGAAGCGCGCTACTCCAGTCGAACTTCTTCGGTTGGTACCGTACCAAGCTAAAAATTGTTTGGTACAACGCTGATGACGATTGTTGATAAGGAAGAGATACGTGGGCGGCGGTCTGTTGTTTGTTTAAGGATGAACTTACGGAATTTGTTTTCTTACGTATCGGAACTACTTGTCGGCGATGCTAGATTTATTTGGTATCGGTGCAAGTAGCCACGATTGTGCGAGGACAGGTTCTTGTCGATTTTTGATGCTTGCATCAACAAATCAACTTGAGAGTTTGATCCTGGCTCAGAAC
>CAWUWH010000213.1:0-5580 GCA_963926035.1 uncultured Rhodospirillales bacterium
GCTTGAATTTCAGCTTTAGCCGCATCCAGGACTTCTTGCCGACGTGCAACAATCGCAACATTTGCGCCTGAGCGAATATACTCTTTGGCAATTGCTTTACCTAGGCCCGCGCTTCCCCCTGTAATAATAGCATTTCTGCCATCCATTCTCGCATCCATCGATATTCCTCCTGTATATGTATGCCTGATCAGCACGGTTTTTCTATTTGTCAGTCTCATTGACCTGGCAATCGCCAACGTATGTGGGTTTATCGCTTCAAATCTACTCTTGAGCCTATATATCGGTAGTATATGGCCTAACTACAATGGGTCCAAAATGACTTTTTGCCCCTATGGATAGCCCATTTTTGGCCCTATAGGGGATATGGCACGATCTATAACATTTCACTCGTGCTGATAGGTTTATCTGCGTAAAGTTATTTTAGTAGATGTTACTCAGCACTAGACACGATCAATAAACGAGCTCCATGAGCAGGGGCATAAGTAAAAAACAATTGAGCAATGACGCATGTATGTGTCGATTAAACGAGGGAGACTTCAATATGAATAAAAAACTACTCGGTGCCGCAACTGGTGCCGTAGCATTGCTTGGGCTAACGTCCAACGCACTTGCACTCGACGAACTCACCGTGGCTTACTTTCTAGAATGGCCAACACCGAACCAGTTCGCTCAGGCTGAAAAAGTCTATGAGAAAGAGCTGGGCGTTAAGATCAATTGGCGTTCTTTCGATGCTGGTACTGCAATGTCCGCAGCAATGGCATCTGGTGATGTTCACATTTCATTCAGCCAAGGCATTCCACCTTTCGTTGTTGCGACTTCAGCAGGTCAAGATTTGCAAGTTGTCGATGTCGCCGTGTCGTACTCTGAAAACGATAACTGCGTTGTGCGTGCCAGCCACGAGATCGACAAGACAAACGCAAAAGAGCTTAATGGCAAGACTGTTGGTGTGCCACTTGGAACAGCCGCGCATTATGGCTTCCTAAAGCAGATGGTTCACTTCGGTGTCGACACATCAACGATGAAAATCGTCGACATGGCTCCACCTGACGGCGCTGCTGCATTTGCAAACGGTAACCTCGATTTGGTTTGCGGTTGGGGTGGTGCACTTCGCCGCATGAAAGAGCATGGCAACGTGCTTCTAACAGGTGCAGAAAAAGAAGCGCTTGGCATTCAAGTTTTCGATGCAACAACCGTATCGACATCATGGGCCAAGGAAAATGCTGAGCTTTTAAGCAAGTTTCTTAAAGTGACTGCCGACATGAATGCTAAGTATGCAGGCGATGGCGCTAAGATGATGACACCTATCATTGCAAAAGCTGCTGGTATGGACGTTGAAGCAACGGTCGCTACGTTGAATGGCTTTACCTTCCCAACGGTTGAAGAGCAATTGAGCGCAAAGTGGCTTGGTGGTGGAACGCAGAAGTTCCTTAAAGAAGTCGCTGACTTCTTTGTTAAGCAAGGCACAATCGACAAAGCTCGTCCAAGCTATGACAGCGCTGTTGATGCTAGCTATTTGGCTGCTGCAGCCAAGATGTAATGCGATTATTTGGCCGCCTCAATTGAGAGGCGGCCAGATTTCGTTTCTGGGGGGTATCGTGCCAATTTAGGCCAACACCGGCCTTTCAATAAAAAAATATAAAAATCGGCGCGATTGCCATTGGCCCATACTCCATGAGAGGTCGTTGCCAATGTCCGGATTAGAGATTGATAATATTTCGATGCGCTTTGAGCTACCAGATGGCGGCGCAGTGCAAGCACTTGAGAACGTTTCTTTACAATTAAAACAAGGTGAGCTGATGTCTGTTCTTGGGCCTTCGGGTTGCGGGAAGACAACACTTTTAAATATTCTTGCAGGTTTCTTAGCCCCCACAGATGGGGTTGTCAGATTGAACGGGCATAACGTAACGGGGCCACATCCGGAACGTGGCATGGTCTTTCAGAAAGGCGCATTGTTCGAATGGATGAACGTTCGTAGCAATGTTGCATTCGGCCCCGCCATGAAGGGCATGCCAAAAAAAGAGACTGATGAAATTGTAGATCATCTATTGAACACAGTCGGCCTCGGTGACTTTAAAGAAAAAGCCGTTTACGAACTTTCAGGCGGCATGCAGCAGCGTGTTGCATTGGCTCGCTGCCTAGCCAACGAGCCTGATGTCATTTTGATGGATGAGCCACTTGGCGCTCTTGACGCACTTACACGTGAAAAGATGCAAGGGCTTGTCCTTAAGCTTTGGAAAGAAACAGGCAAAACCATTGTTTTGATCACACACTCTGTGGAAGAAGCCCTTCTGCTCGGTGAACGCCTTGTTGTAATGGCGCCACGACCTGGACGTATTCATAAAGAATACAATCTGCCATTTGCCGAGGAAGGCGTTGATGCTGATCTCCGCGAAGTCAAAAAACATCCAGAGTTTAATTATCGCCGTGAAGAAATTCTCACTATGATTTGGGACATGGAAGAAGAAATCATGGGCCATCAGGAGGAACTAAAATGACTATCCTGATCATTTACATACTTATCTTTTTTGCCGCGATGATTATCTACAGTCAGATAAAACGTTTTACGACGAGCACAAAAGACTTCACCAGCCTCAAGACAGTTACGTTTGGTGATGAAAGCGCGGTCACAGCAAATCGAACTGCATCTATTATATCAGTATTATCTATCTTCTTCCTATGGGGCGCGTTTACCGGATCAAGCCTAACACTGATCCATGCACCGGGCCCATATGTTGGCGATACATCGTTTACGTACACAGCTGAAAATGTGGACAAGCAGACAGATACAGCGACGGTACATATTAGAGTTCACAAACTTAATGACACTGTCGAAAAGCCAGAAATTCCTACATCCGGTAATGATGGCTTTGCAAAAGACGATGTCATGAAAGTTGCTGCTTGGCGTACGAGCAATCCAACCAAAGTCCAAAACAACGATGAGGGGGGCAAGGTCGATGGTTATCGGGTTATGATGATCGATGGCCAGGCAATCTCTCCAAATGGTTTTGTGGATGTATCAGACGGCCAAGTCCGGATGACGCGCAAAGGCAGCCTCGTATTCGAACCTGGCAAAGGTTGGCAAATGGAGCCAATTTGGCTTCCTGCGCCTGAAGATGTATGGGGCCGCCTTATTGAAATTGCCGATGTTGGTTATCAAAACGTCACGTTGTCTGAAAACCTTGGCTGGTCGCTTTATCGCGTCATTCTTGGTTTCATCCTTGGCAGCCTAGTTGGCATCCCTCTTGGTTACGCTATGGGGCTCTCAAGCTGGTTCCGCGGTTGGTTCGACCCCATCGTTGAATTCATGCGTCCGGTACCACCACTCGCACTAATTCCGCTGGTCATTATCTGGTTTGGTATTTGGGAAACAGGAAAGATTTCACTTCTGTTCCTTGCCGCTCTCTGGATCATGACAATTGCAGCGCGTGCGGGTGTCTCAGGTGTCAACATTTCCAAGGTGCATGCCGCCTATTCTTTGGGTGCATCCAAAACGCAGCTTTTGACCAAGGTTATCGTCCCAAATTCATTACCTGAAATCTTTACAGGTGCCCGAGTTGCCATGGGCGTTTGCTGGGGAACTGTTGTGGCTGCTGAACTCGTCGCTGCTGAAAAGGGTGCTGGAAAAATGATTATTGCAGCATCCAAGTTCCAAAACACCGATATCGTCATCATGGGTATCATCTTGATTGGTGTCATTGGATACAGTATCGATATCTTGATGCGGATGGCTGAAAACTGGCTGGTGCCGTGGAAAGGTAAAAGCTAATCAAGTAGAAAACCTTTCTCAGAGATTAACCTCGTCACAGTAATGACTTGATCAGAATCTGGACCTAAGAAACTCGTTATCCTGGATGTATCGCAGTCACCTGCTTCTTGGATAAAGCCCAGGCACACCCTACATTAAGAGAAGCACATCTAACCAAAGAACAAGGAAGAGAGTTTTACCATGGATAAAGAACGTTATGACGCAGGCATGAAGGTCCGCCGTGAAGTCCTTGGAGATGAGTATGTAGATCGGTCTGTTGCAGCCACAGATGATGTCACTCGGCCATTGCAAGATCTCGTCAATGAATACGGCTGGGGTGCAACCTGGGCGCGCGATGTTTTAGATCGTCGCACGAGAAGCCTTATCAATATCGGCATGCTGACAGCGCTTAACCGTCCACACGAACTATCTGTTCATTTAAAGGGCGCATTGAATAATGGTTGCACGCGTGAAGAGATCGCTGAAGTTGCCTTACATACAGCGATTTATTGCGGCATCCCCGCAGCACTCGACACAATGCGTAACGTAAAAAAAGCCTTTGATGATGCGGATGCTGAGAGCTGATGCTCAAACTTTCTGTACTTGATCAATCCGTCGCTGCTGAAGGCGTTCCAGAGGCGCAATCCATTCGAGATACTATTGCGTTGGCGAAGCGTTGTGAGGATCTAGGGTACGCTCGGTTCTGGGTATCAGAACATCATAACCACCCAACAATCGTAGGCACCGCGCCTGAGATTATGATGGCGGCTATTGGGCAATCGACGTCCCGCATTCGGATTGGCAGTGCCGGTGTCATGCTACCACATTACGCGCCATTTAAAGTCGCAGAACAATTCCGTATCCTAGACGCCATCGCGCCAGGTCGAATTGATCTGGGGCTTGGCCGCGCACCGGGGTCTGACCAGAAAACGGCTTATGCGATGAACCCTAATGCGGGTCAGGCTGCAGAGCAATTTCCAGAAAATGTGCGCGACTTGATGGCTTGGGTTGCCGACGAGCCACTTATTGACAGGCATCCTCATACAGGTCTCGTTGCTCACCCAAAAGGTGAGACATCACCAGACGTATGGGTGTTGGGCACGTCGGATTATGGCGCACAAGTTGCAGCACACTTTGGCCTACCTTATTGCTTTGCGCATTTTATTACCGATGGACAAGGCCTTGAGCGAGCATTCTCTGTCTACCGTGAAAATTACAAACCAAGCCCTCGTTTCCCAGAGCCCATCGCCAATGTTTGCGTTTGGGCGTTAGCGGCTGAAACGCAAGAAGATGCTGCACGTTTATTTTCACCGCGCGCACATTGGAAAGCTCGTCGAGATCATGGCGAGCTTCGGAATATTCAAAGTCCAGATGCCATCAAAGATTTTGATTACAGCCCACCAGAACAGCGGCGCATGGAAAATCTATATGAAACCGCTATTTATGGAACGGCATCGGATGTGTATGCGCGGCTTCAGTCTTTAGCGACAAAGTTAGGTATCGATGAAATCGTCGTACTCACCTGGACCCACGCCCAGCAAGATCGCGAACGATCCTATGAATTGCTGGCTGGTGCGATGAATAAAGCTGAGGCTTAGAACGACTCCGCAATCACCGCATCACGGCGTGCATTGGCGGCGGCGATTTCGCTTGTGACGAAACCAGATAAACGTTTAACGGCTTCATCCAACGTTACTATGTCTTTCTCGTCCGTCAATCTGTTATAAATCTCAACTTTGCCATCAGCGAGGTCGCGACCAAAGACAACACGAAGTGGGAAGCCTAGGATTTCTCCATCTTTGAGCTTTGAGCCCATGCTGCCTTTTCGATCATCA
>CAWUWH010000214.1:0-6472 GCA_963926035.1 uncultured Rhodospirillales bacterium
GTACCGCGCAAGGCGGATACGCCCCGCCAACGAACGGTATTGAACTTCGAGCGTAGGATTTTGCGCAGCCATCAATATGGCTTCATGAATTTGTTGGTTTAACTGGAAATATTCTTGGAGTTCCTGGCGTGTATGATGAAGTGCCATCTGATAATGAAGTGCACGGATCTCTGCGAACTCAGTATCGGTTAACCGAGCACAAGCGAGCGAACCAGCCAAAGCCTCAAGTGCACCCATAACAGGGAATATTTCATCGATATCTTCCTCGCTTAAGGTGGCTACGCGGGCACCCTTGTTTGGCAGCAAGTCTAGCAATCCTTCACTGCCAAGAACTTTCAATGCTTCACGAAGGGGCGTTCTCGAAATGCCGAACATGTCACAAAGCCGTTGTTCCGGGACACGGTCACCACCCTTAAGCTCGCCAGAAAAAATCATTGTGCGAATGCGTTCTACTAGATCTTCGTGCAACGTCGTCCGGGCTAGAGGTTGGGATAGCTCATTCATGTCTTACCTCCGCTTTGCGGCAACGCGCTTTCAAGGACCCGCGCAACATGGATCGCATTTCGAGCTGCACCATCAGCGATCTGATGACGACAACTCGTACCGTCAGCAACAATCAGTGTATCCGCATCGGCTTCTCGCACTTTCGGGAGGAGTGAGAGCTCTGCCATCTTCATTGATACGTCATAGTTTTCGGCTTCATAACCAAACGCACCAGCCATGCCACAACAACTACTCTCGACAACTTCAACGTCGAGTTCAGGAACAATTGACAAAACTTTTTCAACAGCGCCCATGGCTGCAAAGGCTTTTTGATGACAATGGCCATGAAGAAGAGCTTTTTTCTCAGTCGTTGGTTTCAAATCTAATTTGAACGTTCCAGCCTCAATCTCTTTCGCAATGAACTCTTCAAACAACAATGCATTCTCGGCAATAAGATCCGCATCTTCACCCGGAAGCATAGACTTAAACTCGTCCTTGAGAGTGAAAAGGCAAGAAGGTTCCAAGCCAACAATTGGAAGGCCTGCCTTCACAAACGGTAAGACGGCATCTATCATCCTTCGGGCTTCTGTACGTGCCTCATCGACAAGGCCCGCCGCTAAGAATGTTCTGCCACAGCATAAAGGTCGTTCATCCTTATTTGGTTTTGCCACAATGACCCGGTAACCAGCAGCTTCCATCACACGCTTCGCTGCTATTAAATTTTCTGGTTCAAAGTTTGTATTAAAAGTGTCAGCTAATAATAAAACAGCTGGTCCAGCAGCGCATGCTTCGACGCCGACATCGCTCGCTTTGATATCAAATGCATCGGACCGCCATTTAGGTAATGTCCGTTTGGCTGAAAATCCGAGCGTCACTTCAGACAGCTTTGCCAGGCCCGGGATAACATCACGTAGGTTCATTAGCCCCGCGAGCTTTGACGCCATCGGCGCATAACGCGGCAGATAAGCAATCAGCTTGTCCTTTAATGAAACACCATGGCGTTTGTTATAATGGTAGAGGAATTCAATTTTCATTTTCGCCATATCGACGCCTGTCGGGCACTCTCGCTTGCAGCCTTTGCAGCCAACGCACAACTTCATCGCATCCTTCATATCGTCAGACACAAAGGCGTCCCTACCAAGCTGACCAGAGAGTGCCAACCTTAGTGAGTTAGCGCGACCACGGGTCACATGTTGCTCGTCACCGGTTGCGCGAAAAGACGGGCACATAACTGCTGGATTTGGTTTTCGGCACGTACCGTTGTTATTGCACATCTCAACAGCACCATTGATGCTGCCCCATTCAGACCAGTCCAGTGCAGTTTTCAATTCGATGGGCTTATAACCCGGCTTATAACGGAAAAGCTCTGGGTCATCCATCTTTGGGGGATCAACAATTTTACCCGGATTAAACAAACCATCGGCATCAAATGCCCGTTTAACCGTTTTAAATGATGCGGTCATTTCTGGGCCAAACATGGCCTCGTGAAACTCAGAACGGACAAGCCCGTCGCCATGTTCACCCGAGTGTGAGCCTTTGTACTCACGTACCATTTCAAAGGATGCCTCGGCGATATCACGCATCTGCTTAGCGCCAATATCAGATTTCAGATTAATAATAGGCCGCACGTGTAAGCACCCAACCGATGCATGCGCATACCATGTCCCTTCCGTGCCATGTTGATGGAAAACTTGCGTCAGGCGATCTGTATATTCTGCCAAGTCTTCTAATCTAACTGCGCAGTCTTCGATGAAAGAGATTGGTTTTCCATCCCCTTTCATCGACATCATAATATTAAGACCCGATTTTCTGACTTCCCAAACAGCTGATTGGAAAGACGGCTCTACTGCTTCGACAACACCATCTGGGAAGCCAAGTTCACCCATCAGTTCACCAAGTTGTTTGAGCCTGCGGAGGTTCTCGTCCTGATCCGGTTCTGCAAATTCAACTAATAGAATTGCATCCGGCTCACCCTTCACAAACTGATTTACGGTATCCGTGAACATTGGAATTGCACGGGACAAATCAATCATTGTCCGATCAACCAACTCAACAGCAACTGGCCCAAGCTTCACCAGATGCTGCGTTGCATTCATCGCATCATAGAATTTTGGAAAATGGCATATCCCAAGAACTTTATTCTTAGGCAATGGCTGCAACTTGATATCAATCGCCGTTGTGAACGCCAAGGTCCCTTCTGATCCAACCAAAAGGTGGGCAAGATTAGGGTGCGGCGCCGTAGTATGAACTGTTTCGTTATTCCATCCACCACGGTTGGGGCCTGCCGGCATCAAGGCATCAATGTTGTAGCCACCGACACGACGCATTAAATCTGGAAATTGTGTTTTGATAAGCTCTTCGTGATCACGACCAATCCCTAACAACTGGCTGGCGAGATTGCGCTGATGATTAGCAAACTTTGTCATTGATCGATTGTCGGTGACTTCGCCAAAGTGCATTTGCGTGCCATCAGCCAAGAACGCATCCACGGCCTGAACATTGTCACGCATTGTTCCATAGCGAATGGAACGAGACCCACATGAGTTATTGCCTGTCATGCCGCCAATCGTTGCCCGGCTTGATGTCGACACATCAACTGGAAACCAAAGGCCGTGTGGCTTTAGAAAAGTGTTCAAATGGTCGAGAACAATACCAGGCTCAACTCGCGCAGTTCTAGATTCTGCATCAAACTCGAGCACCTTGTTCATGTGCTTGCTTACATCCACGACAATCGCTTCGCCGACCGTTTGGCCACACTGCGATGTGCCGCCGCCGCGTGGCAGCACCGGCAAGCCCTCGTCCCGTGCAATATCGATAACAGCCTGGACTTCATTTGAATTGGTCGGGACAACGACGCCGATAGGCTCAATCTGATAATGCGATGCATCTGTCGCATAGCGTCCACGAGAAAAAGCATCAAAGAGAACATCTCCACCCGTTGCTGCTTGAATGCGCTTTGCAAGGTTTTCATCGCCAATGCGTCCAGTTGCACGCAAACCATAATAATCACGGGACATATTTCTCTCCTTAATATCCAAGCTTATATGCTACAAAATTGTATTCAAAATGCAAGTTTAAATAATAAATGGCTTAAATTTTGGCTTGCAGGAATTATAAATTGTATTCATTATGCGCAATAACTCGAAATTTCGCATATATTTTGAAGATGGAGATACATCATGGCATATAAAAGCGGTCGACATTTCTTACAAATCCCGGGACCAAGTCCCGTCCCTGATCGCATCTTACGTGCCATGGATATGCCCGTCATTGACCATCGTGGCCCTGATTTTGGCGTCATGGGGGCACGAATTCTCGAAAAACTTAAAGGCGTATTTAAAACTGAATGCCATGTGATAGTTTTTCCCGCATCTGGAACGGGTGCTTGGGAAGCGGCTCTGGTGAATGTACTCAGCCCTGGCGACAAAGTTCTTATGGCTGAGACCGGACAGTTCGCAACTCTTTGGCATGAACTCGCTACACGCATTGGTCTTGAGCCTGTCTTTATCCCTGGTGACTGGCGCCATGGCGTTGACCCAGAAAAAGTCGCCGCATGCCTGACAGAAGACACAAATCACGAGATAAAGGCCGTTTGCTGCGTCCATAACGAAACATCTACAGGTGTAACGTCTCGAATTGGCGACGTTCGCAAAGCCATCGACGGCACCGGTCATCCTGCATTGTTTATGGTTGATACAATTTCAGGCCTCGCCTCTGCTGATTACCGCCATGATGAATGGGGCGTCGATGTCACTATTACCGGATCACAAAAAGGCCTCATGCTTCCACCTGGCATCAGCTTTAACTGTGTTTCCAAAAAAGCACTCGATGCGCATGAGCATAGCAGTTTTCAAAAGTCGTACTGGGATTGGGGTCCGATGCTTGGTAATAATGCGAGTGGCTTTTTCCCATACACTCCTGCAACTAACATTCTTTATGGTCTCGAAGAAGCATTGAAGATGCTTCTTGATGAAGAAGGGTTAGAAAATGTTTTCACGCGCCATAAGCGCCATGCAAAAGCAACGCGCATTGCCGTCGAACATTGGGGCATGGAAGTTTTGTGCCAAGTCGAAGAAGAGCATTCACCTGTATTAACGGGCGTTCTATTGCCTGAGGGTTATGACGCCGACAGAGTTCGCGATATTATTTTAGACAAGTTTGATATGTCTCTTGGTACAGGCCTTGGCAAAGTTAAAGGTAAGGTCTTTCGAATTGGTCACCTTGGACACTTTAATGATCTCACACTTATGGGCACCCTCGCCGGCGTTGAGATGGGCCTAGAGCTCGCAGGCGTGCCGATTAATAAAGGCGGCACTCAAGCGGCTATGGATTTCTTACGCGAAACAGCGGACTGATTAGCAATGAGTGAAGAGCATATTCTGATTGATCGTGACGACAAAAACATCGTCACGATCACGCTTAACCGCCCAGAAAAATTAAATGCCCTGACGAAAACTATGTGGGGTCGACTGGGCGATATCTTCCGCGAGCTATCCGATGACGATGCCGTTCGCTGTATCATGATGACCGGGGCTGGGGGCAAGTCATTTAGTCCCGGGAACGACATTTCTGAATTTGAGACAGATCGTTCAAGCACAGCTAAAGCGGCAGAGTACGGCGAGCTCATGGGCCGTAATATCAAGGCCATGAGAGATTGCCCACATCCTTCCGTCGCAGCTATTCGAGGGATTTGCGTGGGCGGCGGCATGGAGCTTGCCAGACTTTGCGATGTGCGTATTTGCGGTAAAAAAAGTCGCTTTGGCGTACCGATTTCAAAGCTTGGATTGGTTATGGGGTATCATGAAATTGATGCCCTTCGATCACTTGTCGGCGCGGGCCCTGCACTCGAAATTCTACTAGAAGGTCGCGTGTTCGATGCCGAAGAAGCACAACGCCTTGGCATTGTTTCAAGAATTGTTGCTGATGATGATGTTATGACAGAAGCACGCAATGCGGCTGAGCGAATTGCTGCAGGCGCCCCACTCGTGCATCGCTGGCACCGCAAATTTCTGAGACGTCTTCAAAACCCAACCCCGCTGAGTGCAGAAGAACTTGCTGAAAGCTATGCATGTTTTGACACCGAAGATTTCCAAACCGGCTACCGTGCATTCTTAGAGAAGAAGACCCCTGAATTCAAAGGTCGCTAATCCCCAGGAGAAATCATGTCACCAAACCCCTTTGGCCCTTTGGCCGGCGTTAAAGTTATTGAGTTAGCACACATCATGGCGGGTCCCGTTTGCGGTCTGATGCTGGCAGACCTGGGTGCTGACGTGATCAAAGTTGAGAAAATTCCTGGCGGCGATGACTCTCGCCGATTTTTGCCACCAGATATAGATGGCGAGTCGGCTGCTTACATGATGATGAACAGGAATAAGCGCGGCATAGCATTAGATCTGAAGACCGAGAATGGCAAAAAAATACTCCGAAAGATGCTTAAAGATGCTGACGTCGTTACCGAAAATTATCGCCGCGACACAATGCAAAAACTAGGCATGGGTTATGAAGACCTTAAGAAAATTAATCCCGGCCTGATTTATTGCACAATTTCAGGATTTGGACGTACTGGGCCTTATGCAGATCGTGGTGGCTTTGATCTTATCGCCCAAGGCATGAGTGGATTAATGTCGTTCACTGGCGAAGGCCCTGGGCGCCCACCATGTAAGGTCGGCGCTCCTATTACCGATATTACGGCTGGCATTCTAGCTGCACTCGGTGTGTTATCTGCCTACATCCACAAACTTAAAACGGGCGAAGGCCAGGTCGTTGATACATCCCTGTTCGAAGCCGGGATTATTCAGACTTACTGGCAAAGTGCTATCGCCCTCGCAACGAGCGTTGCGCCAGGGCCAATGGGTTCAGCACATCCGTTGAATGGACCATACCAGGCATTCGAAACAACAGACGGCTGGATTACAATCGGTGCTGCAAATCAGCGAAACTGGGAACGCCTTTTAGATGCAATGGAAGCGCCTGAAATCGCAAATGATGA
>CAWUWH010000215.1:0-6033 GCA_963926035.1 uncultured Rhodospirillales bacterium
GTCGCCTTGACCGCAGATGCCGCGATCCTTGTGTGGATACAAATCTCGGCTTTCGATGCCATGCCCGTCGCTTCGGGTGTGAGCGCAACCCAATGGCCCGTCATATGATCGTTAAAAATGGCGACATAAAGTGTGCCATCGTCGAGCAAATCTGAAGGATTATCTTTAGCGTCATACTACGATGCGCTGACAAACTTGTAAAGAAACTCGCCGCGTTCATCGTCACCCATATAAACAACAACATGCTTATCGGCGCTTAATACCAGTTCTGCGTTCTCGTGCTTCAAGCGGCCCAGCGCCGTTCGCTTTTTCGGTGTCGATGTCGGGTCCAGTGGATCAACCTCAACCACATAGCCGAACCGGTTCGGCTCGTTCGGGTGCTTAGATATATCAAAACGGGCATCCGTCTTGGCCCAGCCATATCCCCAGTCCCTATTCCCGATACCATAACGTTTGAATGTATCAGGTGCTTCATATGACAGGTCGGATGATGAAAAGTAGCCGTTAAAGTTTTCTTCGCATGCCAGGTACGTCCCCCACGGTGTCTCGCCGTTGCCACAGTTGTTGAATGTTCCTAAGGCGCGCGTGCCGTCTGGGTCTGCTTGGGTCTTGAGCCATTCATGCTCACGTGCCGGCCCCGTTATCTCAAATGATGTATCCGCTGTGATGCGTCGGTTATATTCAGAATCAACAACCGGCGCCCAAGCGCCGCTTTTGTCCGTCATTTCAAAAATTGAAATGCCATGCGCCATTTTACCCTTGAAGATGTCATCCGCTGTTTCCGGTAATCCGCTGGCGCGATTGCCATAGATGATGCTTCGGTTGGCGTACTCGTTATTGATCGCAATGACATGTCGCCCCCCTTTCGAGAAAATCGCCATCCCATCATTATTATCACCAAAGGCGCGTTCCTGACTCCGCCCACTGCCTCGGCTTTGATCATCAAATGGCGCGCCATCTGACCAAAGCGGGTCGCCCCACGTGATCAAGGGTCGCCATGAATACCCGTTCGGCACCGTGACGGTATCCAGGCTGTTTGCCCTAACCGGCTCAAAGTCAAAATTGGGCCGTCCAGCCGCTTTTGACGCGGCGGCGTTCCAAACACTCATCACAAATACGGCGGAACCGAACATCGCAGCACTTTTCATGAAACCCCGCCTTGATTGGGCGCGGTCCAAAACATCGTCAAAGCTAGTCGTCACCGTTGCCGGACGACGACGTTCATCAAATTCATCAAAGCTTAGGCCCATATCTTTGAGGTTTTCGCCCATGTCTCTCTCATATCTTTATTC
This sequence comes from uncultured Rhodospirillales bacterium, assembly GCA_963926035.1. Lineage (GTDB taxonomy): Bacteria > Pseudomonadota > Alphaproteobacteria > Rhodospirillales > Casp-alpha2 > UBA4479. The sequence continues at coordinate 1,293 of CAWUWH010000215.1, forward strand.
ATCTAACATGTCTCATGGGAACATGCCGCAATGTCGTGAACAAATAATGACATAAATATTGAACTTTCGAGATCAAGTCTGGAACAAGAAACCGCACGGAAAGAAGTCTCAGATAACGATTTTCCCTCGCAGAATCGATAAAGCCCCCTTATATATGGGGTATGAGTAGCTTCTTACCATTTTTGCTTATTTTCGCGATGCTTGCGACGTTGATCATTCTTGTGGTCGGCCTCATCAATTTTGCTCGAAATGGGCCGTTTTATCAGAAACACTCAAACAATCTGATGCGCGCACGCGTTATCGGACAAGCTGTCGCGCTGCTAATCTTTGCCCTGATCATGGGCTTGGCTGGCATGGAATAATCCCCCCTAAAGAAATCATGAGGACAATGTGGTAACTCTCACAAAAATTTATACCCGTGGTGGCGACACTGGGGAGACATCTCTGGGCAGCGGCGACCGGGTCAAAAAACATGACGTCCGTGTGGCAGCTTATGGCACCTCTGACGAAGCGAATGCGGTCATCGGACTGGCGCGGTTGCACACAGAGGACGAAGCAGACGCCATGCTGGCGCGCATCCAGAACGACTTGTTTGATTTAGGTGCCGACCTTTGTACGCCTGAGGGCGGCAATCGCTCTGACGGAGCGCTCCGTGTGGTTCAAGAACAAGTCGACCGCCTGGAATCCGAAATTGATACTATGAATGATGAGCTGGCCTCGCTCACGTCATTTATCCTACCCGGCGGTTCACCCGCATCGAGCTTTCTGCATTTGGCGCGTACCGTTGCACGCCGGTGTGAGCGTTTATTGACCGAATTAAGCGATACCGAAGAGGTCAATCCTATCGCCATCAAATACATCAACCGCCTGTCAGATCATTTGTTTCAGTTGTCTCGAAAACTCAACGACAATGGCGCGACTGACGTATTGTGGGTTCCCGGCGCTAATCGATAAGTCGCTGCGTTGCACGGGGCATGTGCTAAACCCTTAAATTCCGCCAAAAAACTCATCTGTTCACTGATATATTTGTGGTAATGTTGGCTTGACCACCTATCGGGCAAGGCCTAATGTTGCGCCTGCGAAGAGACGGGTGCAACTGCGGTCACACACGTTTTCACGCGTTTTTGGGGAGCCGGTACGCCGCAACCTGCGGCTCGAGGAGATATCATGAAGGCACTTGTCGCTGTAAAGCGGGTCGTCGACTATAACGTCAAAATCCGTGTAAAGCCTGATCAATCAGGCGTTGAACTTCAAAATGTAAAAATGTCGATGAACCCTTTTGACGAAATTGCCGTCGAAGAAGGCATGCGTTTGAAAGAAGCTGGCACGATTGAAGAATTGATTGCCGTTTCCATCGGACCGGCACAATCTCAGGAAACAATCCGTACAGCACTCGCTATGGGCGCTGATCGCGGCATCCTGGTTGAGACTGACGAAGAAGTTCAGCCCCTCGCCGTTGCAAAAATTCTCAAAGCCATTGCCCTGAAAGAAAGCCCGGACATCGTTATTGTCGGCAAACAGGCAATTGACGACGACTCCAACCAAACCGGCCAGATACTTGCCGCTTTGATGGATTGGCCACAGGCCACGTTCGCGTCAGAACTCGAAATTGGCAGTGGTGAAGCCTCGGTCACCCGCGAAGTTGATGGCGGGCTCGAGACCATCAAAGTCAAATTACCGATGGTCATGAGCACTGACCTGCGCTTGAACGAGCCGCGCTACGCGTCACTGCCAAACATTATGAAGGCTAAGAAAAAGCCGATTGATACGACGACCCCGGCTGACCTTGGTGTCGACATTGCGCCACGTCTCAAAACCATCAAAGTTGAAGAGCCACCAAAGCGCCAAGGCGGCGTGAAGGTTGCTGACGTTGCTGAACTTGTCGACAAACTGAAAAACGAAGCGAAGGTGATATAAGATGGCAAACGTTCTTCTTTATGTCGATCACGACAATGCAGCACTCCGCGCGGTTACGCTCAATGCTGTTACGGCTGCGGCCGCTCTTGGTGATGTTACTGCCCTCGTTGCTGGCAAGGATTGCGGCAGCGTCTGTAAAGCTGTTGCGAAAGTCCCTGGCATTGCAAAGGTTCTGCACGCCGAAGGCGATCACTATGCAAACGCATTGGCTGAAAGCGTCACGGACCTGATCCTGTTGATTGCCGATGGCTATGATTATATTGTTGCCCCTGCCTCAACATCTGGCAAAAACATCAGCCCGCGCGTTGCGGCAAAGCTTGATGTGCAGCAAATCTCTGAGATTGTCTCAATTGAAACCCCTGACACGTTTGTCCGCCCCATTTATGCCGGCAACGCCATGGCGACAGTTCAGTCAACGGATGCAGTTAAAGTCATCACCGTGCGCGCAACGGCTTTTGATGCCGCCGCCGAAGAAGGGGGCTCTGCCAGCGTTGAAACAATTGATGCCGCTGCTGCCAGCGACCATTCATCATTCGTCAGCCAAAACCTGACCAAATCAGAACGCCCTGAACTGACAAGTGCGGGGGTCGTGGTTTCTGGTGGTCGCGGGATGCAGTCTGGCGAAAACTTCGTCATGCTCGAAGAAATTGCTGACAAGCTGGGCGCTGCTGTGGGTGCATCTCGCGCCGCGGTCGACGCCGGGTTCGTACCAAACGATTATCAGGTCGGCCAAACCGGTAAGGTTGTTGCCCCTGATCTCTATATTGCTGTCGGTATTTCCGGCGCCATTCAGCACTTAGCTGGAATGAAAGACAGTAAAGTTATCGTCGCTATCAACAAAGATGAAGAAGCGCCGATTTTCCAAGTTGCGGACTATGGCCTTGTCGCCGATCTATTCGACGCCGTGCCTGCTCTGTCCGCAGAACTCGACAAATAAAAAGAGCAAACTGGACTGAACATAAGTATGGATAAATTGGTAACCGCTGCATTTGACAGCGAGGAGAAGACCATGGCGATTGATATTCAGAAGATTGGTGTTATTGGCTCCGGACAAATGGGCAGCGGTATTGCGCATGTTTGTTCATTGGCTGGTTATGACGTGCGTATGCTCGATCTATCCGAGGATGCTCTTAAAGCAGGCATGAGCAAAATTGAGAAAGGCATGGCGCGCCAGATCTCACGCAACTTGATTACTGAAGATGACCAAAAGGCCGCAATGGCCCGCATCTCGACGTCGACAGAATACGCAGATCTAGGCGACCGTGACTTCGTCGTTGAAGCTGCCAGTGAAGATGAGGACATTAAGAAAGCGATCCTCAAGACGCTCTGCCCTGTTCTCAAGGAAGACGCGATCATCGCATCAAACACGTCATCGATTTCGATCACGCGCCTTGGTGCACAGACAGATCGTCCAGGCAAGTTCCTTGGCATGCACTTCATGAACCCGGTTCCACGCATGGAATTGGTTGAATTGATCCGTGGCATCGCGACGGACGAAGACACTTACAGCACGGTTCGTGAGCTTGCTGCAAAGCTCGGCAAACGCTCTGTGAATGCCGAAGACTTCCCAGCATTCATCGTCAACCGTATCTTGCTGCCGATGATCAACGAAGCAATCTATACGCTTTATGAAGGCGTTGGTTCGGTTGATGCCATCGACACTGCGATGAAGCTTGGCACAAACCATCCCATGGGCCCGCTAGAGCTGGCTGATTTCATTGGTCTGGATACCTGCCTTGCTGTGATGCACGTGCTGCATGATGGCCTGGCTGATACCAAGTATCGTCCTTGCCCATTGTTGGTTAAATATGTTGAAGCTGGCTGGCTTGGCCGCAAGACGGGTCGTGGTTTCTACGACTACTCTACGGAAGTTCCCGTACCAACACGCTAAGTAAAACCGCGCGAAGGATTCCTTCGTGAGCGTGGTTTTGCGAGAATAGACTAAGCGTCAACATTATATGTTTTGAGAAACAAGGCCTTCGGGCCTCGTTTTTTAAACATTACGAAACATTTCCTTACGCCTAAGACATACAAATCTGACAGATACCTGTCATCTTATGCCTGTATTCACAGTAAGTAATACGGCGAAGGGAGAGTTGTTATGTCAAACGGCATGCGAAGCTTTGATTTCTCAAATATCTCGGTTCTTGTGGCTGAGCATAATAATTATATGCGCCAAACCATCCGCAGCATCTTGAGAACATTCAATATCGGCGATATTATTGAGACTCAAAATCCAGACGATGCATGGGACATGTTCTGTGCAACGCCACCCGATGTCGTGTTTGCCGATTGGGCCCCCGGCTTCGATGGCATGGGCCTTTTGCAAAAAATCCGCCGTGATCCGAAAAGCCCAAACCCGTTTGTCCCTATCATCATCGTGACATCAATGTCCGATAAGAAAAACGTCCTGACCGCACGCGACCTGGGGATGACTGAGTTTCTTGCCAAACCGTTTTCACCAAAGCAAATATTCTTGCGCCTGCGGATCGTTGCAGAACAACCTCGCGCCTTTATCAAGAAGGGCAATTTCTTTGGCCCAGACCGTCGTCGCCGAAACCTTGGTGTCCAAAAGAACAGACGTGGAGAAGGCAATGATAATCAGTCTGTAGCTGACGATGACGCCCCAACTAAAAACGTCATTATTTAATCAAGCTTCAGGCGATACCCTCGGAGTTGATGTCCAAACAAAAAATCGTCTACACTCCTTTTAAGTGAACTTTATCCAACCTATCTCAAAAGCACTAGCCAATCGGTACATTCACATATTGAGATTCTCGAACGATATCATTTAAGGAGCGACCAATGAGGGACCACGCATCCA
>CAWUWH010000216.1:0-3024 GCA_963926035.1 uncultured Rhodospirillales bacterium
TTGCCAAGCGCGGCCATGCGGCATGCCTGCGTGCAGCAAGGTCAGAAGATTCTTTCTCGCCCTGGTTTCGCACCGATGGTTGGCGATCAATTGATCTCGGCCATCAAGATGTTCGGTTGAGCGATATCGCTGATACCGATGCGCAGCATTTGGTGACCGCAACGGCCCATCCTGAAGGTGGGTATGATTTCTTGGTAGATGATACGCCCGTTCACGCGCAGTTGCTGGATGATGGCGATGTGGTAATTGACGATGTGCGGTTCGCAGCAAATGTTGTTTCGATCAATGATCAGATAACCGTATTCATTCGCAACATACGCTATGTTTTTTCTGTCATTGATCCTGCATTTGAAGGCATTGATGATACGGTCTCTGATGGTGATTTAACGGCGCCAATGCCGGGCAAGATTACGGCTGTGTTTGTGAAAGCTGGTGACAAAGTTGAACGTGGTGCGCCGTTGATTGTTCTTGAGGCCATGAAAATGGAACATACCATTGCTGCGCCAGCTAAAGGCAAGGTGACCGAAGTCATATATAAAGCTGGTGATCAGGTTGAAGACGGTGAACCCCTTGTTGTGTTTGAAGCCAGTTAGATTACCAAAATGAAACTTCCAACTCATGTCAGGATTGTCGATGTTGGCCCGCGTGACGGTCTGCAAAACCAATCTGAAATCGTTCCTCTGGATGCCAAGATCAAACTTGTAGAGATGCTTGCTGATGCAGGGGTGCCATCGGTTGAAGCCGGTGCGTTCGTGTCACCAAAATGGGTGCCGCAAATGGCAGACACTGCAGACGTGATGCGAAAAATTATGCATAAACCTGGCGTGTCATATCCTGTACTTGTCCCAAACATGAAGGGCTATGAAGCCGCACGTGATTCGGGCTGCGAGGAAGTTGCTATTTTTGGTGCCGCGTCCGAGACGTTTTCTGAAAAGAATATCAATTGCAGCATTGCAGAAAGCTTGAACCGATTTGCGCCAGTTGCCGAGGCAGCCATTGCGGATGGCATTCGGGTGCGGGGGTATATCTCCTGTGTTCTCGGTTGTCCTTATGAAGGCGATGTAAGCCCTGAGGCTGTCGCCAATGTCGCCCGCGCTTTGGATGGAATGGGATGCTACGAAGTGTCACTTGGCGATACCATTGGCACGGGCACGCCCGGCAAAGCACAAGATATGATTGCGGCTGTGGCTAAAGATATTCCGACAAGCCGTCTGGGTGCGCATTTCCATGATACTTACGGCCAGGCTTTGGCAAATCTTTTGTCGGTGATGCAAATGGGTGTCGCCGTCATTGATACTGCCGTCGCCGGACTTGGTGGATGTCCTTATGCGAAAGGTGCATCTGGCAACGTTGCGACCGAGGATGTTTTGTACATGCTGGATGGTTTAGGCATTGAGACAGGGGTCGATATGGATAAACTGCTGGCTGCGAGTCGCTTTATTTCAACAACCATTGGGTGCGCGCCAGCATCGAAGGTCGGGTTGGCAAAGCTTGGGGCAGACTTCACGTCGTGACTGTAAATATCATCAAACTCTGTGTTGGCATCGAAGGTGTTGAGCATTTAGCCGATGTGCAAAAACAACGTTTAGCGATGATTAAGAGAGCTGGTGAAAAAATGGAATTGATTCATGTAACGCGTGCATTCCCACGTCGCGTTGCAGAAGTTCTTGATGGTGGATCAATCTATTGGGTTATTAAGGGCTCAATCAGGCTCCGCCAAGAGATCATTGATCTGCGCGAAACGGTTAACCAGGCCGGTAAACCTGCTTGTGCCATTGTCTATAAAAAGCAACATATTTTGACTGAACCCCGTGCTTTCCGTCCGTTTCAGGGGTGGCGCTATATGCCAGTAGCAGACGCTCCGCGTGATCTTAAGGATGTAGGGGTAGAGGCGGAGGAATTACCGGACGATATGGCGGATGAACTTCGTGCGCTAGGACTTTTGTAATTAATAGGCAATATTGTCATGTGATTGTGTGATTTTTACTATGCTATGAGTAGCACCATGCGAATAGAATCCAAAATTTAAATGGCTAACGACGAGCTAAAAATTATCAATCCACCGAACACGCTCAAGAGTAAAGTGCGTGAGGGTGGTCCAGGTGCTGTTGATCTTTAGACGCTTGAGCGTGCCGAGAACGTTATCGCCGCTATGGCTGATAGTTATCTCGAGTGGGTCCAAGAAGATCTCGTTAAGATCGAAGCTGCATATAATGTTCTTAAAGATGCAACAGGCGATGGTAATGCCAAAGCTGAAAAGATCTTCCAGGTTGCTCATTAAATCAAAGGCCAGGGCGGCAGCTTTAGATACGATTTGATGACCGTGATTGCGAACGAGCTATGTCGTTTGATTGAACGCCAAGGCAATTACGGTGCCGCTGAAGCACAAGCGATCAAAGTGCATGTAGATGCGATGAAGCTTGTGATACAGAATCAAATGAAGGGTGATGGCGGCGCTAATAGCCAAGCTCTCGTTGATGGCATCCGCCGCGTTGGCGACAAGCTTGCGAATTAAATTAAGTCCTTCCTACGCTATCCCATCAAGATAATTTATTAAGTGCATCCGCAAGATTCTTCACTGTGCGATCAATGTTGTGCAGCTTATCAAGGCCGAACAAGCCGAAGTGGAAGGTTTGGAAATCTTCTGGCTCGTCGCAAATGAGGGGGATACCCCCAGCGATTTACATACCTAGTTGCGCAAATTTTTTTTCATTTTGGATGTCGGTGTTATCCGTGTAATTCACAACAACACTTGGTGCCTAAAAGCCTTCGGCGGCGACACTTCTGAAACCTTTGCTGAGTGTCAGGGCGCGGACTTGTTTGCCAAGCTCCCACTGTTCGGTACAAACCTTGTCGAACCCGTAGGCTTCGGTTTCCTTCATAACGGCGCGTAATTTCGTCAACGCGTCTGTTGGCATCGTTGCGTGATAGGCATGGCCGCCATTCTCATACGCTTCCATGATCTGCATCCATTTTTTGAAATCACAGGCAAAGCTTGAGCTTGTTGTCGCATCGATGCGTTCG
>CAWUWH010000217.1:0-15006 GCA_963926035.1 uncultured Rhodospirillales bacterium
TAACAGACACACAAGACACATCAATTTGAGCAATTTCAGCCAATCGCGCGCGCATCGCGTCCCGGTGTGGTCCTATTTTTGGTTTCTCACAAATAATCGTCAGGTCAATATTAGAGAGCTCAAACCCGCGCTCACGCATGCGTTTACACGCATATGCTAAAAATTTATCAGACGATGCGCCGCGCCATTGAGAATTTGTAGGCGGGAAGTGGCTGCCGATATCACCATCCGCAATCGCACCAAACACCGCATCTGTCACAGCATGTAATGCGACGTCCGCATCCGAATGTCCGATCAAAGCCCGCTCGCTGGCGATCTCGACACCACAAAGGGTTACATGGTCTCCTGGGCCCAATTTATGGACGTCATAACCACTGCCAATACGGAATGACGGCGATCTTACCGGTTTAGCTTGGGCAGAATCGTCAGACATAATTTCCTCCATCCGCATCAAATCATCAGGTGTGGTCACTTTTATATTATCTTCATCCCCCAGAACGACGGCAATGCGATGGCCAGATGCTTCCATAACAGCCGCATCGTCTGTGAGTTCTTGCCCGATGACCGAGCGGTGTGCCGCCAACAGGTCAGCATATTTAAATCCTTGTGGCGTTTGCGCCCGCCAAAGCCCGTCACGCGAGACTGAGTCTGTAATAATTCCAGCGTCATCAGCACGCTTCAAAGTATCAACAACGGCAATCCCCGGGATAACACCAGGGGTGTTTTGAAGTGCCTCAATAACCCGATCAATGAGGGCAGGGGCAACCATTGGGCGTGCCGCATCGTGGACCAGAACATAATCAGGCGCACTGGAAGCCAGGGCCTCAAGGCCGTTACGGACGGAGTCCTGACGCGCTGCGCCGCCTGCAACAGGCTCTAGGTAATCCAGGCCATCCAAAGCATTTGCCAGAATATCTGCGTCATCTGGATGGATAACAGGCAGAATGAAATCTATCGCAGAATGGTCCAGAAACACCTGTACTGCATGGCGCACCAAAGGCTGTTGGTGAACTTCAAGATACTGTTTAGGCATCTCACCACCAAACCTGTGGCCGCGACCCGCAGCAACGATTATGACCGCAATTCGGGCCATGCTGAATATCTCCTTTATTTTCAAACCGAGATTTAACCGCCACGGGCAAGATTGCCAAGCAAACGATCTAAAACTCTGGTTTTGAAACTACTTGATATTGCCCCATCAGACGAGCAAAGCGAACTCTTGCAAAAAAATGGCTGCGGCGCGATGGTGCAGCATGGAAACAGACCTGATTTTTGGCCTTACGGCGATGTTTGCGATTATCCCGGCTATTGCACTGAGCTGGCGTGGGCAGTTTCGCCATGATTTCACGTTTTTTGCCGTAACGGCCTTAGCCTGTGCCGGACCATTATTAGACGTTATCGTGCGTTCTGATTTAACCTGGCATGCTGATTTCAGTACATCAATATGGGTAACCATTACGATAACGATGGCATTGTTCTTATTTTTCTCTGCTGTCGTACGAAATGCATGGCAACTGGCGCCCTTATTAAACGTTTATATGTTGATTCTGGCTGTCATCGCATTCGCTTGGCAAAACATTGATACCGATGCGCAAGCCGTCACCGATGGAACAGAGTTATTAGTGCTGCACATTGGCTTCGCAGTCACCACGTATGGCCTTGTGACATTAGCCGCTGTTGCTGGGCTCGCAGCGTTCTTGCAAGAACGCGCTTTAAAGCAAAAACGGAAACCCATTTTAGACGGTATTCTGCCTTCAATTACGGATTGCGACCGGCTTGTCAGCCGTTTTTTAATGATTGGCGAAGCAATACTCGGTCTTGGCCTCATAACGGGGATTGTACTCAATATTACTCTCGGTGAAGACGCATTGACCATAGACCACAAAACGGTCTTCTCATTAGCGACTTTCGTAACCATCGGCGCTTTGTTGTATGCTCAATCGAAGCATGGCCTCAGAGGCCGCCGCACATCTCGCTTTGTGTTGCTGGCGTATCTTTTGCTAACGCTTGGTTATCCTGGCGTTAAGTTCGTCTCAACGCTTTTAGCCTTGGGTTAAGCCACGACAAAAAACGTTGCATTTTTAGGAATTATGCCTAATTTGTGGGCAGTTCTTGGAGGATGCACAGTGGCTGATATTAAACCACTCAAAATTGGACCTGTTCAACTTGATGGAAACGTCGTTTTGGCCCCTATGTCAGGCGTCACAGACATGCCGTTTCGTCGTCTTGTAAAGCGATGGGGCGTTGGGCTTGTTGTCTCTGAGATGATTGCATCACGTGCAATGATCTATGCCGCCAAGAAAACCATGAAAATGGCGTCTAATTGCGCTGAAGAACATCCGATGTCCGTTCAGCTGGCTGGTTGTGACCCGGATGTCATGGCAGAAGCCGCGCGTCTTAACGAAGGCCGCGGCGCTTCGCTGATTGATATCAATATGGGTTGCCCCGTAAAGAAGGTGACCAACGGCGATGCTGGCTCAGCCTTGATGCGCGATCTTGTTCATGCGGGCAAGATACTCGAAGCCACTGTCAAAGCCGTTGATCTTCCTGTGACGCTGAAAATGCGGACGGGATGGGATGACGCATCGCGCAACGCACCAGAATTGGCACGTATCGCTGAAGATTGCGGCATCCAAGCCTTGGCAGTCCATGGCCGAACACGTTGTCAGTTCTATAAAGGACACGCGGACTGGAGCTATATCCGCAACGTCAAAGAAGCTGTAAAAATTCCTGTATTCTGTAATGGCGATATCAATGCTGTTGAAGATGCCGAAGAGGCGCTTGCGCAATCTGGCGCTGATGGTGTTCTCGTCGGCCGTGGCACGTATGGTCGACCTTGGTTCCCAGAAAAGGTTCAGCATTTCCTGGAAACAGGTGGGCATCGCCTGGACCCAGCACTAGACGATCAGCTGGATTGCGTCCTCACACATTACGACGACATCCTAAGCCATTATGGAATTGATGCTGGAGTGCGGATAGCTAGAAAGCATATTGGCTGGTATTCCAAAGGCTTACGAGACTCGGCTGAATTTCGTGCTCAGGTAAACCAGATGACAGAACCAGCACAGGTTCAGCAGGCAATTACCGATTTCTATCATGCTAACCTTGATCAAGTCGCCGCCTAAGAATGGTCAAGAACGTGCCAGCAATCTCTGCCTTACCTGAAGCAGGTGATGTTGGCGCCGACGCTGTTCTGAATGCACTGGCATGTGCCGTTATCGTTGTTGATGACGACAATAACATCTGCTGCGTCAATCAAGCTGCAGAGCAGCTCTTAAGAGGCAGTGCGTCTTATCTCGACGGCAAATCGATCAACATTCTATTGCCGCAAGATAGCCCTGTATTAGGGCTTGTGGATCAGGCGCGGCGCTTTCAAAGTATCGTTGCTGAATATGATGTAACGATCGAAACACCACGCATTGGCTCGCATTCTGTTGATCTACAAGTTTCCTGTATTCCTGAAGACCCCGGTGCTGTTGCGATTGTCATTCAACTCAGGTCCATCGCCGAAAAAATTAATCATCAGCTCAATCATATGGGTGCGGCGCGCTCCGTTACTGCAATGGCGGCGATGTTGGCACACGAGGTTAAAAACCCTCTGTCTGGTATCCGTGGCGCGGCTCAATTGCTTGAGCAATCTGCTAACGATGAGGACAAAGAGCTCACAACTCTCATCTGTGACGAAGTGAACCGAATTGTTGGGCTTGTTGACCGCATGGAAGTTTTCTCGGATCGCGTGCCGCTGCAGCGTGAAGCCGTCAATATCCATAAAGTGCTGGATCGCGTGCAACGGCTCGCGGAAACAGGCTTTGGCAAACACGTTCGCTTTATTAATCAGTTCGATCCGTCATTACCGCCCGTTTGGGGTAATCACGATCAACTTGTACAAGTGATGCTCAATCTCGTTAAAAATGCCGCCGAAGCCGTGCCAAATGTTGGTGGGGAAATCACTATCGGGACGGCTTATAGCCAAGGTGTTCGGTTTGCCTTACCCGGCGCCGAAAACCGTGTCCATTTGCCGCTAACAGTTTGGATCCGTGATAACGGCCCAGGCATCCCTGATGATATGAAACGGTATTTATTTGATGCCTTCATTACGTCCAAGCCTCGCGGCAGTGGATTGGGTCTAGCATTGGTTGCTAAAATTATTGGCGACCATGGCGGCATTATTGAATTTGATAGCATTCCAGGGCGCACTGTATTCCGCGTCATGTTACCAATGTATAAAATGGGGAACGAAGATGGCTGAAGGCGCTACAATTCTTATAGCCGATGACGATGTTAGCATTCAGACTGTTGTTACACAAGCTTTGTCACGCGCTGGCTTTGAAGTTCGCTCGACGGGTAATGCGTCAACCTTATGGCAATGGGTTGAGAATGGTGACGGTGATCTCGTCATAACCGATGTCGTCATGCCTGATGAAAACGGTCTCGATCTTGTCCCAAGAATTCGCCGCATTCGGCCCAACTTGCGTATTATTGTGATGAGCGCACAAAACACGCTCATGACAGCTGTAAAAGCTACTGAGCGCGGCGCATTCGAATACCTCCCCAAACCCTTTGATCTCAATGAATTGGTGGCTATGGTGCGGCGCGGTCTTGAAGCGCGGACTTCGGGTGAAAGTATCAATCAACAACGCAGTGCATACGAGATGGAAGAGGCGTTACCGCTTATTGGACGCTCGCCTGCCATGCAGGACATCTACCGGACACTTGCGCGCCTGATGCCGACGGACCTCACTGTCATGATTACGGGTGAGTCTGGAACAGGTAAGGAATTGGTCGCACGTGCACTGCACGATTACGGAAAGCGTAAAAACAAACCGTTTGTTGCGATCAACGTCGCGGCAATTCCGCGCGAGCTGATTGAAAGCGAATTATTCGGCCACGAAAAAGGATCGTTCACAGGCGCTGTCAGCCGTAGTTCTGGTCGCTTTGAGCAAGCGAATGGCGGCACATTATTTCTAGATGAAATTGGCGATATGCCGATGGAAGCACAAACAAGACTGCTACGTGTCCTCCAGGAAGGTGAGTTCAGCACTGTTGGTGGACGCACCGCCATTCAATCCAACGTTCGCGTCATCGCTGCGACACACCACGATCTGAAACGGCTTATCCGCCGCGGCTTGTTCCGCGAAGATTTGTATTTCCGTCTTAATGTGGTGCCCATTCGATTGCCCGCATTGCGCGAGCGGACGGAAGATGTCGCTGAACTTGTCCGGCATTTTCTGGGTCGTGCAGCAAACGAGGGCTTGCCCTGGAAAATTATAGATTCAGACGCGCTTGAATTACTGCAGAAACATTCATGGCCCGGCAACGTTCGTGAACTCGAAAATATGATGCGCCGTTTGGCCGCACTTTACTCTGAAGAAAACATTAGCCGCGATGTCATTCGTGCAGAACTAGACGAAGGTCAAGATAGTGCAGAATCAGCAACATCAACTTCAGGTGGTTTATCCGACGCCTTAGACACTCACATACGGACATACTTTAATGCGCACGATGGGGTGTTACCTGCCGCAGGCTTATACAATCGCATCCTCCGTGAGGTTGAACTCCCATTGATCATGCAGACGCTTCAGGTGACACGCGGTAATCAGGTAAAGGCATCTGAAGTCCTTGGGCTTAACCGCAATACGCTGCGTAAGAAAATCCGAGAACTCGGCATTCCGATTATTAAAGGTTCTGAATGACAGAATTCACAACCAGTACCGTTAAGCGATGGCTGAATAACAGCAGCTTGCAGCGCCGTTTTGCGTTCACGTTGGCGTTTATGGCTATTGCATCTGGTATCGCAACGGTCTCGTTGATGACCGACGCTTCTGCGGTCAGTAAGCGGATCGAAGAATTACGCTGGCTTTTATATCTCGACGGCATTTTGCTTTTGCTGTTGAGCATCGTTGTCGCAAAACGGGTTGTTACGCTCTGGCTCGCGAGACAACACGGTCGTGCTGGGGCTGGCCTTCAAGGCAGATTGGTGATGCTGTTTGCGCTCATCGCGGTGACGCCAGCATTACTCGTCGCCATCTTCTCATATCTGTTTTTGAATTTTGGCTTAGAAGCCTGGTTCAATGATCGCGTCTCAAAAGCATTGCGTGAGTCCGTTGCTGTGACCGACGCGTATCTCAAAGAACACCGTGAAAACATTGCAAATCAGGCCTATAGCGTTGCCTACGTTTTAAACCAGAACGCACCAACACTGATGCGGAGTCAATTCGAATTTAATCGCGTCCTGACAATAAATGCGTCTTTACGTGAATTACCTGAAGCCGTCGTCATCGACCGGTTAGGAAATATACTCGCGCGCTCAGAATATGCCTTATCATCAGTTATTGATGAAATTCTACCTAACTTATTTGAGTCGGCAAACAAAGGCGACGTGACCCTATTGGGTTCTGAACAGGACGACAAAGTGCGCGCCTTGGTTCACCTTAACCGGTTTGTCGATGCGTATCTTCTGGTAGAGCGGTTCGTTGATCCGCGCGTTATTCAACACATTTCCGGAATTCGCCAAGCTGTTGATGAATACAAAAAACTTGAAGAAACGCGGAGTGGGGTGCAGATAAGCTTTCTGCTTATTTACACAATCGCCGTGGTCATTTTACTTTTAGCCGCAATCTGGATTGGCATGACGGTTTCTGCTCAGGTCGCTGAACCCGTGAGCAATCTCATCGATGCGGCTGAGCGCGTCTCAAAAGGTGATCTTGCGACCCGCGTTGATGCGAGCGATGCGAAAGATGAGATTGCGTTATTGAGCCGTACTTTCAACAACATGACTGAACGCATTGATTTTCAGCAACAAGGCCTCATGGCTGCAAACACAGAACTGGATACAAGACGCCAATTCACCGAGGCTGTACTTTCAGGTGTTTCAGCTGGTGTTGTCGGCCTAAACGCAGAAGGGCGGATCAATTTACCGAACCGCTCGGCGTCTGAATTGCTTGGTATGGACCTTGACGAAAAGATCAATGAGAAGCTGGCAGATACCATTCCAGAATTTGCCGGTTTACTTGCTCTATCAACACTCCGACCAGACAGGCTTCAACAATCTGAAGTCACAATCAAAAAAGGGTTGGCAAAGAAGACGTTTTTAGCACGTGTGACTGCTGAGCATATTGACGGTCAGGTTTTCGGGTATGTTGTGACGTTCGATGACATGACAGCACTTTTATCAGCGCAGCGAAAAGCCGCTTGGGCTGATGTTGCTCGGCGCATTGCACATGAGATCAAAAACCCGTTAACCCCTATACAATTGTCTGCGGAACGCCTCAACAGAAAGTACATGAAGGAAATCACAACCGACCCTGAAGTATTCCAAAGGTGTACAGATACGATTATCCGACAAGTTGCAGATATTGGCCGAATGGTTGACGAATTTTCTTCTTTCGCGCGGATGCCTCAACCTGAAATTATGCGAACCAATTTATCCGAGCTATGTCGACAAGCCGTATTCCTTGAGCGCAATCGAGATACAGACATAGAGTTTGATATTCAGCTTCCAGACACGGATGTTTCAATTCCGTGCGATAGCCGGCAAGTCTCAAGAGTACTGACTAATATTTTAAAGAATGCTGCTGAATCGATTAATGGTACACGCGAAGAAGATGCGAAAGACGTTCAAGGACTTGTATCGTTGAAGCTTGAAATTCATGAGAATAATCAACTTGTCGGGGTCATGATCGAAGATGATGGAAAAGGGTTGCCGACGGATCAACGTGATCGATTAACAGAACCTTATGTGACGACACGAGACAAGGGTACTGGACTTGGCCTCGCCATCGTAAAAAAGATTATGGAAGAGCATGGAGGCTCATTAGAATTACAAGATCGTTCTCCACGCGGCGCACGGGTTGCATTATGGTTTTCAAAAACTAATCCTAACGAAATTACGTATGATAATAAGAACAAAGAAGAGTACGCTATGGATGTTGCCACTTCAATAAAGAACAGCTGAGCAGAAAACCGATATGGCAAAAGATATTCTCGTCGTTGACGATGAACCTGATATTCGCGAACTCACGTCTGATATCCTTAGGGACGAGGGCTTTGAGACACGTGAAGCAAAGGACTCAACGACCGCACTCAAAGCCGTTGCTGACCAGAAACCTGGTTTAGTATTGCTCGACATCTGGCTGCAAGGTAGCGCCTTGGATGGGATCGAAATACTAAAAGAAATCAAAAGCGCACACCCTGAAGTCCCCGTCTTGATGATGAGCGGACACGGGACTGTCGAGACGGCTGTGCAGGCCATCAAGTACGGTGCATACGACTTTATTGAAAAGCCATTTACTGCTGATCGTTTACTCTTATTAATTGAGCGTGCAACCGAAGCCGCACAGCTCCGCCGTGAAAATGCTGAGCTTAAAATCCGCGCAGGCACGTCACTTGATCTTATTGGCGATTCAAATGTGATGCGTGATGTTCGGCAATCGGTCGAGCGCGCCGCACCAACCAATTCGCGGATTATCATTACCGGGCCTCCGGGCTCGGGCAAAGAAGTCATTGCGCGCCTCATTCATGCCCAATCCCGCCGCGCTGACGGGCCTTTTGCAGTCGTAAACTGTGCAGCAATGCTTCCCGACCGGATGGAAACAGAGCTCTTTGGCATAGAAGGCGGTACCGAGGCCGGACGCAAAGTCGGTATGTTCGAGCGCGCCGACAAAGGAACATTATTACTTGATGAGATCGGCGACATGCCACTCGAGACACAGGGAAAGATCATCCGTGTCTTACAGGAACAAAACTTTGAACGCGTCGGCGGCACATCCCAGGTCCAGGTAGATGTTCGTGTCATCGCATCAACAACAAAAGATCTTACAGCTGAAATTAACGCTGGAAATTTGCGTGAAGATTTATATTACCGCCTCAATGTTGTGCCAATACATGTGCCATCATTGATCGACAGGCGGGACGATATTCCTGTGTTAGCACGTCACTTTATGACAAATTCTGCAGGGGCTTTAGGCCAAGCCGTACGCGAATTTTCGGACGATGCATTGGCCACACTTCAGACATATGGCTGGCCAGGGAATGTCCGCGAACTTCGCAATGTCGTAGAGCGCCTTTTAATTATGGCTCCCGGCGATGCATCTCAAAGTATCAGTACCAACATGCTGCCCCCAGAAATCATGGGGGATTCACCCTCTGTCGATGTCGAACGAAATTCAGAAATTATGTCACTGCCACTTAGAGATGCCCGTGAAGTTTTTGAGCGTCAATATCTTCTGGCGCAAGTTGAACGGTTTGGCGGAAACATCTCCCAGACGGCAACATTTGTCGGCATGGAACGATCAGCACTTCATAGAAAACTAAAATCTCTAGGTGTTCGCGGCCAAGATAAACAGTAGGGTGATACCCTTCACCTCAACATTGAAACTGACGGTAAAGCAAAGATGAAAATTATTGTTTGTGGAGCAGGCCAAGTCGGCTCCAACATTGCACGCCATCTAGCACTCGAGAACCATGATGTGACCGTTGTCGATCAATCAGAAAACTTGGTTCGACAAATTTCTGATGCCTATGATGTGAACGGCGTCGTCGGCCATGGATCGCACCCAGACGTTCTGGAAAGCGCAGGCATTGCTGACACTGACCTTATTATTGCTGTCACCTTCGCAGACGAAACAAACATGGTTGCCTGTCAGATCGCGCATTCGCTGTTTGGTGTACCAACCAAAATTGCGCGCATCCGCCATCAAAGCTATTTGCAGCCAAGTTGGGCAAACATGTTTTCGCGGGATCACATGCCGATTGACGTGATCATCTCTCCTGAAATCGAAGTTGCCCGCGCTGTGACGCGCCGCCTCGAAGTCCCAGGCGCCTTTGAAATGATCCCATTGGTCGACAACAAAGTGAAGTTATTGGGTGTGCGTTGTAATCCTGATTGTCCGCTTGTAAACACGCCGTTGCGTCAATTGACGCAGCTCTTTCCTGATTTGATTATCGTTATTGTGGGCATCGTCCGTGACAGCAAGCCTATGGTCCCTAAGGGTGAAGACCAAATGATCGCTGGCGATGAAGTTTATTTTGTCGTCGACAGTGATCAGACCGACCGTGCGATGGCAGCATTCGGACATGAAGAGCGCGAAGCACGCTCACTCCTGATCTTTGGCGGTGGTAACATCGGCATGTTCTTGGCAAAAGAATTAGAAAAGAACCATGAATGGGTTCGTGCCAAAATCATTGAACATGACAAAGTTCGGGCAGAAGAAATCGCAGGGGAACTTGAGCGTACAACGGTCATCAATGGCAGCGTCATTGATCAGGAGATCCTCGAAGAAGCGAACGTTGCAGGCGCAGAGACCGTGGTCGCTGTCACCAACAACGATGAAACCAATATTCTCTCCAGCTTGCTTGCTAAAAAGTTTGGCTGCAGTCGAGTCATAACCTTGGTCAACAATTCCAGCTATGAAGGTTTAGTTGGGTCGATCGGCATTGATGTGACGGTGAGCCCCAGGAATATTACCGTCTCTAAAATTCTGCAACATGTACGCCGCGGCCGCATTCACTCTGTCCATACATTGCGCGAAGATTTTGGTGAACTCATTGAGGCAGAAGCCTTACAAACCTCAGAACTTGTTGGCCCACCACTGCGCGATATTAAATTGCCACATGGCGTCCTGATTGGCGCGATTGTGCGAGATGGTGCCACTATTTATCCAAGTGGCGACACCATCATTGAAGCCGGCGATAGGGTTGTCTTGTTTGCAGCTGCAGACGTTATCCGTAAAGTTGAGAAAATGTTCTCCGTGCAGCTCGAATATTTTTGATTAAGCGAAGCAATATCTTATGACAATTCATTCAAAACCTCGTGCCGTCGTTTTCGACTGGGACAACACTTTGGTCGACAGCTGGCTGGCTATTCAGCACGCCCTGAATGCGACTTTTCGAGCGTATAACCTGCCAGAATGGTGCATGGACGACGTTCGCACAAAAGTTCGGAAGTCCACGCGTGACAGCTTCCCTGCGATTTTTGGCGACGAGTGGGAAGATGCGAGTAAGCTTTTTTATGCGCAGTATGAAGAAATTCATGCGGATGCTATCCAACCCGCAGACGGCGCTGCTGAATTATTAGAATACCTAGTATCTCAGAACATCTATTTGGGCGTTGTGTCGAACAAGCGTGGCGACTATCTGCGCGCGGAAGCAAATAACCTGGACTGGACAAAGCACTTTAGCTGCATTGTTGGTGCGCTTGATGCTGAGCGTGACAAACCTGATCCAGCACCGGTCTTCATGACTTTAGCACCCGGCAAAGTCGAAACAGGGGATGATGTCTGGTTTGTAGGCGATGCAGATATTGATCTGACGTGTGGCGTGAATGCAGGGTGCACACCAGTCCTCATCCGGCCAGAAAAACCAAAAGCAGGGGAATTCCCTGAAAGCCCGCCAACGTTTCATTTTTCTAGCTGCCGCCACCTTTGCAATTTTCTGCAGACAATGTAAGCTCTTGCGCAGTAACACATAAGTTCGCCCTGTAACGTGCGAAATCATCAAAACCGCTGCTCACTGTGGAATATAAAAAAAGAGGGGAAAATAATAATGCCTGCGGATAAACCCCAAAATGTTCAAGATGTCTTTCTAAATTACATTCGAAAGCACAAAACACCTGTCACAGTGTTTTTGGTCAACGGTGTAAAACTACAAGGCATCGCGACTTGGTTTGATAACTTCTCAGTACTTTTGCGTCGTGATGGACATACTCAACTTGTCTACAAGCATGCAATTTCAACAATTATGCCTTCAACACCAGTGCAACTTTTTGAGCCTGATTCGGATCAACAGTCCGGCGATGAATGAGTAAACGTAGCGGTGGTGAAACAATAGACCGGCGTCCGCATCGCGAACGCTGTATTGTTGTGCATCCTGAACTCGGTGCCGAAGGCTACGATGGTCGAGAAAGACAAGCGCGGCTGGAAGAAGCCGAAGGTTTGGCGCGTGCGATTGATCTTGATGTCGTCCATTCTGAAGCATTCCCCGTCAAGCGGCCACGACCAGGAACCCTGGTTGGTAACGGCGTCGTTGAACACATCGAAGAGATTATCGAAACCATTA
The DNA here is from genome assembly GCA_963926035.1 of uncultured Rhodospirillales bacterium. Taxonomy (GTDB): domain Bacteria; phylum Pseudomonadota; class Alphaproteobacteria; order Rhodospirillales; family Casp-alpha2; genus UBA4479. Next base: position 12,055 of record CAWUWH010000217.1, read on the forward strand.
CCCATGGTGAAGATGAAGAGGAGGGGATACCTCCAATTGTTATCGTCGATGCGCAGCTCACGCCTGTTCAGCAACGAAACCTCGAGAAAGCATGGCACACCAAGGTATTGGATAGAACCGGCCTGATCCTTGAGATATTTGGCGCCCGTGCCAGAACACGTGAAGGTAAATTACAAGTCGATCTGGCGCAACTAACCTATCAGCTTGGTCGTCTTGTTCGCTCATGGACACACCTAGAGCGTCAGCGCGGTGGCGTTGGCTTTATGGGCGGCCCTGGTGAAACTCAGATTGAGACTGACCGTCGGCTTATTCGTGTCCGTATCGACAAAATCAAAAGAGACTTGTTGGACGTATCCAGGACTCGTGAGCTACATCGCACCGCACGCCGGCGCGTGCCGCATCCTGTGATTGCGCTTGTTGGATATACCAACGCCGGCAAATCGACGCTCTTTAATCGCGTTACCGAGGCTTCGGTGACCGCCAAAGATCAGTTATTTGCGACGCTTGATCCAACCATGCGTGGGCTGACATTACCCAGCGGCCGGAGTGCGATCATCTCTGATACTGTAGGGTTCGTCTCAAACTTGCCGCACGAACTCGTGCAGGCTTTTCATGCGACCTTGGAAGAGGTGATGGAGGCCGACATCATTATTCACGTCCGTGATGTTGCGCATGCGGATAGCGAAGCGCAAAAAGCAGACGTCCTCAAGGTCATGAACGAGCTGAAAGTCGTCACTAAAGACATGAGTACCACGGGTGAAAATAGTGGTGACGGCAAATATATGATCGAAGCCCTCAATAAGATCGATCTGCTCAACGAAGACAACCAAGAGTTTGTAACCAATCGCGCACGGAACGGCGATCAGGTCGCTATTCCGATCTCAGCTTCGGAAGGCGATGGGTGTGAGGCGCTTTTGCAAGCCGTCGATGACCTGTTAACACGTGATTATCTAACAACATCTATAGCGCTCAGCTTTGAAGATGGTGCCGCCATGGCATGGCTATATGAGCGAGCAGATGTGCTCGGCCGAAATGATGACGAGAACGGTGTTCACCTTGACCTGCGGATTGCTCCAGATGTCGCGGCACGGTTCGAACAAACCTTTGAGCGTGTGCTCGGTTAATATCAAATTTCTTCCGTGCCACTGACACTAAGACTCTTTATACATTCTTTTACTAGTAGAGGAGTTTTTATGGCGACACGTGAAGCACAACACAAATGGCGGGTAACGAACCGGTATGTCAAAAGACAACTGAACGTTATGGCGCGTGAACATACGCACCAGCGTCTTGATGAATTTGCGCAACAGTTTGATTTACGCGGTAAAGGCGAAGCTGTTACTTTTGCTGCGTTTGTGACACAAGCTTTGCTACAGCGCGGCGCTTTTTCTAAGGATGCTCAGCAAATTCTTGAAGATGCGGCGGCGGCTTACCATCGTGATCGGGATTTATATATTAACTAATGAAAACAGTCTTAGCAGCCCCTGAACGCGTTCTCGACATTATGTATAGCGTCGCAAACGCCGAAATTTTGCCACGGTTTCAAAAGCTTAAGGACTCCGATATTTCTGAGAAGAAGCCTGGCGACCTGGTCACAGTCGCCGATCATGCCTCAGAAGCCGCATTCCGAAAGCATTTGCCGCAGCATCTACCCGGCAGTGTCGTTGTCGGAGAGGAGGGCTATGAAGATGATCATACGTCTCTGGACCTTCTCAGCGGCAGTGCCCCAGTGTGGATTGTCGATCCCGTCGATGGCACGCGGAATTTTGCCCACGGCAAACAGCCTTTCACCGTCATCGTCGCCCTTGTCCAAGAAGGCGTGACACACGCAGGTTGGATCATTGACCCGCTCAAACAAGACGCTGTGTGGGCGGTTAAAGGGCAGGGCGCCTGGCATATGACGCAAGGTGGAACGACGAAAATTGACCGTATTGCAAAGACAACTGTCGATTTAAAGATGACTGCTGGCTCAAAACTGCGTGAGCGCATGGCTAAGGCCAGCGCTGAAGCAGGTCGGCGTGTGCCAAACTTCGTGGATCGTTATCGCTGTGCCGGTCGTGAATATATGGATATCGCCATTGGAACACTTGATCTGGCCCGGTTTGGAGGCATTCTTAAACCTTGGGACCATGCCGCAGGATGTTTGATCATTCGAGAACTCGGCGGTATCGCTGATAATATTGATACCGGATTACCCTACGAAGTCAGTACCACGTTAGCATCACAATCCATTGGAGTTGCTGCTGAAAAGCCCCATGGCGAGGCATTTAAAGTGCTTCTGAAAAAGTCTGACGCGTATTTTTAGTCTAAGTTGACGGTATCTTTGACGATATACATCGGGCGATCACGGGTATCACGATAGATACGCGCCACGTAGAGGCCAAGTATACCCATACCGATCATCAGTCCACCCCACATCAACAAGATGAAGAACACCCATCCAGCGACACCACATGACCAGCCAAAAAGGGCTGCCAATGCGGTCAGTAAAAGCCCGCCAGCACCCAGCCCGGAGCCTATAAGTCCTGCATAAAGAACTAGATAGAGCGGGAACATCGAAAACGATGTGATGCCATCAACAAACGCCTTAACGGGTCCTTTTGAGAACACACCCGGGAAATGTGTTTCACCGGCAGCGCGGGGTGCGCGATGATAAAGGACCTCTGCGCGCTCAAATCCAACCCACTGGGTGAGGCCACGAAGGTATGGCTGAGCTTCGGGCATCTCTAACAATTCATCGACACAACGTCTTGATAACAAACGGAAATCACCAGCCTCGATAGGCATATCAATTTCTGACATCGCATTGATAATGCGGTACGCGAGACGCGTTACAGCTAACCTGAAGGCGGTCTCACCGCCACGGCTGAGGCGGCGCGTATAAACCAGATCAGCACCATCGCGCCATTTGGCCAAGAGTTCAGGAATGACTTCAGGCGGGTCCTGGAGATC
>CAWUWH010000218.1:0-6812 GCA_963926035.1 uncultured Rhodospirillales bacterium
AAATCAGACGCCAGTTTCGTTGTTGATGACAATGCAGAAGGTGAACGCGGGTACATCGATTTTGAATCGGCTTACCATATTAACCGAACATGGCGTGCCGGGCTTGATCTCCAACGCGCATCTGACGATACCTATACGCGCAGATACGGTTTTGATGCGGAATCAATCCTGGTATCCCGGGGATATCTTGAAGGTTTCCGTGGCCAAAACTATCAGGTTCTCAACACATATGCCTTCCAAGACTTGCGCCAAGACGAAGGCGCAAGTGATTTACCTCTCGCATTACCCATGTATGATTTTAACTACATGGGAAAGCGAGATGATCTTGGCGGCTTCTCTTCACTTGATTTCAATATCCTCAATTTTATTAGAAACTCTGGGACCGACACACGCAGAATAGCTGTAAGGCCTCACTGGGAACGCCCATTTAACGGCCACTTTGGCGAACTATACAAAGCATCGGTGTCCCTAGCCGCAGACGCTTATCATGCGTCTGGCGTCATCAGGAATGATGGGACAGAATTCACCGGGGTCAGTGGACGTGTATTACCAACAGCATCACTTTCATGGCGTCTACCGCTTATTAGAACTGGCGAAAAAATCAACCAAACGATTGAACCACTCGCGTCCGTTTCCATTTCACCAAATGGAGGCAACCCTGACAAAATTCCTAATGAAGATAGCCAAGAACCTGAATTCGATGAAACAAACCTTTTCCGAGATAACCGCTTTGATGGTTTTGATCGAGTTGACAGTGGACTTCGATTTAATTATGGCCTCAACTGGGTGATCTCTGGTCGCAATAAGGGCGATGCATCCGTCTTCATCGGGCAGTCATATCGTCCACGCACAAACAATTCATTCAGTCTCGCATCTGGTTTAGAAGATAATTTCTCAGACTTTGTCGGGCGCGTTAAAGTAATGCCTACAAAATATCTGAATGTATTATATCGCACTCAATTTAGCCCGGATAACTATAGCCCAAAGCGCAACGAGATCACAGCAACAGTAGGGATACCTAAGTTAAATCTTAATTCAACGTATATATTTATTGACCAACAGCAAGACAGTGAATTTCCAGGACGAGAAGAATTATCTGGATCAATTAAATCTAAGTTTAATGAAAACTGGTCAACGTCTTTGTCCGCACGGCATGATATGGACGCCAATGATTTACGCTCGCTCGGACTACAAGTAGTGTATGAAGATGAATGCGTGAAGTTTACAACTCAGTTTGCACGGTCCATTTTTGAAGATCGTGACATTAAGCCAACAGATTCAGTAACATTCACACTTGTCCTTAAAACACTTGGTGAGGTGCGAACCGGCGCTTCAAGCTCGCAATAAAATGTATAATTTGACCATGACATTAGATATATATTTTAGTTTTGGCACATCCGTATTAAGGCGTATGTTTGTCGCATTAAGCGTATGCTTAATGCTGACATGCACGCACATAAATTATGCGCACAGTCAGGAAACGCTAAATATTGCTGCCGTCATTAATGACGAAGTCGTGTCTATTTACGATTTATCTCAACGTATTAATTTGGTTGTTCTGTTCTCAAATCTGCCAAATACGCCAGAGACACATCAACGGATTGCGCCAAGCATCTTACGCCGGCTGGTTATAGAAAAACTTCATCTGCAGGAAGCGAAAAGGATTGGGATTGAAGTGCCTGAAGCCGCAATCCAAAATTCAATTTCTATCATTGAGACGTCAAACAATGTACCCATTGGCGGCATGAAATCGATGCTCGATTCTCGGGGTATTGATATAGAAACACTTCGCCAGCAAGTCCGCGCGGAGCTATCATGGATTGACGTTATACGGTCTTTATTTCGACGCTTAGTTACAGTTTCCAGACAAGAAGTAGATGATGTATTGGATAAAATTCTTACAAACGCGGGGAAAACAGAGTATTTAGTTGCAGAAATATTCCTAGCTTATGATGAAAAATCCAGAAGCGAAGTCGAACAAGTCGCGCAAAGAATTTATGCGCAAATTGGCGCTGGCGCGAGTTGGTCGCAAATAGCACAAAACTTCTCTGAGTCTGCCTCAGCAAAGAATGGCGGCGACCTTGGCTGGGTTTTAGCCGATGATTTAGGCGCAGTATTAAGTGGTGTTCTACCTCAGCTAAACTCGGGTCAAGCATCGTCCCCCATCACGACAGATGATGGCGTCTATATATTATTGATACGCAACAAACGTATCGCTTCTGACAACGCTGCAAGTGATGCCGAAGTTAAAATTGGCATTCATCAATTTCACTTAGCTCTCTCAGATAATGCAAATGCACAAGAGGTTACAGAAACAATAAATAAGGCAAGAACACTGGCTGCAAGTACAACAACATGCCCAGCATTTGCCAGCATCGCAAAGTTTAAAGGGAGCGAAATCTCCGGATTTCTTGGTGAATTTGATTTAGATAAACTTAATCCGCAATTCAAAAACATGGTCCAGTCGCTTGAAGTTGGTGGCGTAAGCCAGCCCTTTAGGACTGCTGATGGTGTGATCGTTCTCATGGTATGCTCTCGCCAATCTGAAGGTGGTGTTGATCCTATTGCAGCAGCGCGCGAACGTATCGAAAGAGAGATACTCAACGAACGTTTATCTCGCATGGCATCGCAGCATGAAGATAAGCTCCGACGTCAGGCTTTTATCGAAATCCGTCTCTAGAGCGATTGGAGACAACAACAATGCCTGCATTACTTGCGAACGCATTAACAATGGGCGAACCCTCCGGCATTGGCGCTGAGATATCCTTAAAAACATGGCGTGATCACCGTTCTGACGTACCCCCATTCTTTATCATTGATAATCCCGACCGACTTCGCCACATCGCGAATACTTTTGAGATTGATGTACCAATTGTAGAAATCGACGACCCAAAACATGCGTCACAAGAATTCCATGATGCTTTACCGGTTATCCCTCTCCAAAATGATGTCCATGCAACGCTTGGCGAACCTGATGCGATAAATTTTAAGGCGGTATTAGAATCTATTGAACGTTGTGTTGAGTATACATTGGCAGGGCAAGCAGCCGCCGTCGTCACTAACCCGATCCAGAAAGAAACGTTGTATAAGTCCGGCTTTAATTTTCCTGGGCATACAGAGTATCTTGCAGAGCTTGTTGAGTGTAAGCCCACCCCCGTGATGATGCTGGCCTCACCGATGCTCCGTGTTGTTCCTATCACAGTTCACATGTCACTCCGCCACGCGTTAGATACATTAACGACCGAATTGATTATTGAGCATGGGAAAATCGTGATTGATGCGCTTCGGAATGATTTTGGTATCGATACGCCCCGCCTTGCCGTTGCCGGTCTAAACCCGCATGCCGGTGAAGCTGGTGCGCTGGGCGATGAAGATGCCAATGTTGTTTTACCTGCAATATCTATCTTACAAGCCTTCGGCGCCCAGGTGCATGGCCCAGTCCCACCTGATGCGTTATTCACTGAGCGCGCGCGGATGGGGTATGACGCGGCGCTTTGCATGTACCATGACCAAGCATTGATCCCGATCAAGGCCCTTGATGTGGACCGCGCCGTGAATACGACACTCGGGTTACCCATCGTCCGCACGTCACCAGATCACGGCACTGCAGTTGATATCGCCGCTCAAGGTATCGCTCGACCATCTAGCCTTATTGCCTCAATGAAAATGGCCAGCGAAATTGCTCAACATAGAGCCAACAGATTAGGAAATATATCTTGAGTGACGCGCCAAAATTACCACCACTTCGCGATATCATTAAAACTTATGGGCTCGGCGCAAAGAAATCACTCGGTCAGCATTTCTTACTCGACGCCAATTTAACGGATCGAATTGCTCGATCTGCAGGATCTCTAGAAGGTAAGCGTGTAATCGAAATTGGCCCAGGCCCAGGGGGCCTAACGCGGTCTATTTTGGCAAATGAGCCAGAGGCTCTTTATGCTATCGAGCGGGATCGACGATGCATCGAAGCCTTGGGCGAACTGCAATCAGCTTACCCATCAAAGCTTCATATCGTTGATGCAGATGCATTAAAGGTCGAGCTAAGTAGTATCGCAGATGCGCCATATGTGATCATGTCGAATTTACCGTACAACATTGGCACGGCACTCCTCATCAAATGGCTCGCCAATCTTCAAGATATCGATCGCATGGTATTGATGTTTCAAAAGGAAGTTGCCGAGCGTATTTCAGCCGCCCCTGGCACACCTGGATATGGGCGTTTATCCATCATTACCCAGTGGCTTTGTGAAGCTCGTTTCCTTTTCAATGTAGATGCCCATGCGTTCACACCACCACCTAAAGTCATGTCCGCAGTAGTTGAGATTATCCCGCGTGAGAAGCCTCTCGCCGAAGCCGAGTTCGGGAAACTTGAAGCTGTGACGCGCGCTGCATTTGGACAACGGCGCAAAATGCTTCGGAGTTCTCTGAAATCTTTGAATATCAATCCAGCGGATGTTGGCATTGACCCACAAAAACGCGCTGAGCAGCTAACGGTTGAAGAATTCTGTGCCTTGGCGCGATTAATTTAGTCTATTGCCCGACGCCCATACCACGCAGCCATTCTGACATTCCAATCTGGCGCATGAGCTTAAGTCTCTCAGCGGATAAAATTGCTTCGGCTTCGCGAACACTATGCTCAATAGCTTCATTGATAATGATGTAATCGTATTCGGCCCAATGGCTCATCTCTGAGGTCGCTTTGGCCATACGTTTTTTCACCACATCTGCAGGGTCTTGCGCGCGCGCATATAAACGACGCTCCAACTCTTCGACGGATGGCGGCAATATAAAAATACTCACAAGATCGTCTCGGGCGTTTTGACGTAACTGTTGGGTACCCTGCCAATCCACATCAAATAGAACGTCTTTGCCCTGCTCTAATGCTTTAACGACCGGTGGCCGCGGTGTTCCATAGTAGTTATCGAACACCTGAGCATGCTCAAGAAAATCGCCATCTGCGACCATGTCCTCAAACTTTGCCTTATCGATAAAGTAATAGTCTTTGCCCTGAACTTCGCCCGGGCGCATCGGCCGTGTTGTTGCAGATACCGACATCGTCAGATCAGGGTGCTTTTCAAGAAGCGCACGTGAAATCGTCGACTTGCCTGCGCCCGACGGTGATGACAGCACAAGCATCAGCCCGCGCCTGGAGATATTTATCTTTGGGACTGTTTGATCATTCAATGTTTTGGACCTGTTCGCGGAATTGTTCGATGGTTGCTTTCATATCAAGACCGATACGCGTCAGTGCTGTTTCATGTGCCTTTGAGCAAATCGTGTTGGCTTCGCGATTAAGCTCCTGACACAAGAAATCAAGACGCCTGCCAACGGCACCGCCTGTCGACATCAACTCTCTGACAGAAATAATATGCGCCCGTAACCGATCAAGTTCTTCACGGATATCAGCCTTCGTCATCAGGATGGCAATTTCTTGCTCAAGCCGAACGGCATCGACTTGGGATGCGTCTTTTATGACTTGCTCGATCTGATCTTTAAGGCGTGCTCGAATTGTCGCCGGTTGCGCCTCTGCAGAACCAGTAGCCTGACCTAAAAGATCGTCCAACTTATCTATAAACTCGGTGAGCACGACACTCAGTTGGGCACCTTCTTCTGCGCGATTAGCCACAAGTGCCCTTGCTGCAATGTCCAATGAATTGAGTAATTTCTTATCGAGATCAACGCGTGTTGCTTCATCCATGTCATCGTCATCTGCCTCGATAACACCCCGTAGTGCCATTATACCATCAATCGATAATGGGGCAGCATCCGGGATTTCAGCCTGTATAGACTTTGCAACGTCGAGCATTGCCTTCAGATGGCCTTCGTTGATTTTGTACCCTGCATCCGCACCAGAACGCTTGAGCGTCAGCCCAACGGTGAGATTCCCACGGCTGAAAAGCTTAGACAGGCGGGCACGTCCCACGGGTTCAAGTGCATCGAAACCAGACGACGCACGAAGCCGAATATCCAGCCCTTTGGCATTGACGCTTTTGAGTTCCCACGACCATGTCCAGTCAGCGAAGTTAGCCGAGTCTCGTGCAAAACCGGTCATTGAATTAAGTGTCAACGGATCCCTCCTAAATGAATTCCACGACTTTACCCGCCCCCATGTTGAGCGACAAGAGAAACGCCCACAGATCGTCGCTATTGATCGCCTTCAGCGCGTACCTCCGCTATAATACTGTCATGACCCAGCGTACGTTCAAATCGATCCTTATCACAGGCGCCAGCAGTGGCATTGGCCATGCTGTTGCCCTGGGATTCGCAAAACCAGGCGTGCATTTGACGATTACGGGACGGCATACTGACCGTCTTCATGCGCTTGAAGCACAGCTTGTCGCGAAAGGCGCAAATGTAACCGCACAGATTTTAGATGTGGTCGACCGAGTTGCCATGACCGAAATGGTCCGTGATGCCGAGGCAAACAATCCATTTGACCTCGTGATTGCAAATGCAGGCATTGCCAGTAGCTCTAATGACGATACTCCTGCCGAAGAACTGATACGCGATATCTTTGCCGTCAATCTGGCTGGCGTCCTCAATACTGTTCTACCAGCAGCGACGTTGATGCGCGCCCGAGGTGCTGGTCACATTGCGATTGTAAGTTCAATTGCCGGCCTCAGGGGTTTACCCACAGCACCTGCTTATTCAGCAAGTAAGGTCGCCGTAAAAGCGTGGGGTGAGGCCATGAGACCACAATTGGCGGCAGACGGCGTTGGCATGACGATCATCATTCCAGGTTTTGTTAAAAGCCGCATTACAGATGCCAACACGTTTCCCATGCCCTTCATCATGCCAGCAGAGAAAGCAGC
>CAWUWH010000219.1:0-13795 GCA_963926035.1 uncultured Rhodospirillales bacterium
AAATCTGCACTCTCGGATTTCTATCCAACTCTGAATTTATCAAGCGACATTGGTGTTGAAAAAATTGATAGCCCGAGCACACGCGCCGCGAACGAGACTGGCGAAGGCCCGTATGGCCGAACGCGAAATACCGCATCGCTATCCGTCGCACAGAATTTGTTTAGCGGTTATGCAACAGTATCCAATATTCGCACCGCACGTCTAAACCGTGAACTCGCACAAATCTCATTTGAAGGCACGCGTCAGAATATAATCTTTGAAGGCATTCAGGTCTATATTGATGTGCTACGTCAGCGTCGCCTCATCGAACTTGCGCGCGAAAACCAAGCAACCATCCAACGCCAGCTAAACCTTGAGGATGAACGCGTCCAACGTGGTTCCGGCATTGCTGTTGACGTCCTCCAGGCAAAGTCACGACTGCAAATAGCTAAGGAACGTCGGGTTAATTTCGAAGGGGCACTCGAAAATGCGATTAGCCGTTACACACAAATATATGGACATCCACCTGACGTGGATTCTATGTTGGATCCGCAACCACCGATTGGTCTAATTCCAAGTGAACTTTCCAAGTCCATTGATATCGCAGTTATTGAAAACCCTGCGGTCGGCAACTCAGGAACAACCGTAGAAGTCGCACGTGAACGTCGCCGTTCTGTGCGTTCTGAGTTATTTCCATCGGTCGATCTCGAAGGCACGTATAATTATGAAAAACATAATAACACGACCATCGGTACTCGGCGAGATTATTCACTTGTAGTATCTAGCTCATGGGAATTGTTCTCTGGTTTCTCCACACGCGCTTCAATGGCACAAGCTGCCTACGATTATCACGCAAGCAAAGACCAGCACGAATTCTCCGTCCGCAAGGTAATTGAGCAAAGTAAACTTGCATGGCAATCTCTGCTTACAGCCCGCAAACGCCTTGAGCTTCTTGAGAACGCCGCCAACATTGCCTCGGAAGTGTTCGAAAGCCGTAAAAAACTGCGTGAAGCTGGCAAAGAGACCGTCATCAACGTTCTTGATGCTGAAAACGAAGTGAACAACGCACAAATCAACTATACATCAGCTTTTTATGACGAGCGGCTAGCTATCTATCAGCTTCTACTCTCCATGGGTCGCCTGGATCAGAAGAACCTCAGCATCAGATTTTAAGGAAACATCATGACTTTGCTTGTCAGCTTCGATGATATTAAAGACGCCCAAACACGTCTCCATCCAGCTGTTAGACGCACACCTATTATTCCTGTCGCCAGAGATAGCCAAGAAATTGGTAACGAACAGCTTTTCATTAAGTGCGAGAACCTTCAGGTGACAGGTGCTTATAAAATTCGCGCGGCGTTTACGATGCTGGATCGCCTGACCGCCGAACAAAAATCAAAAGGTGTCGTTCTCACATCCAGTGGCAACTTTGCTCAGGGATTTGCTTATGCCGGGCGTCTGATGAATGTGCCGATTGCTGTGGTCATGCTACGCAAAACCAGCCCGTACAAGGTTGATGCAACGCGAGATCATGGTGCGGATGTCATCTATTGTGATGATGCTTTGGCGCGCCAACCAATGGTCAACGAGATTGCCAAAGAACGCGGCATGACAGCCATTGATACGTGGGAAGAATATTGGATCACCGCAGGCCATGCCTCTTTAGGTATTGAGATCGCTGAGGATGCGGATGGTCTTGAACAAGTCCTTGTCCCCGTATCATCAGGCGGCGTCGCGGCGGGCGTGTCTTGTGCAATCAAGCATATGCGACCTGACGTTAAAGTCATTGGCGTCCAGCCTGAGCACGCCAACGCGGCGTATGTTTCGCGTCAAAAAGGCGAGCCTACAACGATTGATTATTGGGACAGTATCGCAGACGGCTTATCTGCACGTCGTCCCGGCGAACGCCCTTTCGCACATTTTCAAGAATATCTCGACGATATTGTCCTAGTTTCAGAAGCAGATATTGGACGCGCGTTTGAGGTTCTGCTGACACGCACCAAAATGCTCGGCGAAGCGGCAGGTGTCGTTGCCAGCGCAGCATTCCTGGCCGACAAAGTGGATACGTCATTAAAGACTGTTGCTGCACTTACGGGTGGCAATCTTAGCAAAGACAGCATCGACAAGCTTAAAGCCCTCGCTGCCCAATAATATCCAGACGCAGAAAAACCCGACCTAAGCCGAGCTTTTCCTCGGGACTACCGGAGTCCAGTTTCCGCTACTCTGGGGGATCTCAGGAGCCACCGCCTATTGCCAAACCGGCAACGGCCTCTCCTGGAGTTTTCTGTTTTAGCGCAGCACGGGCCAAGCATCGCGTCACCGCGACACGTACGCGGACATCATCGACATACTCAACCAATGTCTCACCACGTAACCACTGATTGGTGTCATGAAACACGAGCGTCACGCCACGCTTTTGAATATCTTCTATCTGTGTCAGGCGTGATTCCCATTTTTGAACATATGGTGCCCAGTAACCTTTGTGGGCTTGATCGACATGCCGGGCAATCGCGCCAACACCAACTTGGCCCCAAATATTATTTTCTGGGACACGTGGACATGCAGCATCTGCTGTACTGACAACAAATATCAGCGATAGAGCAATAATAAATGAATGGAAGATACGGCGCATAATGACAGTCATTATTTCACACACTGAATTTCAGCATCTTGCTGAAAAGAGCGCTCATACCATGATGGCTCTACGTAAAGTGCCATCTTGTCCTCACCCGCTTTCTTCATTCGAAATGATGCTGTCTGACCTTGGGCAAAGCGCATTTTGCGCTCAGATATCGGCTTCAAGCCATCGGGCTCAACGCGGAAAACCTTAAGCGTGCCAATACGAGGCCAGCGCTCGCCACGGTTATAAATCTTAAACGTGGCAACGCCGTTAACGCACAGACTTTTGATTTCAAGAATGACGGCACCCGCACCCGCCTGTGCCAGATTAACAGCCCGCGTATCTTTAGCGATCTGCTGAGCATCAGAAATACTGGCACCAGCGATAAAGGTTGCGAAAAAAAGTATCGATAAACAAAAACTCTTAAACACAATATATTCCTCAAAACAATGCATCAGGTTTCTCCCGCTGACGTTTTGAGATTATAGAGGCCACATCGCTAAAACGTATGACGACTGTGTAAAAGTTTGTTACGGAGTGTAAAAAAAGTGGTGATTTAAGCCTTAATTGCCGCCCACATCTTACCTATCATTTCATCAATATGTTCCTGGTCAATCCAACGGAAGACCCCGACGATATCAAGTTCCGGATCAATCCAGATCAGGTTTGAGCCTGCGCCCAATGCAAAGAAGCTTGTCTCGGGTGCACTTGGGTAATGTTCACCACCCGTATTAAGCCACCATAAAAACCCATAGGCATTATAGATATCAATGGGTGTCCGCATCGCCTGGACCCAATCTGCACTCAAAAGCTGCGTACCGTTCCAATTTCCTTCATTGGCGATCAACAGGCCAAAGCGAGCATGATCAAAGGTATCAATCCACATGCCGCCACCCCAATGGGTACCGCCAGGAACAGACGTCATCTCTTTGCCATCAATGGTCACAACTGAATTCGCATAGCCATGCCACGTCCATTTATCTGATGCGCCAATCGGATCCATGATCCGTTCTTTGAGCACCTCAGCAAGGGGGCGTCTGAATACATGCAAAAGTGCCAGCGAGAATACGTTTACGCGAACATCATTGTATTCCCAGTAGTCACCTGGTGCATGAAGAAGACGCTTCTCACCTTTTCGGGAATTATCAGAGCCTGCACCAACGCCTCGGTAATGATCCACCTGATCCGGCTTATCGAACAGCGTGCCTGTCCATTCACTTGTCTGCGTTAACAAATGACGCCACGTGATTTTGCTATTTTGATCACCTGAGAACTCAGCAATATCAATTGTCTCACATACCGGTGCATCAATATTCTTGACCAATCCATCATCTACAGCGAGACCTGCAAGAACAGCGAGATAGCTCTTTGCAATTGAGAACGTCATATCAATACGTGACGTATCACCCCAAGTGGCAGCAATCTCGCCGTGGCGCATCAACATACCAGCAGGTCCGCCACGCGGTTTAAGAACACCTAAAAATTTATTCCAAGGCTCAGGTTCAATCTGTGTCAGACCGGGGACACTACCCGAATCCTCAAGGTCACGGGGCCACGGGCTCTCATGGGCTTTAGCGAAAGCAATCGCTTGGCCAAGTTTTTCAGGATCAAACCCAACGTTTTCAGGTTTAGTTTGCGCCCAGGTTCCCTGGCCATCAGCCGGTGGAAAGTAATTTTTAGAAGACAATACGACGTTCCTTTGAAATTAATTTATATATTGACTTTATATATGTGGCGTCTCATTGCAAAATCTTAAAACGCTCACAAGTGAACTATCATATGCTTTACTCGATTTCCGTGCAGCCTGGTGGAGTTAAGTTCCTATGACGTTATTTCTAAGAGTGCCCTTCGTTCTTATATTTTTCAGCATCAGCATCTTGGCTGCGTCGCAGCCACGTGCGGATGATCTGCGATTTTTTAAGATTGCTTCTGGTTCACCCGTCAGCACCTATTTTCCTATTGCCTCGCTTATTGGCAAAGTAATTTCCAACACACCAGGCTCGTAGGGGTGCAATGAAGGTGGTAATTGTGGCATGACGGGTTTAACGGCGACATCACAAAGCACTAAGGGCTCGGTCGCGAATGTCGACGCTTTATTGATGAAAACCTACCCCGCGGCCATTGCACAATCCGATGTCGCCTACTGGGCTTATACGGTATCAGGACCTTTCCGGACCCGGAAACCCAATAAGCAATTATGCGTCATAAGTAGTCTCTATCCAGAAGATGTTCCCCTCGTTGCTTCGCGCAGCGCGAATATTCCAGGTGTAGGTGCGTTGGCTGGGAAGCGTGTTGCATTAGGCGAACGAGAATCTGGCGCCTTACTTGGTGCGCAGTTACTTGTACGTGCCTATGGCTTGCAAGAAGGCAAAGATTTTCCCCAACGCTCGTAAACTATTCTGACGCTCAAGGTTTGATCAAAAAAAATAAGCTGGATGCATTTGTCACCGTCATAGGATATCCAAGCGAAGCGATTGAATTCATGATTCAACGCCAAGACGTGCACTTAGTTCCTATTTTTGGCGAAGGTCGCGACCGCCTTATTAAAGGTTCACCCTTTTATTCAGCATCAATTATTCCACAGAATGCCTAAGGGGGCAAACCAGTGACATCCATACCGTTGCTGTAAATGCTTTATGGGTTGCACGCACAAACCTTGATCAAGGTTTCGTTTATCAACTCAGAAAAACCTTTTATTCAAACAAGCACGCCCGCTCAATCCTTGATGGCGGACATCTCAAAGGCAAAGAAATTACTTTAAAGACAGCCTTTAATGGCGTGCCTATTCCGCTATACTCAGGGGTACAGGAATATTATCAAGAGATCGGAATGCTTAAGTGACAAAAGCGAATGAACTTACCGCATCAGAAGCGCAAGCTGCCATTCGCGCTGGTGACCTTAAATCAAGACAACTTATCGATGATTGCCTAGACCAGGCTCAACAACGGGATGACGATGTTGGTGCGTGGATTTATTTAAATCCTGAAATGGTGCGTGCGGCCGCAGACGAGGCCGACCGCATCATCAGCGCCGGCGAAGCAACAGGCCCATTGCACGGCATTCCTGTTGGCTTAAAAGATATTATTGATACCAAGGATATGCCGACGGAACAGGGCTCAGATTTATTCAAAGGCCGCCGTCCGGTTACCGACAGCACTATGGCGCGCTTACTTCGCGATGCTGGTGCGATTATTATGGGTAAAACGGTCACGACCGAATATGCGCTTACAGCTGCAGGCAAAACCCGCAACCCTCACAACCCTGATCATACACCGGGCGGATCGTCATCCGGTTCGGCTGCGGCTGTTGCAGATCAACAAGTTCCCCTATCCATTGGTTCGCAAACGGGTGGGTCCATGATCCGTCCTGCTTCTTTTTGTGGCGTACATGGCTTCAAGCCAACGTTTGGGACAATCTCACGCGCAGGTATGCATCCCTTAGCCCGCCCCCTTGATCATCCGGGGATATATGCCCGCTCTCTTGAGGATATCGCATTGATGGGTGATGTCTTGATGTCGAAGGATCCGCTTGATCTTGATATGCGTGGCCATCCAAAGGCAAACCTTGTTGAAGCTGTCTCAAAGGGCGCTGTCGAAACACCGCCACGTATTGCATTCGTCAAAGGACCAATGTGGGAAGCCGCTGAACCTTATATGGATGCGCTATTTAAGGATATAGTTACAAAGCTCGGGAGCACTGCCCGCGAAGTAGAAATGGCTGGCATTTTTGATGATGCCCTCGATTGTCATAGCACGATCATGCTGGCAAACATCGTTGCGAACTTAGGTGACTATATCCGCGATACGCCCGACAAAGTGCACAAAGAAACCATCCGCCGTGTTGCACAAGGTAATGGCATTGTCGCTGAAGATTACGTTAAAGCAATCGAGTTCAGTGACACGGTTGATGCAGCTGTCGACCATATGTTTGAGCATTGCGATGTCATCATCACACCAGCAGCCCCTGGCGAAGCGCCAAAACACGTTGAAGGCACGGGCAATGCAATATTTCAAAAACTATGGACCTTAACAGGCGTTCCGACACTGACATTGCCAAAGCTACAGGGACCAAATGGCTTGCCGATTGGCATTCAAGTGATTGGACGGTTTGGACAAGATGCCGCATTGTTCAGAAATGCGATGTGGATTGAGAACGCCCTTTGACCCCAACGATTAATAAAGACCGGTTATGGTCATCACTGATGCAATTGGCCAAAATTGGCGCGACTGACAAGGGCGGCGTTTGCCGTGTCTCGTTAACGGATGTTGACCGACAGGCACGCGATCTGTTCTGTGAATGGGCACGCGAAGCAGGGTGCAGCATCCGTATTGATCGCATTGGTAACATCTTTGCCAGACGGGCAGGAACAGATCTGGACGCCCCATCTGTCATGACCGGCAGTCACTTGGACAGCCAACCCCTTGGCGGGAAGTTTGATGGTGCATTTGGCGTGATGGCAGGCCTGGAGGTCATTCGCGCACTTAACGACGCCAATGTCGAAACGACCCACCCCATCGACATCGTCGATTGGACGGATGAAGAAGGCGCGCGATTTGCTGCTGGATGTATTGGCTCTGGTGTCTTTGCCGGGATACGTGATTTAAACGAGGCCCTTGCCCTGACTGATGCCGACGGCATGACGTTATCCGCCGCACTTGATGACATTGGTTATGCAGGCCCCGAAGAGATGGGCTCCACAACTATCAAAGCCTATTTTGAAGCCCACATTGAACAAGGTCCAATCCTCGAAGCAGAAAAGCTACCCATTGGCGCTGTTCTAAGCGCACAGGGCCAAAGATGCTTTCTGGTCACCGTCACGGGCGAGGACGGGCATGCGGGCACCCTGCCCATGTTAAAGAGGCGTGACGCTTTTGTCGGCACTGCAAAGATGACCGTCGCCATCAATGCGCTTGCAACGACGTATGAGCCACACGCAGTTATCACCGTCGGCCACGTGCGTGTTCGTCCGAATTCTAGAAATACTATTCCGGGTCAGGTCATATTCAGTATCGACAGTCGCCATCCGGACGAAGCCACGCTGGCACAGATGGAAGCTGATATGACGTCAGCATGCCAACAAGTCGCCGATGCCGATGGACTTGAGGTGCATTTTGATGCCGTTACGAGGGCAACGCCCGTCGCGTTTGATCCCGCGTGCATCGATGCTGTCCGCAACGCCTGCAATCTGCGCCAAATTCGATTTATGGATATGCATTCAGGTGCAGGGCACGATGCCTGCAAGATCGCCAGCGTCGCGCCGACGGGGATGATCTTTGTGCCGTGTGAAGATGGTATCAGCCATAACGAGTTGGAAAATGCGACGCCCGAAGATACCGCAACAGGTGCCCAAGTCCTATTGGATGTTATGCTGGCGACAGCACGTTAAATAACATCACCACTGATCAAGAATCAGGTGTGATCTTTTCCGTTACGTCTTCCATTTTCTGAGCAATTTGTTCGTACTGATATTCTGGAATGATGTAAGCCCAGCCGTCGGTCCGTGCTTTGATTTCGGCCGCTTGCTGTGACGCTTTCGAGACCAGCGCATTCCCAACATACTCAGCATCTACTGTCATATATTGCGTGCCATCCTGGTGATAGATTTTCAGCATCACTTTGACGCCGTCAGCGCTCAGGAACGTGCCGCTATAAGCTTGAGCAAGGTCCAGATTAATATCGCTGATGCGACGCACATCATTCAGAACAAAATTGTTTAAAATAGCGGCGACATTGCGCGGTGCATATTCACTTTTGAGCATCAGGCCTTCGGGCATATGTGCGAACGCAAAGCCACCCGTGACATCCTCTTTAGGAACAACCACAAGCTCGGCACCGCCAGGCTGCGTCACATCGACACGCACAATGTTTTCAGGCGGGATATTGACGATTTCACGCTTCAACCACCCACGTGGCTCGACACCAATATCAACAAGGCCACGCACCAACCATGCCTGGTCTTCGCCAGGGCGGCGTACATACATGCCACCTGTCGTGGTCTCGGGTAGAAAGAAGTTTGCGCGACCAACAACAAGGTCAGCTATTGTTTCACCCGCAGCATCCTTGAGGATAACCAACTGAGACTTACCATTCTTTTTATAAGGATCGCCCAACTGCAAGACATCGTGTCGTGCCGGTGAGTTGGTCTTAGCTTCAAGCAACTCCATGTTCGACAACGAGAACACAACCTTGGAAACGAGGTTCCCATGAACTGGATAGTTGCCGCTTTCCTTGAGTGTCCACTGTTCGCCCACATGAACAAACGTCATTGTGGTGCCATCCTGTACCACGACGAGTTCAGCCACGGATTGAGCGTCATCGACAAGACCCGGGAACAATTTCTGTCCCTCAAAACTGGATGTTTGGAAATCAACGCGGCTCGTCACGCCATATACCGCTGCAGCAACGCTAATAATTGCGACAATCAGAAGGCTAGAAACAATTCTTGGTGTCATGTCAGTTCCCCTGCGTTTAAGCTTCGCGGAGCCGGTAACGGCGCGCCCGACGGGCACGACCAACCAACAACCAGATTAAGGCAACCGCACCCAGCAACAGCGGGATTGCGGCAATATTAATGAACTTCAGTAACGCATCCAGATCATCAATGTCCTTGCGGAGTGAATACTGCACATCACGCAATTCTTTGCGAAGCGTGATCATCTGGCGGCGATACTCTTCAGCTTTGGCTTTATCCTGAGGGCCAATGATCAGCTCGCCCCCCGCCTGTTCGCGGTTTAGCAACTCGGCTAATTCTGTCTTAATTGTTTCAAGCTGCTTGGCGAGTTCTTGTTCTTTGTCACGGAACTGACGCTCAGCTTCTTTCCGGACATCATCAACATATGTGAACGAACGGAAGGCTTGGGAGCGTGCCCGCAAGCTCATCAGAGCAGTGCCGCCACTCATGTTCTCAAGCGCGTTAACAGCAAAGTCAGCGTTGTTCGCAAAAGGCACATTAAATGTTTGGCTGAACAACTGTCGCGTTTCCATCCAGAATTGTTCGTGCAGCATATCTACGTCAGAAACAACGACCACACTGACATCTTTAGGCGCCGTCGTGATATGGGATTCAGATGTCGCGTCACCCGGTAGCGCGACCTGCCCCTCAGGTAATGGCAGCGAGCCATCTGGGAATGCTGTCGTTGGCTTCCCTATGACACGGGCGGCAAGTGTTCTGATTTCGCCAGATGGTACATACTCGCGGAACAGCCCAATTACGTCCGGGTTCGTGCGGACTTTGGCAACATCGATTTCCATGGACTGCGTGCCGGTCTGGATCAACGGCAACAGGGTTGTACCCTTGCCATCAATAGGCTTCAGGATACCAGGGCTTGCGAAGGTAATCCGTTGTAAGTCAGCCGTAATTGCATCATCAGACTTAAAGTTGGCGGGCAGCATCGAAAGCCATGTGACGTAATCACTGACCGCTGTCTGACCACGCAGGTTAACGTTAACCCGGCGGGCTGTTTCCGTATCACCTAAGACCTTGCCTGCAACAAGCTCGACACCCCAGCTGTTGAGGATTTTATCAAATCTTGAGGGACCCACATTGCCGCGTCCACGTGCCATCGCCACTTCGATCTCGGAGTTGGCATCAACATAAACCAATGCCTTACCACCACCCAGTACGAATTGATCAATACTATACATCAAATGATCACTAAGACCCGTTGGATGCACGATCAACAAAGCATCGACATCATCAGGAATGCGCTTATCGGTCAGCGCGATTGTCGTGACATCGAAAAACTCACGAACTTGTTCAACGAACGCCCAGGCTTGCCCACCCTGAGTCCGCGGACCACCCGCGATAGGTAAGCTTGAAATAAGTCCTACCAACGGCTTCTCGTCGTTGGCGAGCTTAAACACCATTTTTGAAAGATCGTATTCCAGGAAGCTCTCACGCTCTGGGCTCAGATACGCAATCCGCTCCATATCATCGACACTGTTGGTCGCGACCAAGCCATAATAACCAAGGTCGCCGGTGCTATCCAAAGGTACACCTTGCAGACCAAAGGCCACCGCCAGGTCTTCTTCGTCTGTGAACGGTTCAGGATTATAAAGTTCCAACTTGATCTTGCCGTCAGAGATATCGACATAACGCTCGAGCAATTCCCGGACACGGTCACCATATGTTGCGTGAGACGGGTTCAGCTCGACCAGACGTTTAGAAATAAACAAACGTACCGTGAGTGGCTCGTTGATGTCTTTGAGTATTTCACGTGTTCCATCAGAGAGCGTGAACAGCCTCTCTTCGGTCAGGTCAACTTCGAGGCCACGGAACGTTGTGTTGGCAAAGATATTAACCGCCATGAAAATGATGACAGCCAGAACAGAGGAAATACCTGCAAGCTTTGAGCGATCCATTTGAGTGAATAATTTCATGATAATTCCCTCATCGTCCCTTGTTTAGCTCTACGGCGATGACGTTCAAGAACAACCACATCACCATCAGCGAGCCAAAGAAGACCACATCTTTAATATCAATAACGCCCCGCGTCACCGCGTCAAAGTGGGTCAGGAAGCTCATCGACCGAAGCGCATCCACCAAGTATCCAGGCGCCCAACCTTGAAAGAAATTCAACACCAGCTGCGCACCCGACATGGTGAACAGAAAACATACCGTGGCTGAAATAATGAATGCTATGACCTGGTTCTTGGTAAGTGATGAAATGCATGAACTGATAGACAGGAATGCGCCCGCCATCACAAAGCTACCGATGTAGCTGGCCAGGATCACACCGTTATCAGGAGAGCCCAGCATGTTGACTGTGATCCACATGGGGAACGTCAGTGCCAACGCCAGTCCGCAGAATGCCCAAGCCGCCAGGAACTTTCCGAGTACGGCATCCAGCGTGGATACCGGCAGGGTCATCAGCAATTCAATAGTGCCGGACTTGCGCTCTTCAGCCCATAGCCGCATGCCAATTGCAGGGACTAAAAGCAGGAACAGCCAAGGGTGATAACCAAAGAACGAGACGAGGTCCGCATTTCCCCGGGTAAAGAAGCCGCCAACATAGAATGCAAATGCGCCTGTCAGAGCCAAAAATATAACAATAAAGACAAGGGCCAATGGTGTTGCGAAGTAGCCTTTAAACTCGCGCTTGGCGATGATCAGCATATTACGCATTCGCTGTCTCCGTCTTAGCCGCAGCGCTTCCGCCCCGGGTGATTTCACGGAACACAGCGTCGAGCGCGCCTTTCCCAGTCTTGAGGTCGCTCACTACATGACCTTTTTCTTTGAGCATCGCGGCAACTTCAGGCGCTATCGGCGCTCCCGTTTTTGACGTCACGCTAAGCAATATCTGCGCATCAATCGATGTCGACCGCTCAACCTGACCAACGCTTGTTAGGCTGGCCAAGTCTTTGGTAATCGCATCAGCCGCTGCTGGTGATACTTTGATCTCAACAGCGTTATGTAGGGGAGAGCGCTTCAATAGATCTTCGGGCGTCCCGTCGGCCAAAAGTTTACCGCGCGCAATGATAACGGCGCGGGTGCAGACGGCTTCGACTTCTTCAAGGATATGCGTTGAAATAATCACCGCCTTATCCAATGCCATTTGTTGAATAAGGGTGCGCACTTGATGCTTTTGGTTTGGATCAAGGCCATCGGTTGGCTCATCCAAGATAAGCACGGGGGGATTGTGTAAGATCGCCTGCGCAAGACCAACACGGCGCTTGAAGCCCTTCGATAAGGTCTCAATCGGTTGATCCATCACATCTGTGATTTCAACGCGTTCTATGACCTGGTCAATGGATGCGTTCCGTGCGATGCCCGAAAGGTTCCGGATATCTGCAATGAAGTTCAAAAACCCGCGCGGTGTCATATCACCATAACAAGGTGCACCCTCAGGCAAATAGCCGATCCGCTGTTTGACGCCTACCGGGTCACGCGTCACATCGATACCATCGACCGTCGCTAATCCCTCAGTTGGAGACAGAAAACCTGTGACCATTTTCATGGTTGTTGATTTACCCGCACCGTTGGGTCCCAAGAACCCTAAAACCTCGCCTTTGTTGACTGAAAGGTCGATCCCATCAACAGCCGTTAATGGACCAAAGCGTTTGGTTAAGTGCGAAAGCGCGATCATTTCCGCCATGCCTTCGAGCTCCTTAAAGTATCACGAATTTCGATAGATTTAGACCACCATGGCGACGTTTCAAGTCTTACGGAAAGACTTTTTAGCGTCGCGCTTGGAGGTCTTAACATATTGACCCAAAAAAGAAAGAAGGTTCTATCCGTCGGATAAACCGATACTTACAGGATAGACTGTCCGGTTTTCTTCCAGTCAGCCAAAAACGCCGCTAATCCACTCTCTGTCAGTGGATGCTTAAACATCTGACGAAGCACACTTGGTGGCACTGTTGCTACACCTGCACCCATACGGGTAGAGGCCACAACGTGGATTGGATTACGGATCGATGCGACGAGGACTTCTGTCGGGAAATCATAATTGTCATAGATTTCACAGATTTCCTGGATCAGCTCCATGCCATCCTGTCCGATGTCATCCAAACGACCTACAAACGGTGAAATATAAGCAGCACCTACTTTTGCAGCCAAGATCGCCTGCGCCGCCGAGAAACACAGCGTCACGTTGACGGATACGCCTTTGCTTGAAAGCGCATGGCACGCCTGAATACCGGCTTCGGTCAGCGGCACTTTGATGGTGACGTTGTCAGCGATAGCCAAAAGCTTCTCTGCTTCAGCCATCATGCCATCGTAATCTGTTGCAGTGACTTCGGCTGAAACAGGGCCGTCAACGATGTCACAGATTTCTTTGATCGCTTCGGACATATCGCGACCAGATTTGGCGATCAGCGACGGGTTTGTTGTGACGCCATCCAGCAGGCCCAACGCGTTAAGTGCGCGGATTTCCTCGACGTCAGCGGTATCTACAAAAAATTTCATTGGTTTGGTTCCTCCCAGTTTCCGCATCATCAAGAACCCAGCGCCTGAAATCAAGCCTAGTTCGACTTTGGGGCAGGTTCCCAGGGCTGAGCTGGGCAATCTGAGCTGTCAAAGCCAGAATACAAACTCCGGACGGCACAACTAAATCGGTCGCCATCTTCACTGGTGGCCAGGAATGCAAACACACCCAACCAGACAAATAGAGTGACCGTGATGATGGTCTTGAATACCGATGAAACTTTATCTTTTTCCAGGAATGTTTTGAGACGTGCGCGGTTTTTCGCAAACGT
>CAWUWH010000220.1:0-3933 GCA_963926035.1 uncultured Rhodospirillales bacterium
GTGAAAAAGTCGCTACTGGCGTTCGGGCTCGTATCGAAGCATGCATGCCTTATAAGGAAGCACATCGTACTTTATTAGGATACTTGGCACTGCCAACACGTAAAGCAATGACAGCGAAGATGGCGTGGGCGACATGTAGCAAAATCTGGTATGCCGCTGGGGATGATGCAACAGACTTTAATTATTACACAAAGCGTGGCCTATTATTTCCGGTCTACACGACGACCGTCTTGTATTGGCATTCGGATCGCTCAGAAGGCTCATCAGACACATGGGGGTATTTGGATCGCCGCATTGCGGATGTGATGAAA
This sequence comes from uncultured Rhodospirillales bacterium, assembly GCA_963926035.1. Classification (GTDB taxonomy): domain Bacteria; phylum Pseudomonadota; class Alphaproteobacteria; order Rhodospirillales; family Casp-alpha2; genus UBA4479. The sequence continues at coordinate 312 of CAWUWH010000220.1, forward strand.
ATCCCGGGCTATCAGGCGCGATTAAAGAAGACGCTTGGCAAGCTGCCGAATCCATTCCGGATTCTTAAGCGCGCAACCAACCAATAAGACTTAAAATGAGAATGGGGGCACAGCTGTTTGAGCGGTGCCCCGCAATCAGGGGTGAGATCTCGCACATTTGGGGCGCGAGGCCGGGAGAAAACTCCCGGCGGCAAGGGAACCCCTTGCTTGAGATTAATATGTCAGAACCAGGCTATCTGAGGCTAATCATAGAATTATACAGTTTAGTGATGGATAATTCAATCTAATCTGGCGAATCGCTCTCGTTGGATTTACTTGTTCTGTGCTTGGATCAAGTGGGCGTTTCGCTCAGTCACTGGGCTTTTATATACGGACTCGCGTCTGGTGCGGCGCTCGGGTATCCTTACCGAAGTATTTTGGAGAATTGACCGTTGCAGCCTCAAGACTTAAGCGGACAAACAACACAAACTGATTTGGCAGACCATTTTCTGGTCTGCGCACAGCTTGGCCGTTATCTAACGGTGCATGATGGAAGTCGCTTTGTGATCACGGATGATTTCCGGGAACACGATATGGGTAACGCCGCTGCGGCGACAATTGCGACGATTTACTCCAAGGATCCACTGGTTGCTCAGGCAGCGCTTTTGCCGCTTGGTCGGACCGGCGGGATTGATACCAAACGACGTCACATGTATGAGCGTCTGTTTGCGTTGATCGAGCAGCAAGCGCTTGACCCGGATGTAACCAAAGCTGCGACGCATATTCTCGGGAGCGATTTCCGCGAATCAGAAATCATGGCAATCGAAGCTGAACTTGGCGATAAGCTGAGCCCGGCGCGGCTCCGGTATCGTGCGTTCTTGGGCGTTGTTCGTCAGTTGCTCGAAAACAAAGTGTCCGCACCATTGTTCCTTGATGAGTTTCAAGAGTTCACACGCGCCGTCGCAGGTAAGTTAGATTTTGGAATTTATAGTTTTTGTCTGGATCGCATCTTTGGCAATCCACGTATTCCCATGAAGCTGAAAAAGTTCTTGGCTGTTGAGGTGATTAAGTTTCCACCGTTGATCCGCCGTGAGCTTTTGACGAACCTTTTCGTTTATCCAGGCCAATCACCAGAACTGATCAGCTTCGTTCGAGGACTCATCATGGCCGAGCTCGAGCCCTCCGTCGTGGTCGAAATTGAGTTGCTTGAGACATTTAAGCAGAATCGATTGTCGATGAATGACATCGTTGAAGGCTTACGCAAAACCGTCATGTGAGCGATCTTCTGCTCTTTATTGCACATGAAGTCCTAGATCCCGGCCTGCGCCGGAATGACGTGATAATAATAAAAGCATAAATAGATCGTCACCCCGGCGAAGGTCAGGATCCAGTCTTTCCGCGTTATTTCAGAATTCTAGCCTAGGTTAGAATAACGACGTAGGCGCTTACTTCCAATGACCGCGTGGGTATAAACGGTTCACGTGGCCCATTTTCCGGCCATCACGTATCTCTTCTTTGCCATATAGATGCAGGCACGCGCCGGCTTCGGACATTAGGTCTGCCCAGCCCCGTGCTGCAGAACCGATCAAGTTCTTCATCTCGGCATCATGATGTGGTGTCACATCGCCTAACGGTAATCCGCACACAGCCCGGACGAATTGCTCAAACTGGCTGGTTGGGCAGGCATCCATCGTCCAGTGCCCTGAATTATGCGGGCGAGGTGCGATCTCATTGACCAATAACTTGCCGTCAAGTGTCACGAACATCTCAACAGCGAGCAAGCCCACCAAATCCAAACCATCAGCAATCGCATGTGCAATTTCTACGGCTTCTTTGCCCATTTCAGGGCTCATGACAGCCGGTGCGATCGTGGTATCAAGAATATGATTAACGTGACGGTTTTCAACAGGTGGATATGTCGCCCAACCGCCACCGGGGGAGCGTGCAACAATCACGGATATCTCGCGAGCAAGATCAACAAACGCCTCAAGGATACCAATCTCAGCACCCATTTCTGCCCATGCAGCATCGTAATCACAATCTGGCGCAATCAGGACCTGACCTTTGCCGTCATATCCCATACGCGCTGTTTTTAAGACAGCAGGGCGTCCGATCTCGTTGGCAGCAGCTTCGAGCTCAGCAGGGCTTTCTACGCGACGGAAAGGGGTCGTTGGTGAAATTTCGTTGATGAACTCTTTTTCGACCAGTCGGTCTTGAGCGACCGCCAAGCTTTTCCAGCCGGGCCGGACTACGGCGTTCTCAGCCAGCAGTTGAACACTTTCGTGTGGAATATTCTCAAACTCAAACGTCACAACATCGACGGCTTCGCCAAAACTTTTCAGCGCGACAACATCGTCATAGTTGCCAATCGTAACAGCAGAAGAGACCTGTGCTGCCGGGCTATCTGTCTCGGGGCAATAAATATGGCATTTGTAGCCAAATCGACCTGCAGCCAGGGCTGTCATGCGACCCAGTTGGCCGCCACCCATAATACCAATGGTGCTACCGGGTGCGAGAGGATGCGTTCTTTTTGTTGCGGTCATCAGGCGTCATCACTTGGTGCGTCAGCAACAGCAGCGGTCTGGCGTGCGCGCCAATCTTGCAGGGCCGCATCAATCGCTTCGTCATGCAGAGCAAGTACAGCCCCTGCTAATAGTGCTGCGTTGATCGCGCCGGCCTTACCAATGGCCAAGGTGCCAACAGGGACGCCACCGGGCATTTGTGCAATTGATAGCAGACTGTCCATACCCTTGAGCGCTTTACTCTCAATAGGGATGCCAAAAACGGGCAAGGTTGTCAGGGCTGCCGCCATACCTGGAAGGTGTGCTGCACCTCCGGCACCAGCGATGATAACCTGAAGGCCACGGCCTTTGGCAGATTCAGCGTATTCATAGAGGCGTTTTGGTGTGCGATGTGCGGATACAATCTTTGTCTCATAACACACGCCGAGCGTATCAAGGGTGTCCGCAGCATTCTTCATCGTCTCCCAGTCAGACTGGCTTCCCATGATAATACCGACTTGCGGCTCAGTTGACTTGGACATGATTAGCTCTCCCTTGATCCCACAGCGGGAAAGCGCGGTATTATAAGATTGTCAGGGCTCTGTGCAAGTCCTCTCAACATATCATTAATGATATGTGCTATAGTCTAAGAGTATAGAAATGGGGGTTATGTCGATGGACGTTAACCGAGCCCAGGGAATCTCGCCGACTGCCAATAATAATAGCAAGGGCAGACGAGACTATCCGAGCAAGGAAAAGACTGAAGAAGGTGGTCCAGAGGACGTCGATGATGTGCTTGTTGATGCCTTTGAAATTGATGGGTTGATGGTAGAGATAACGCCCTCGGCACAACGTGTGCTTGATAATCTCGCAGCTGAGATTGAGCCTCTAAGGCGCCAATTAGTGATGGCAAAAGAGCGCGAGCAAAACCTCAGAGAAGGCTTAGCACTCCACGCGTTTCTTCCTATACCGGGGCGACGCGAGTTTTTGCGTGAACTTAATCATGTCCTGAACCACTTGAATGATCTGAGTATGATGCCGTGTGTGGCATTGGTTCATATTGCAAATGCTGACGAGGTTCGACGTACGCGCGGGCGAGATGCGTTGGATCGCCTATTGGTCCACGCATCCAATATTATGAG
>CAWUWH010000221.1:0-3273 GCA_963926035.1 uncultured Rhodospirillales bacterium
GCAGATGCGTTGATTTGGATTTAAAACGTAGATCGCCGGCGCGGGAACGCCCGACATGTCAGCAAGAGTAGATGTAATCTCACAATTTGCATCCGACATTGTCTGAAACGGCCAATTCGCTGCAATTTTCTGTGCTTTAGCCTCTGCCACAGGCGCACATATAAATGTCGCGACCTGTATGACTTCAGGGTCAAACAAAATGCTGGGCATTATCGAATTTGTGAGTTGCTGCAGGTTTTGATCGTCACAAAAAATCATTACCACAGGCTTGCCAACAACATCGACATAGAATTCGAACATATCATCGTCAGTATCTGGGCAGCTAAATACTGGGAAATGATCGCCCGCGCCCAAACGTGGCAGTATTAGCGGTTTTTATGTCGCGGACATTCAGTCTCTCACTTATAAATTTAATCAATCCTATTCTGGCAGAGGGACTTCAATTAGTACATTGCCATGTTCAAATATACGCATACTCAAATCGAAAATACTTGGTTTGAAGCATTTATGTGAATACGTGCTCGTTTCCTCATTTGACATCAGGCACCGTGCCACTAACGTTCGATGGTCGAAGATCATCAGGACTAAATCATGCGCCAACGAAAACTTCCCCAATTTACATTCCTACTCATTATGACCGCATTCCTCAGCGCGTGTGACGAGACGATAGACATTGATGATCATCGGCGCGGCGGAGCTGAAAACTATATGATCTCAGTTGCGCACCCTCTAGCAGCCATAGCTGGGCGAGACATACTTGCCCAAGGCGGCAGCGCCGTCGACGCGGCGATTGCTGCGGAAATGGTTTTAACACTTGTTGAACCTCAATCATCAGGCATTGGTGGCGGCGCATTCCTTGTCCATCATGACGCATCAAAATCTGAATTTGAAACCTACGATGGCCGTGAAATGGCCCCCGCGTCAGCACATCCAGAAATGTTCTTAAAAGACGACGGCACGCCCATGGATTGGCCTGGCGTTGCCCTTGGTGGCCATGCTGTCGACGTGCCCGGGCTTATTCGAATGCTCGCGATGGCGCATGCCGAACATGGCAGCATAGCGTGGGAAGATTTATTCCAGCCTGCGATAAAGTTGGCAGAAGACGGCTTCTACGTCACACCACGACTAGCTGGTTTATTGGCGAACGATACCGAATTGCGGACTATTCCTGGGACACGAGAGTATTTTTACCCGGACGGAGAACCCCTAGAAGAAGGTGATCTTCGTAAAAACCCGGCACTTGCAAAGGTTTTGCGCCAAATTGCCTCAACTGGGCCCGATGCTTTTTATGCGGGCGAGATCGCAAAAGGCATTGCTCAAACCGTCTCGGACGCTCCGATAAACCCAACGCCCATGACGCCCAGCGATCTGGCCGGCTACGTCGCAAAAAAACGGCCGCCCGTCTGTGCAACGTACCGGAAGCATCGAGTATGTGGGATGGGACCACCATCCTCTGGGGGCATCATCGTTGCACAAACATTGGGCATTCTGGATCATTTTGATCTCAGCCAATATGAACCGTTTTCAGTTGAGGCCGTCCATTTGATCGTTGAAGCAAGTCAGCTCGCCTTCGCAGACCGGAATTTCTATGTTGCCGACAATGATTTCATTCCAGTACCTGTCGCCGCGCTGGTCGACCCCAATTACCTGGCAGAGCGCGCAAGCCATATTGACTTAGACAAAGCGATGCAGAATGTCCGCCCCGGGCGCACAGGACTCAGTGCATGGAACTGGCGTGCGAGATCAGAAACTGAAAAAGGCCTGTCGACGACGCATTTCACCGTCCGCGACCAATACGGCAATATTGCTTCAATGACTGCCAGTATTGAACGGGCGTATGGTTCAAAAGTCATGACACAGGGCTTTTTGCTAAATAATCAGCTGACCGACTTTTCATTCAAGCCGACACACATGGGACATCCGGTTGCGAATGCCGCTGCGCCACAAAAGCGGCCTCGGAGCACCATGTCTCCAACGATTGTCTATGATGCCCATGGAGAGCCAGTTCTGGCGATTGGCTCCCCCGGAGGCTCTCGGATCGCTGGCTATACGTTAAAAGCTATTATTGGCGTCTTGGATTGGGACATGCATGTCGCCGATGCGATCGCCACACCAAATATCGTGAGCGGTGGTGGGCCCGTCACGCTCGAGGAAGGTACGGATGCCGAAGCGCTTAAAGCGCCGCTTGAAGCGATGGGACATAAAGTACGGGTCCGGCAAATGACGAGTGGCCTCCATGGCATACATTTCCATAAAGATCACATGACAGGCGGGGCAGATCCTAGACGTGAAGGCGTTGTTCTTGGTGATTAAGTTTCGTCAGCAATCGGCGATGGATGCTCTTTGATATCGCTGGGCAAGACAATCTGAAAAGTCGTGCCATTCTCATCACTTCGAGTCAACGTGATCTCGCCCCCATGCTCATGAACAATATCGCGAACAATAACCAAACCTAGGCCCGTACCGCCTTTTCTGCAGGAGCTGGAAAACGGTTTGAACAAGTTCTCACCTGCTTTTTCAGATAACCCAGGACCATTATCAGCGACATCAACAATGATCGTTTCATCTGATATTTTTGAGGTGATTGTGAGTTTTTAACTACCCGCCTGAACCACGTTACTGCACAAATTCGTAATGCCGCGAAGTAAATGCCGACGGTCAGCCACAATATCTAACTCGGGATCAATATTTATATCCCAAACTGTTTCAGAAAAATCATCCGAAATTGACAAGTTGCTGCGCACTTCTTCGATAAGGTCATACAATCCAAATCGCCGCGGGCGTAACACCAAAGCATCATCGGCTGCGTAGTTCAGAGTTTGGCGACACAGATCAATCGCGCGGTCGATGGCCTTCATCAGGCGCGGCGTCACGCGCTTTACTTCTGGGTCTTCAATGTATTGCAGCTTATCCGAGACCAAAACGGCGGTCGCAAGTGTATTTCGGAGATCGTGATTGATCTTGGCCATCGCCCCACCAAGAGCTGCCATGCGCCCTTGCTGTTTTAGAGATAGCTGAACTTGGCGCTGCATCTCGGCGAGCTCTAATTGAGCCGTTCCAATTTCATCACTGCGACCTGTGGGCGCAATAATTTTTGTTGCGTCTTCAGGATTGTCACGAAAACTCACCATAGACCGCGTAATGCGTTGAATAGGCCGTACAATCATCCATTGCAGTAAGATATATACCATGGTCGCGGTGATAAATGAGATGACAATCGAAAGATTTAAAATGCGCGCGGAGAAATCAAACATCGCGTTGCGCATGGTCCGT
>CAWUWH010000222.1:0-8423 GCA_963926035.1 uncultured Rhodospirillales bacterium
CGCTCTTGAACGTGACGCTCGACAAGTCCAGCGAGGAATTTGGGCACTTTCCTATTATGTAATTTGCAACCCAGATGTAGAGACTTTGAACGATCAATTAGGCACATTTCAGTTAATTGAAGGTCGAATCGTTAATGCTGCTGACGTTAAAGGCAACGTTTACCTTAACTTCGGATCAGACTGGTGTACTGACTTTACAATCTCAATTTCCAAGAAATCGCGTCGCTTGTTTGATAAAGCATCTCTTGATCCAGCCGCATGGACACGGCGCAGTGTTCGCGTTCGAGGCTGGTTAACGAAACGGAATGGACCTATGGTCCGAGCAACACATCCAGAGCAAATAGAATTACTTGATAGATAACGCTGCCCAACAAATAACATTGTTAAGCCCTATAGCATCGATGCGCTAAGCTGTATCAATATTCCAAAACAAAGGACGCGCAATGCGACATCGTTTTAATTCGACATGGATTCTCAGCACTCTCGTCGTAAGTACATTGTTGCTTTCAGGATGTTCAACAAACCGTGCAACTGGCGAGCAAAGTTTTACTGCCTTCATGTCAGAAGAAGACGAATCTCGTATCGGCGCTGAAGAACATCCAAAGATGCTTCTGGCATTTGGCGGGACATACGATGACGCAGCACTAGAAGCATACGTGCGCGCAATCGGACGTGACCTTGTCGCACAATCCGAATTACCCGATATGGAATTCCAGTTTTTTGTATTGAATGATGACACCGTGAACGCATTCGCATTGCCTGGTGGGTATGTCTATATATCCCGTGGCCTGATCGTACTCTGCGAAGACGAAGCTGAGTTAGCTGGCGTCATCGGCCATGAAATTGGCCATGTAACGGCCAGACACTCTGCTCAACGCCATTCATCTGCTCAGGCAGCAAACATTGGTCTGACGGCTGTTGGTATTCTAGGAAGTATTTTCGGCGCACCTACTGATTTGAATAATGTTGTTTCATTCGGTGTGCAGGCAGCCCTTCAAAGTTATTCTCGCAACCAGGAACTCGAGGCCGATCGCCTAGGTGCGAGATACATGAGCAGAGCCGGGTATTCACCAGCCGCACTCACAGATTTCTTTGCGAAGCTTGATATGCAAAACGGGATCGAAGCTGATAAAGCAGGTAAATCTAAAGATAATTACTCTGTCATGTCGACACATCCGAGGACGTCAGATCGTATTGAACAAGCGCGAACACTGGCGCGTACTAATATGCCCAAAGGTGCAAAGCGAGAGCGGGCACTATTTTTGAGCCAAGTAGACGGGCTCATTTTCGGCAAAGACCCTAAAGAGGGTTTTATGCGAGGAGATAGTTTTGTCCATCCACAGATTGGATTTCAATTTACGTTCCCACCCAATTTTACTGTTGAGAATGGCAAGAGTGCTGTCACTGGGTCTAACGGCAAAGATACAAATATTTTTTTTGATATGGAAAACCCAAACGTCGCGACAGGCTTTGCAGATTTAACGGACTATATTTCAAATACCTGGGCGCCAAATGCCAAGATCACCACAAACGATGTTCAGCGTTTAACGATCAATGGTCTTGATGCCGCTACCGCAACTGCAAACGTTAACACTAACCAAGGAGCCAGGGACCTCCGCATGTTGGCTATTCGCGGCAATAGAGATCAGATCTTCCGATTCCTGTTTGCAACAGCCCCAAGTATTACAGAAGAAATGTCACTGCCATTGAGGCGTGTATCATACAGCTTTCGCATCTTGAACCCCGATGAAGCCAAAAAAATCAGTGCACCTCGCATCAGGCTGCATAAAGTAAAGTCGGGTGAAACCGAAAACAGCTTGGCTAACAAGATGCCACTTGGAAAATTCAACGATGATTGGTTTAAAGCGCTTAATCTGAATGAATTATCAAACGGGCTGAAAGCAGGCGGCACGGTTAAAATTGTAAAGAATTAAACGATTACACCTTAGAGCCACCGACCAATTGCAACAAATGTGTTAAGAGCGCTTTCGCTTCATCATAAACACCTGGTGCTTCGCTTTCCCGAGGCCCCGCTACATTAATAATGCTTGGCGCTTTTGCTTCTAGCCACCGCAACGCAGTCAACGGTGAACGGGTCCGTTTCAAGTCAACAATATGATATGGCTTTTTCAATTCCTGGGCGATAATCAAAGCTTCCTTTGTGCCGCCCGATAACTCTCCACGTGTCAGGATTAACGTTGCATCACTATGCGCAACATTGTCACGTGTTCGTGCTGCATACGCTGAGCTAGACGTCTCTTGCATTGGATAGATACTGGAAATAGGACCATCTTCTGCCCGCCGACCTTTTGGCACCCAACCACCACAGGTAATGTCGAGTTTCAATGCCACATCCAAGGCCGCGCGATCGACACCCGTTTGCCCACCAGAGATGATTTTCTCTGGCAGGGTGGGAAATGAATGTTCAGCATTCATTGAAATGTACCGCCGTTTCCGACAGGTCCAACATTTGGATTAATCCACTTGCAGGATTTGCTCGAGTTTCGTCGTAGCTTTTTCCATATCCATCTTATCAACGGCAGCTACTTCTGAAGCCAGGCGATCACGAGCCTGTTCATAAATCTGACGCTCAGAGAACGACTGGTCTGGCTGACCAACATTGCGGTGCAAGTCACGTACAACTTCTGCAATCAAAATCGGATCACCAGAATTGATCTTCAGATCATATTCAGCAGCACGGCGGCTCCACATTGTCCGTTTTACACGTGGACGACCTTTCAGTGTTTGCATGGCTTCATCCATACGCTTTTTTGATGATAGTTTGCGCAAACCAGAATTCGCAGCCTTATTGACAGGAATACGAAGCGTCATGCGATCACGGTCAAAATTGATGACAAAAAGCTCAAGCTGATGACCTGCAATCTCTTCCTCTTCAACGCGGAGGACTTCCCCAACACCATGTGTTGGATAGACAACTAAATCACCTGGATTAAATAGCATTTGTTCAGCCATAGTATATTTCTTCTTCAATCTTTGAGTTGGCTCTATCCGTACATATCATGTGTACGGTGCGCATATGGTCAGTGATCCACACAACGAAAGGGCCCCGGGGGCCCTTAAGCGGTATGATCAAATCTGACATGATCATAGCATATTTTTGCAATGCGGGAAAGAGCAGCGCCAATCGCGAACCCCTTAGAGCTTATGAACAGAAAATCTTTATGTTATATAGACTTAGTCGCCTTGCCCAGGATTCTCACTTAACATTTCAGTTTTATCAGGTTTTCCATCCCAATCTGCTGCATCTGGCAATTGCTCACCTTTGCGGGTGATATTTGGCCAGATTGATGCAAATTTCGTGTTGATCTCAAGCCATTTCTCAATGCCAGGCTCAGTATCCGGAATAATGGCTTCAGCCGGACATTCCGGCTCGCAAACGCCACAATCGATGCATTCGTCAGGATGAATGACGAGGAAGTTCTCGCCCACGTAAAAACAATCGACTGGGCAGACTTCAACACAGTCTTGATACTTACATTTAATGCAGTTTTCCGTAACGATATACGTCATTCTAAAATCCTCACTCGCTCTCGACTAAATTCAAACGCTCTAATACTCTTTTTCTAGCGCGCCCGCTGTCTCTATCCTGGACATATAATAATCCTGCAACCCGGCGCACAAGATTTGCCTCATAGTCATGGACTTCGCCATCAGCATAAGCAACTTCCCACAACATCTCCATAACATCGATACGCTCTTCATCCGTGAATAAATCTCGGATTAAGCGTGTCGCTGCATATACTTTATTCGGGCTATCATGTTCGCGAAGCGCATCATTGATTAAAGCTTCCGCATCTTCAGATGATAGCTGGAAACGCTCAATCAGAATGTTAAAGATGACACGGCGTTCGGTTTCATCAAAATCGCCATCCAATTGCGCAGCCTCAACAAATACAGCAACAGCCGCCGCTGCGACGCCATCGTTGGTGGTGTCAGGTGTATTTTCACCTTCGCCTTTACCGGTCAGAAATGATTTTATTTTTGCAAGCATTCCAGTGATTAACACAGGCTTTCCAAGCGAACAACCATGATTAAAATACGGTTTTTCCTTGTTTCATCTAACAACCAACGGCAACCTCCACATAATGAATGAGAATACTTACGAAAAACGCTTCTCTGAAGCTTGCGAACGCAATAAAGATCCTATTTTGGCTGTTCTCAAAGAGATTTTTCCAAAGCAAGGTCTGGTGCTTGAAATTGCCAGCGGCACGGGTCAGCACGCCATCCATTTTGCATCAAATTTGCCCGGTATCACGTGGCAGCCGAGCGACATGGACCCTGAACTGCGAAGCTCCGTTCATGCATGGCGGGCAGAATTTAATCTAGAAAACCTGAACGCCCCCGTACATCTTGATGTCACGTCTGAAAACTGGCCTGTCGAAAATGCTGATGTCATGATGTGTGCCAACATGATCCACATTGCACCATGGGAGGCTTGTATCGGCTTACTCGAAGGCGCGGGTCGCATACTTCATGAAGATGGTATCCTTTGCATGTATGGCCCTTATAAGGTCGGCGGCAAACATACAGCGCCATCAAACGAGTCGTTTGATCAGTCTTTGCGCGCGCGCGACGCATCCTGGGGTATTCGAAATCTTGACGATGTTGCTTTTGAGGCACGTCGCCGAGGCCTGCATCTCATAAAGACAGTTAAAATGCCTTCAAACAATTTCTGTGTGATCTACCGCAAAACAGCGATGGTTGAAGAAGGATAATTAACGCCCGCGGCGTTTTTTCTTTTTACCTTCAGGCTGCCAGCTTGCGCGGGCTTTATTTGAAATACCTGGTCTATCGAGGCCAAGTTCATGCGCTTCAAGACGCCTGACTTCATCTCGTAATCTTGCGGCTTCTTCAAATTCTAGATCTGCGGCCGCCGCCTGCATATTGGCATTGAGGTCTGCTATCACTTTTTTAAGATTATGACCAACAAGCTCGACTTTGCCCGTCGCGCCCGTATCCACCGTGACATAATCTTTTTCGTAAACACTTTCGATTGCGTTTGCGATACCTTTTTTCACACTTACAGGCGTAATGCCGTGCTTTGTATTATAGGCTGTCTGCCGCTCCCGGCGACGATTGGTTTCGCTAATCGCATAGTCCAGGCTATCCGTCATCTTGTCGGCATAGAGGATAACCCGGCCTTCAAGGTTACGCGCCGCTCGCCCAATAGTTTGAACCAGTGACGTCTTTGAACGAAGAAAACCTTCTTTATCGGCATCCAAAATGGCCACTAAGGCACATTCCGGAATATCCAGCCCTTCACGTAGCAAGTTAATCCCAATCAACACATCGAATGCGCCGAGACGAAGATCACGAATGATTTCAATCCGCTCCAATGTATCAATATCTGAATGCATGTATCGCACCCGAACACCATGTTCATGGAGGTATTCAGTTAAATCTTCAGCCATGCGCTTCGTCAATGTCGTCACCAACGCACGCATACCTTTTGCAGCCACATCGCGGCATTCACCAAGCAAGTCATCAACTTGCGTTTCGACGGGACGAATAATACATGGCGGATCGATAAGTCCCGTTGGGCGAACAACCTGCTCCACGAATACACCACCCGTGCGCTCTATTTCCCAAGGGCCCGGAGTCGCTGAGACAAAAATTGTCTGTGGGCGCATCGCGTCCCATTCTTCAAATTTAAGTGGTCGGTTATCAACGCACGATGGCAAGCGAAAGCCGAACTCAGACAACGTCGATTTCCGGCTGAAGTCACCTTTGTACATGCCACCAATTTGCGGCACCGTGACGTGGCTCTCATCAACGATTAACAAAGCGTTTTCAGGCAGATATTCAAACAACGTTGGTGGTGGATCACCAGGATTACGCCCCGTCAAATATCTTGAATAGTTCTCAATGCCGGCACAGTGCCCAGTCGTCTCTAACATCTCGATATCAAACATCGTACGTTCTTCTAGGCGCTGCGCTTCCAACAATTTGTTCTGCCCACGTAACACCTCAAGATGCGCTCTCATCTCTTCTTTGATCTGCGGTATCGCCTGCATCAAAGTTGGACGTGGCGTAACATAGTGGCTGTTTGGGTAAATACGAATATTGCTCAGAGTTGACGTTTTCTCTCCCGTAAGCGGGTCAATCTCCCAAATACCCTCTAGCTCGTCGCCAAAGAATGATAATCGCCATGCACGATCTTCCATGTGACTTGGGAACAACTCGACGACATCGCCACGCACACGAAATGATCCACGGTAAAAATTCTGGTCATTGCGCTTGTATTGCAAGGCAACGAGTTTCTTCATGAGTTCGCGTTGATCGACCGTATCACCAGCTTGCAATTTGACCGTCATCTCGGAATACGTCTCAACCGCACCTATACCATAGATACATGACACCGATGCGACGATGATCGTATCTGGGCGTTCCAGCAAAGCACGCGTTGCTGAATGGCGCATTCGGTCAATCTGTTCATTTACCGACGCGTCTTTTTCAATATACGTATCCGTCCGCGGCACATACGCTTCAGGTTGGTAATAATCGTAATAACTGACGAAGTATTCGACGGAGTTCTCTGGGAAGAATTCTTTCATCTCGCCGTAAAGCTGGGCCGCCAACGTCTTGTTTGGCGCCAAAATCAAAGCTGGGCGAGAGAGATTCTGCAAGCAATGCGCGATAGTGTAGGTCTTTCCAGACCCCGTCACACCTAATAAGACCTGCTCACGATCCCCAGCCAACAATCCTGCTGTAAGGTCCTCAATAGCCTTTGGTTGATCACCTGCAGGCTCAAACGGAGATGTGAGCGCATACTTTGCGACCTCGCTAAAAGCAGGTCTCTTCTCAGGGATAAATAGGGGGCGTGTTTCCATGCCCTATATATAAGCGAACCTATGGCAGATTGCCACTCAGGGTTTCTAGAAACTTACACCCCAATAGCCGTTACGACATAGCGCATGGGGCCTCCCGGGTTCCAATCCTTGAAAGGATAACATGAAACGAGGCTCAGCGTGTTTGTGGCATAGTTGATGACAATCGTCTCAGAACGGGCGTCTAGCACACGCATATCCACCAACACATAATTGGATGATTGCCCGCCATGTGATTCAACACTGACCGCCGTGCCAATCTTAATATTTTTAAGAAATGAGAAATGCGTATCACGATGGGCCGCAACAACACTATGTCCAGGTCGCCCTGGCTCTGACGTACCATCAACATGCCCTGGTCCGAATGGAAGTGACCTTCCATGAGCACCTGCAAGGATGATCTCAGAAATCTCCAAATCATCCACTTTGATCCGTGCGATCGGATTTGTGTCTGCCCACGGCCATGGCTTTGGCACCTTGCCATCCTTTGGTGCAGCCATCCACGCACGCTCTAACAGATTTTGTGCCACCACGACCTTAGCGGAAATGAATAAGCCATACCCGATTAGAACAAAGTTTACGGCTAGACGAACAATACCTGTAACTTCACGAGCCCGCGTCACGAATGCGGCTCCCGCCTGCGCCAAATGACCAAGCTGGCGACAAAGGCAAGCAAACCAAGGATCAGAGCTAAGGGACCAGCAGTTGCAGTCTGCGGCAGACCAGATAATTGCGATGCGGCATTCCGCATCGTTCTTTTGAGACTCGTATCTTCACAATCAAAACTCTTCATGGGATGCAGTGGTTTTGAGCCATTCGTAAAGGGTTTCATACTCTCTTAACAAACCCAGCCATCTGGCAAATTCGTCGTAATTTGACGTGCGACCAGTGTTTCATTTTCCGGCCGTGCTTTCTGCTCATCAATCGCAAGTAAACTTGTGTAACGACTTACCATTCCAAACTTTAGTGCAGTTCCAAGGATTTTAGCCTTCACCAATTTAGGGTCGTCACCATGAAATAAAGTGGCCTCTAAACCTTTAATCTTCTGGCGTGCCCAAAGGGCAGCTACACCTGGGCGTTCCGGAGCCCCTCGCAAAGTGATTGGCGTGGACCAAAGTTTGCCATCGATTTGTCCCGATATCGTGACGCCTGTCGTTCCAACAGGGAAAGCTGCCAATACGGAAATAGGCTCGCCACTGTATAAATCAGGCACCGGATTGGGCCAATATGACACAGGCGCAGAATTACCCTGCCAATTAAGTGATATATTCGTCATGGCTGGACGTTTCAGTTTTTCGAATAATTTCGCCATTTGCTGAGAAAGCTCCTCAACATTTTCGATGAATGTATAAGTTCCACGACCAGCAGCCGCAGCATGGGTCATCAAATATCCATTTGGTGCCGACCCAATACCAACAGTAAACAAACGTGACGATTGAATTTGATCGTGGAGCAATGCGTCTTCATTGCCAACAGCACCATCAGTCATCAGGATAATTTGAGTGAGCCTGTTCTTGTCTCGACGATGGAACAATGCATGCGCCATTGCCACAACAATCTCAGTCCCACCTTCTG
>CAWUWH010000223.1:0-3371 GCA_963926035.1 uncultured Rhodospirillales bacterium
AGGAAATCGACGACCTCAAGTGTTGTGAGGCCTTCTGCTATCGTTGTTTTGTAGACAACTTGTTCAGCCGTTTTCAGAACTTCAGCAACACGTGCAGGATTGGCCTTATACGGAATTCTATATTCACCGGCACGGAGTGGCTGTTTGGTCCCAAAGAGCCGATCCCCAAACCGAAACATATTTGCGCTCTCAACAATGCCTTCTTGTTTGAGATGCTCGGCGATTGCGGCAACACCCATGCCCTTCTCAATCAGGACAATCGTCTCATTGCTAGGACCAGCCCCGACATGATAGGCGTTCTTTAGCCATAAGAATCCACTGCCAATAGCCAACAGGCTAATGACCATACAGATTGCAATGGATATGAAGAAAGCTCGGCGCATTGCCCTGCTCGCTCTTTACTCGACCTCGCGGAAGACCAGCGACGCATTCGTGCCGCCAAATCCAAACGAGTTCGAAAGAGCCGCCCTTATTGGACGTTCACGTGGCTGATGTGGCACCAAATCAATTGCCGTCTCAACAGATGGATTGTCGAGGTTCAGTGTTGGTGGCGCAACATTGTCACGAATAGCCAGAACTGAATAAATCGCTTCGACAGCGCCCGCCGCACCTAACAGGTGACCGATGGCAGATTTCGTCGAGGACATAGACATCCCTTTGGTGTGTCCATCAAAGACACGCTCAACAGCACGGAGTTCGATTTCATCACCAAGCGGTGTCGACGTACCATGCGCGTTAACATAATCAATATCACTCGGGTCCATACCGGCACGCTTTAGGGCTGCTTTCATGCAACGATAAGCGCCATCACCCGATGCTGCAGGTGCCGTAATATGATGCGCATCACCAGACATACCGTAGCCGATGACTTCTGCATAAATCTTCGCACCACGGGCCTTCGCGTGTTCGTATTCCTCCAATACAACAACACCAGCGCCTTCACCCATAACGAAGCCATCACGATCGACATCGTAAGGACGTGAAGCTTTTTCAGGTGTGTCATTAAATCCTGTTGAAAGAGCGCGTGCTGCACAGAAACCTGCCATACCAACACGGCAAGCCGCAGCTTCAGCGCCGCCTGCGATCATAATATCTGCGTCATCCCACATAATAATACGAGCGGCATCACCGATTGCATGTGCGCCTGTCGAGCAGGCCGTCACAACCGCATGGTTTGGACCTTTGTAATTATGTCTGATTGAAACATGACCAGAGACCAGATTGATCAAGCTGGCTGGAATAAAAAATGGGCTGAGTTTTCGCGGCGTACGTTCCGCATCGACTTTAATGGCACCACGAGCAATCTCAGGAAGGCCGCCAATACCAGAACCAATGAGAACTCCTGTACGCCAGGTATCTTCGTCAGTTTTTGGCACCCAACCAGAATCTACGATAGCTTGTTCAGCAGCGCAAAGTCCATAGATGATAAAATCATCCATGCGACGACGGTCCTTTGGAGGAACCCAATCGTCCGCATTGAAGTTATTGTTACTGCCGTCACCAACAGGGATCATCCCTGCGATTTTTGCCGGAATATCAGAGACATCGAACTTGTCGATTGCCGCAATACCAGAACGCGCTGCCAGTAGTGCCTGCCAATTTGCCTCAGCACCCACACCCAGCGACGTAACCGCTCCTAAACCCGTGATGACCACACGTCTCATCGTTCAACGCCCGCCATTGTTATGATCGCGGTCACGTACTTAGGTGAGGCGCGTGACCGCGGATCGGATCAATTTTTCTGCGACTCGATAAAGTCTACAGCGTTCTTAACCGTCAAAATGCTCTCAGCAGCATCATCCGGAATCTCAATACCGAACTCTTCTTCGAAAGCCATGACCAATTCAACTGTATCCAGGCTATCAGCACCCAGATCATCGATGAAGCTTGCGCTTTCAACGACTTTGTCCTCGTCAATTCCGAGATGCTCTATCACGATTTTTTTAACGCGATCTGCCACATCACTCATTATATATATCCCCGATCTCTACGGTTTAAACGTAAGAGCTAAGCTCCCTGCCCTCGTGGGCGTTCTAAAACAGCGGTTTCCCACAAATCTATACCCCGAAAGGTCGGGGTTCGTAACATACTCTTTTGAGCTTTACCAGAACGATAGCACCTAAAATTCAACCACCACCGTTCTTTTTATATCATCGCCATCCCACCGTTCACATGCAAGGTCTGCCCCGTAACATATGAAGCCTGGTCACTCGCCAGATAAACGCATGCTGCAGCAATATCATCAACATTGCCAAGTCTGCCCGCCGGAATACCCGTCAATAAGTTGGCTTTAATGTCATCAGATAGCACATCCGTCATTGGCGTTTCGATAAAACCTGGTGCGACGCAGTTAACTGTAATACCGCGCGATGCAACCTCTTGGGCCAAAGATTTCGACATCCCGATCATGCCCGCCTTTGACGCTGCATAGTTTGTTTGCCCTGCATTTCCGGTCGTACCAACGACTGACGTAATACCAATAATACGCCCGGCCCGTGCCTTCATCATGCCACGCAAGCATGCTCGCGAAAGCCTGAATGAAGCTGTCAGGTTGACATCCAGCACCATTTGCCAATCGTCATCTTTCATGCGCATTGCAAGTTGATCGCGTGTCAGCCCCGCATTATTGATCAAAATATCAATACCGCCCATCGATTCATCAGCGTCTTTGATAAGCTGGTTGGCACCTTCCGCAGTACACAAGTTCGCTGGCGTCACATGCGTACGATCACCCATTTCGGCCGCGACAGCTTTCAAGGCGTCTTCACGCGTTCCAGATAAAGCGACGATTGCCCCTTGTGCATGCATCGCCTTGGCAATAGAGCCACCAATACCACCTGATGCACCCGTCACGAGTGCGCGCTTTCCTGTAAGATCAAACATCATGTCTCCCCTGCAAAATCTTTTTTTAAAGTGTAGCCAGAAATTCTTCTACGCCAGCCGGTGTGCTGACGTTTGACGCTGATAATTCCTTATCGATTCGCCGTGCCAATCCAGACAATACTTTGCCAGAACCAACTTCAACCAGTTTTTCGACACCTTTAGCACGCATTGTCATACAACATTCGCGCCAGCGGACCATGCCAGTCACCTGTTCAACGAGTAAACGGCGAATCTCAGCCGGATCCTCAACAGGTGCCGCTGTAACATTTGCAATCAACGGCAAAATGGGCGGCAATAGTTCAACGGCTGCCAGTGCTTCTGCCATCACATCAGCTGCCGGTGCCATCATCGGACAATGGAATGGTGCGCTTACTTGTAAAAGCATAGCGCGCTTGGCACCTTTTTCCTTAGCGACATCAACGGCCCGCTCCACAGCTTCCCGCTTGCCACTCACGACAACCTGCCCCGGCGCATTATCATTGGCTGTC
>CAWUWH010000224.1:0-2524 GCA_963926035.1 uncultured Rhodospirillales bacterium
CTCGATCGCTTCTATCTTTGTAAATCCGACCCAGTTTTCGCCGAGCGAGGATTTTGCTGTGTATCCGTGGGATGAAGCGCGTGATATTTCGATGCTTGAAGCGGGTGGTGTGGATCTGGTATTTACGCCTGAAATGACGCAAATGTATCGAGAAGGTCACCGCACAAAGGTTGAAGTTCAAGAGCTGAGCCAACTTTTAGAAGGCGAGACCCGCCCTCACTTTTTCATTGGCGTTGCGACCGTGGTTGCAAAGTTATTAATTCAAGCCATGCCGGACATTGCCATATTTGGTGAAAAAGACTATCAACAATTGTGCGTCATTCGTTCAATGGCACGGGATCTGGATTTGCCTGTTGAAATTCTTGGCGGTGCGACGGTTCGCGAAAGTGATGGATTGGCGATGTCGTCACGCAATACCTATCTCACCAATGTAGAACGCTCATTGGCACCCCGTCTCCACCATGAAATTACGAGCGTTGCGACCCGTGTCGCAAAAGGTGATCCGATTAAAATCGCCTGCGAAGATGCCGCAAATGAATTGGATGGCGCTGGGTTTAACACGGTAGATTATGTCGCTGTACGTGATGCAGAAACGCTTGAGCCGGCAACAGAAGGACGCCCTATGCGGGTTCTTGCTGCCGCTTGGCTTGGTAAAACACGTCTGATTGATAACGTCGCAGTCTAACCCTGGCTGTGCTTATTTTGTTGGTGCGACATCAAGGCGGATAACCTTACCCTTTAAATCTTCAGATGGCGCTGGATAATAATTCATCACCAACGGGTCGTGACCTGGCACAATGAGATCTTTATTTCCGTTCGCAAGCCAGCGTAGCTTGTCATGGCCTTCCATCATGTCACCAATATTAAAGACGGTTCGGTACGGGTTCTTATCCCACATATTGTGATACAGATGAGATGCGTCTGAGGCCAAAACAACACGGCCACGTGCGGTTTCAACGGTGACAGACTGCAGGCCCATGGTGTGCCCGCCAATAAAGTGCAGGCCGATACCTGGAAAAAGTTCGCTGTCGCCATCATGAAACTGGACGCGTTCTTTGTAAACCTGACGGACCATGCCGACGATGTGTTCGATGTCATAGGCAACGCGAAGTGTGCCATGCTTCATATAGCGACCGGTCGCAAACTGCATTTCCTTATCTTGCAAGTGGAACCGTGCGTTCGGAAACAAATCAAAATTGCCGACATGGTCATAATGAAGGTGTGTAATCACGATATCTTCAATATCGGCAGCATTGGCGCCGACCATGGATAGGCTCTCGGCGGGGCAGCGCATGAATTCGCGTTTACGCTGTGCGGCGGCATCGGCGTTAAAACCTGTATCGATTAGCACGGTGCGGTTCTTGTTTTTAGCGACCCAGATGAAATAATCGATGGGCATATTGCCTTCATGCGGATCGGGGTCGTCGACAAAGTTCTCCGTTGCATCGCGGTCATGACGCGCATATTTGATGGCAAATAGCTCATAAGTCTCAGTCATTTGATGTCTCCTGTTCAATTTCGGGTATACTGCCACCAGTATAACGCCGAGGCCAGACTTTGAGCAGCGTGAGTGTTGCTTTCTAGAGAAAGGATAAAGACATGGCTATTGATGACCTGGAAGCTAAAATCTCTTATTTAATGGGTGCCGCAAAGGGTGAGCAGGGCGATCTGCACGAGATCAAGTTTCGCCTGGATCAAGCGATTTCAACCATGCGTGCAGAAGGCCTTCCTGTAATGGAAGACCCTCTGAACTTCGAAATGGACCTGGATCGGATGTTGTCGGCAAAAAGCTAGTTATTCAGCCGCTTCAGATGTTTTGGTGTCTTTAGCTTCGGCTATTGCCGGTTGCTTAACCCCCGGACGAAGGTGCAGTTCATCCAGATCGCCGTGGACGCGGCTTCCTTCTTCGATCGCCTGTCGCATGAACAATGATACGCTCGCGTGCCGTAAGCTCGCCTTCAAATTTACCTTTTATGATCGCAGTATCGATCTCAACGGTGCCTTTGTAAACGCCGGTTTCGGCAATTTCGATGACACGGCTGTCCATGGAGGCTTCGACGTAACCTTCAACGATCAATGTATCGCAATCTTCGATTTCTACACCTTTGAGTTTGATGTTGGGGCCAACAATCAGTCGGCTTTCTAATTTATTGTTTTCAGGCGATGTGTCGGTCTTATTTTTGGTATTCGTGTCCGTTACCGGGTTTGTCGGCATACCAAGCAGGCTGGGTATTTGTGTGCATCCGCCGGGTTTTTTGGGAATAGGGTTCACGTCTTTCTGGAATAGCGCCATGGGATCCTCCTGGGCATCGGTTATGTAAGCCTAGGATTTATCGCAGGTGAATACGTTCAGGGATTGTTCAAATCATGACGATTTAGAGGCGTGTCAGTAATTAGCCGTCGGAAAGTGGTTGTGCGTACTGAGGTGACGTATCCCAGGGAAAGAAAATCCAAACGTCTTGATCTATGTCATGCACATAGGTGTCGATGAGCTGCAGGCCTTTAGGCTTGGCATAAACCGTCG
>CAWUWH010000225.1:0-5859 GCA_963926035.1 uncultured Rhodospirillales bacterium
AAATGAACGGTGATGGCACGATGATCAACGTACGTGGCTCGTCTGTCGACCTCAGCCCATCAGAATTAATTCGGTTTGCTAAAACTGACCCGGATACGATGACGTTGGATACGCCTGTGGCGACCATTGGTATTCGTGGAACGCAGGTTGGTCTTGATATCCGTGATGGCGAAAGCCTCAACGTTCACCTGATGGAAGAATTAGGTGAGTTCGTTGGTGAGGTTGTCGTTGTGAACGATGGTGGCGTAAAGGTTCTGAACGACGCGAACGCATTCACACAGGTTTCTAGCTTTGATGCGGCACCTTCTCCGTTCAGCATTGTGACTGTTGAAGACATTTTGACTGCCTATGGCGAGGCCACACTGCCTTACTTGCCGCCGCGTAACAGCCAGGGTGAGCGGACCATTGGTAACACATACGAAAACGTTAATGATAATGTTGAGGGCGATGATCCATGTCGCTCGACTTCCTCAATGATTTCCAGACCGATGCCGGGGGAAACGACGGATTTGATGAAAATTTCGTTGGCGTTACTGGAGATGTTGCAACTCTCAATAACGTTGAACAGGCACGTGGTGACCTGACTGACGTGAACAAGTTTGTTGATGAAGAGGAAACCGATCCAGATGACGACAATGACGATAATGATAATGGCGATGATGGGGATACTATTGGTGAGCCGGAACCAATCGACCCACTTCCAGCCGACATTCGTGACCTCGTTTACAGGGGCATCATCGGTGAAGATGCAAAAATGTCGAACAATAATCAGACGGTTGAAGCTGATGCTCTCGTCGATTTTGATTTTACAGACTACGACTATAACTGGGTCATAACCGGCGGTGATGGTAATAATGCCATTACAACAGGCGACGGTAACGACACCCTTGATGGCGGCGCAGGCGACGATTATCTCAGCTGCGGTGATGGAGATAACCTGTTTATTGGCGCGCCTGGTGCCGGCGACGACACTTGTGATGGTGGCGCGGATAACGACACGATTACGTTTGCAGCATCCGACGATGGCGGCGAAGATGGTATTGGCGGAGATACACTTATTGATATCGAAAATGCCATTGGTGGCAGCGGTAACGACATTATCATGGGTGATGATGGGGTCCTATAAACATCAAAACTCAGGCTTAGTTTTGGTGGTGGGGTCTCCATGATACCGTCTCCAACCTTTACAGGCAGATCAGAGAATAAGCTGATTAGCCTCATATTGCATTGTCATAGATCAATCCGGCATCACCTGTTGAGCGAGCTTTCCCAGACTTTGCCTAGTTTCCGGGGGTGCATGTCTTCAAATTTTTGTTTTCGGCGCAATAGCTTATCAACGGTTTTTTGCTATCCGCTGGCATCCGTCATTTTATAATCTGTGGCGTAAATGCCGATCAGAAGACGGCGTACCGCGTCACTATTTAGTCTCAATGGTAAAATGAGACGGTAATATCCAAACTGTTTCCCAAGGACCACTTAGCTGCGTTGATAGAATGTGGCCGTTCGCTCATGCACTGTTTTGCTGAATGCATCGTATATTTCTTTAGATGTATCAGGAGGATAAACATCTTCGATCGCCATATTTGTCCGATCTTTGCCGAGTAAACGTTTTAAGTTTTTGCTAACGAGCACGTACCGGGCGCATTTCGGGTTGGCTTCAAGATCAACAAGAGCGAGATGACTCGCGAATTCTTTAACTGCATCAATGAAGAAGTCGAGCTGTTTCGGAACTTCAGCATTGTTTTTAGCGCGAACTCAATGATCATAAAGGTGTGAGAGTTGAATGGGCTGAATTTTGGATGTGTTCTAATATTCTTGAGTTCGTGACCAAATTTCGAAATCCATGGCTGTGTGCGGCCCATATTAATGACATAGAAGATGTATAGGTATTCTCCATAGATTTAATACAATGTCATATTGTTACTGAACAATCGAGCAAGGCCTTGGAAATCTTGTGAGCAATCGCTACATTCCGATGACATTAAACCGGAGAGACTATGAACGATCTTGAGCGCGAAATTGCGTCTAGGCGCACCTTCGCCATTATTTCCCACCCAGACGCTGGTAAAACAACGCTGACAGAAAAACTGTTGTTGTTTGGTGGTGCTATTCAGTTGGCGGGTGCCGTTAAGGCACGTGGTGAACAACGACGTGCGCGATCAGATTGGATGAAGGTGGAACGGGAGCGTGGTATCTCAGTCGCATCCTCAGTGATGACCTATGATTATGCAGATTGCACATTCAACCTGCTGGATACACCTGGCCACGAAGACTTCTCAGAAGACACCTACCGAACCCTTACAGCGGTTGATAGTGCCGTCATGGTGATTGACGCTGCGCGTGGCATTGAGAATCAGACCCGCAAACTATTTGAAGTTTGCCGGATGCGGAATGTGCCGATTACGACGTTCATCAACAAGATGGACCGCGAGGCACAAGACCCCTTCGATTTGCTGGACGAAATTGAACAGTCGCTTGCCCTCGATGTGACACCGGCGAGCTGGCCTATCGGTATGGGTCGAGATTTCCTCGGCTGTTATGACCTGTTGAACGATAAGCTGGTGCTGGTCTCAAAGACGAAAGGGGAGCGCCCAGACGAAGGCGAGCCTTGTAACGGTCTGGATGATCCCAAGCTTGATGAGTTGTTACCTGACTTTGCTGTGAAGAAACTCCGTGAAGAAGTCGAAATGGCGCGCGGTCTCTGCCCTGCACTCGATGACGAAATGTACGAAGCTGGTCATATGACGCCGGTGTACTTTGGCAGTGCGATTAACAACTTTGGTGTGCGTGAGCTTTTGGACGGACTTGTGACGCGTGCACCAACGCCGCGTCCGCAAGCGGCCAAGGAACGCATGGTTGAGCCTGCGGAAAAAGCCTTTAGCGGCTTCGTCTTCAAAATTCAGGCGAACATGGACCCAAAGCACCGGGATCGTATCGCCTTTGTGCGCGTATGTGCAGGACGGTTTAAGCGGGGCATGAAGCTCAAGCATTCACGGAGCGGCAAGACGCTCAGTGTTCACAATGCGGTACTGTTCCTGGCACAAGACCGGGAATTGGCCGAAGACGCGGTGGCTGGTGATATCATTGGCATTCCAAACCACGGTAACCTTCGCATTGGCGACGTGCTTAGTGAAGGCGAAGACTTACACTTTACAGGTATCCCAAGCTTTGCGCCTGAGATGCTGCAAAAAGTTCGCCCGGACGATCCATTGAAAGCAAAGCACCTCAGCCGTGCCTTGCAGCAATTGGCCGAAGAGGGAGCTGCACGCGTGATCAAGCCGTCACTTGGGTCCGACTGGATTGTTGGCGTTGTGGGTGTGTTGCAGTTCGAAGTTATGGCAGATCGTATTCGTACTGAATATGATATCCCAGTTCGCTTTGAAGCGACTGAACTGATGACGGCGCGCTGGGTTGGTGGCGAGGCACAGATGCTAAAGAAGTTTTTGGATACCAATCGGGCTGCTGTTGGTGTTGATCATGATGGTGAGCCTGTGTTCCTTGCACGTAATGCGTGGCATCTGAACAAGGCAACCGACGATTGGACAGAACTTCAGTTTATGAAAACCCGCGAACAAATCGTATAAGGCCAAGGGAGGCGCGTTCATGAAACCGAATATAAATTTTGTGCATATGTCGCCTGAAAAGAAGCAACAATCGCTTTTGGAAACACGTGCCGGACGCCCCAGTGATGAGCCCATGTGGGTTTTTGGCTTTGGTTCATTAATGTGGAATCCATGCTTTGATTACGAAATTAAAACCGCTGCCGTTCTAAAGGGGTATGATCGTAAGTTCCATATCTGGACGACACGCGCGCGCGGGACGCCAGATAACCCAGGATTAGGCTTATGCCTAGAGGATTGCGCCGGTGCTTGCAGAGGCGTTGCGTTTCGCCTTGTTGAAGGTGATGTCGAGGCTGCATGGGAGCGACTTTGGGAACGTGAAATGGGCAGTGGCATATATCGCCCTGCTTGGGTCTCATTGGAAAGTGAAGACCACGATCGCATCGTCGCCCTGACATTTGTTGTTAATCGTGAGCATCCTCATTACGCAGGGCCAATGCCATCTGAGCGCATGGCGGATATTATGGCTGGAGCAAAGGGGAGTTATGGTCTTTGCAGGGATTATCTAGCTGGAACGATAGAAGAGATGCGAAAGCTCGATGTTTCTGATTCTGATCTTGAAGAATTATTGAGCCGCGTCGATGCGGTTGAAGGCCGGGCTGAATAAGCTGTTTATTACTTGCAGCTTGCGCCGCCATCCAATGTGAATGGACGTTTATACCATGATGGCTGAACTGAAATACCAAGCTCTCCAGTTAAATTTTGTTGTTCAGAAATTTTGAACTTGCGGACTTCACCAGGTTCCAGGATAAAGCTACGACCTCTGATCATCTGACGGTTCGGGCCATCAATGCGGCAAATTGCTAAAGTGCCAGTTTTAGACCGTTTGGCACCCGTGTTCTTAACAGTAAAGATTGTGTCACCGGCAACGCATCGTGTTGAGACATCAACGCTGACACGATTGATTGAAAGGCTAGCGACTTCGCTATCCAATGATCCCAATGCTGTTTCTTTTAATATCCTAGTATCTGGTACTTCAAATTGGTGAACAATGCCATCGCCGCCGCCAGCTGCGGTTGCTAATTCATCTAATGCAGGCACGGATGCCATGGTTTGTTCGCCAGATAAACACTGTGCAATCGTCATCCACTGGCGTGATACGTAAACAACCTGACCAGACACAAAGGTGAACACACCCTGCAGCACGGACATCGACACAGAACCTTCCTGCGTCGCTGGATCGTAAACCATTTCGTCAAGGATCATGCGGCCTTCAGAACCCACCGCGAACGTGGTTTCGTCAGCCAGCAACACATCGACTTTACCGTCGTCACCTGATTCCAGAATATCGCCCTGGAAAACTTGATCGCCAAGCTCAAGGCGGACCCGCTCGCCATCGGCGCGGATCGCAAACACTTCGCCTTCAAGGCTTTCGATGTTACCAATCGGCTCGCCGTCGGTACCAGAAATCACATTTGGATTGTCAGCAACATTGCCACTGACTTCTTGTGCCTGAATGGCTTCAGCTTCTTCGGTTGGCATAAAGCCAAAATCGCCCCCACCCGCTGGCGCGCCACCGTCTGCTGGACCTGCCATTGCAGATACGACGTCGCTGCCAACCTCGGCGCCATCTGATGACACGAGGTTTGGTGGATTTGGATTATCTTGATATCCCTCAACCGTGATGGTCGTACCATCCGGGAAAGACATGACGAGGTCGCCACCTTCAAATGTGAAGTCGGCATCCGCGACAGAAAGATTTTCTGGAATATTTACGACACTGGACTGCGCTCCATCGATTGAGAACGTGTTTTCCAGGGTCTGTACGGCATCGCCGTTGACGGTTTGATCGGCCATTTGTGTGCAACCCTTTAAACGATATTGTTTTTTCGTCGTTCAATATGGTTGAATGTTTTTATTATTGTTCTTTTTCTGATGCTGTTATGCGTCAGTGACACCCCACTGGTCAACAGGCTTAGGTGATAAGATCACAATTATGATCTTAAATTTTTTACTAAAATTGAGAGAGTGAATATATTCCCCTCACATATAACACACACCGTCATCCCCACGAAAGCGGGAACCTAGTTCTTGGAGCATTAAAGCTGGGTCCCCGCTTTCGCGGGGGTGACGGCTTAGCTAAAGAACAATCAAAAGGCTTAAGCGGTTTCAGCACCATAATACAGTGTCACAACATGGCGTGCTTCGGCGAAAAACAGCCAACGCTCGGTGATAACGCCAATACTCATCGACACAACTGCCGCAAAGCACACAATCGATGCCATCGGTCCATCCACTA
>CAWUWH010000226.1:0-2674 GCA_963926035.1 uncultured Rhodospirillales bacterium
TTTATTGATGATGTGATTATGCCGCATTCGACACGTAAACGATTGTGCAAATCACTACGCATGCTCAAGAACAAGGACCTCGAAAACCCTTGGAAAAAGCACGATAACATTCCTTTGTAAAGGCACAGAATGCGATATTGGTTAAGCGTTCTAGTTCTGACTTTTACGATTTCAAGTTCGGTTGATGCATCCGGACTTGAACCCAATGTCTGCGTGACGCAAGCCACGGCAGTAGAAATGATCCAATGTGCGGATTGGCATTACAAACAAGCTGATCGTTGGCTCAATCAGGTCTACAAAAATCAATTTAAGTACAAAGATGCACCGGCGAAGAAACTCCTTCGCGATGCGCAGCGTGCGTGGATCAAATTTTAGGATGCTGTATGCCAACCACAAAGAGACGCCGGCAGAGGTGGGACGATCGCACCTCTTTTTGAAATTAGCTGCCTGACATCAATGACGGAAAATAGGGCGCGCTCTTTATCAACACCTCAGAGCTTTGAGGATCATATTAGTGTTCAGATGCTGGAAAAACCCGGCTCATCGATCATTGGTGATTTTAAGTGCGATGGACAGATTCGAGACGCGCATATAGGCTTGGTAGCGATATCCCCAACGCATGCGACGTTTGTTCGTGCCAGACTGGAAATCGGGAACGAAAGTCTTGAATGGCAGATTGGTGGTGATCGGCAAGATGCGTTTTGCGGTTTTGATCTGACGCTCAGCGCAATCTTACATCCAGAACATCCAATGTGTCCGGCACTTAAGATTGATGACGGTATGTATGACGTATTCTTTTTGGGGTGGGATGCATCAAAAAAATATTTATCTGGACACGGAATTAACGCCCAATAACACCCCGTCATGAATGTATATCTATCTGGCATTTCTGGACCCCGGCCTTTGCCGGTGTGACGACATATTCTTACAAACTAAATCCGTCATTCCGGCGCAGGCCAGAATCCAGTGATACGGATAAATTTAGAGTGTCTTTTACTTAGTCTTCAAGCACCATCATGACAGCGTCGCCGCCGTGTTTGATGAGTGGGTGCGGGACGACTGTTGCGCGTTTGCGCTCTTTGAAGCCTTCTCGCTTGTACAGGCGGCATGCGGCTTCGTTCTCGACAAAGCAGATGAGGCTGATCTTTTTAACACCTTCGGCACGCGCACGTTTATAGGCGTAATCAAGGAGGCGTGTACCAACACCAGCACCCCGGAATTTATCGAACAACGCCAGTCCTGAGATATACAGGCTACGAGGCTCTTCGAGTTCTGCGTAAGGGCGTAACACAGGGTCGATATCGTCTGGGACATTTCCTACATCATCGCCCATGACATAAGCATGAAGCATGCCGACGGTTTCGCCATCGATCTCGGCAACGTCGCAGTTCTGGTAAGAAAATTTAACATCCTCACGCCCATAACGCTTGGTGCCGATCTCAATCAGCTCAAGTCCTTCAAATTCAGGACCTTCAAGCTGGCTCCATACGTAATCAGCTACGCCTTCGGAGGAGATTTGAAAAAGTTCAGCAATGACACGCGCGTCATCGCGTGTTGCTGGCCTAAATGAAACATCATTGGCCGCCATGGTTATCTCTCCAGTATAGGTGTACGCGTCGTTATTATGATAACGCGGGTGCGTAAAATCCCATTATCCAACGATTTAAATGCCGTTGCTTGAAGGTATTGTAAAGGAAAACGCGCGCGCATACCAAACCCTATATTAGGTATTATCGGTGCCATATGGTATGCGTGGACCGACTTGTGTAGCAATCGGTCCATAATGCTCAATCCGGCGGTGACGGGCGAAATCGAATACTGTGGATTTACCGAATTTAGTATCATCCAGATCGATTTCAGCAACGATGACTTCGTCATCCTCACCTTTTGTCATCGCGATGATCTCGCCTGCGGGTGAGATAATGCAACTTTCGGCAAACATATGATGACCGTCCTCGTTGCCGGATTTGGCAGATGCGGCGACGAACGTTGAATTCTGATAGGCGCCGGCTTGAAGGCTGAGGCGATTATGGAATTTACGTTGTTCTAGCGTTTCTGACGCATCCTGAGAGTTCTCGGACGGCGTATTATAGCCAAGCATCACCAGTTCAACGCCTTGTAGGCCCATCAGGCGAAATGTCTCGGGCCAGCGGCGATCATTGCAAATGCACATGCCCATGTTGCCGCCCATCGTATTCCATACAGGGAACCCAAGATTGCCGGGTAAGAAGTATCGTTTTTCCAAATGCTGAAACTTACGACTTGGATCAAATTCATCATGACCGGGTAGGTGAATTTTCCGGTACTTGCCAACGATGTTGCCAGATTTATCAACGAGGATAGACGTGTTGAAATGCTGTCCCTCAGGTGTGAGTTCGCCATATCCCAGATAGAATCCAACACCGCGTCGCTTTGCCATATCAAACAACGGCTTCGTTGCTGCATTCGGCATCTCACGTTCGAACCATTCATCCATCTCTGCCCTGTCTTCAGCAAAGTGGCGGGGGAAGAAGGTAGTCAGGGCAATCTCGGTAAAGACAACAATGTCTGCGCCATTGTCTGCTGCTTCATCGAGCATCTTACAAAGGCGGACGACATTTGCCTGACGAGAGTCGTTAAGTTGAACTGCGCCGGATTGTGCGACGGCGAGAATGAGGGGACGGGTCATGGTTTA
>CAWUWH010000227.1:0-15742 GCA_963926035.1 uncultured Rhodospirillales bacterium
CCCGGGTTAAGTCCTATTTGGATTATGGTGCATTTACACCCATCCAGGTTGCAGCCACGGCGGCTTTGAATGGTCCACAAGATTGCATTGATGAGTTCCGCGGTATTTACAAAGAACGCCGTGATATCATGATTGAAGGTCTTGGTGCTGCAGGATGGGACATTCCATCACCGCCTGCGACCATGTTTGCCTGGGCTCCCATTCCACCAGCATTTAAAGAAATGGGCTCTATTGAGTTCTCAAAGTTACTCCTTAATGAAGCTGACGTTGCCGTTGCACCAGGTATAGGTTTTGGTGAGCATGGCGATGGTTTTGTGAGAATTGGGCTTGTTGAGAATGGTCAACGTATTCGCCAAGCTGTTCGTAATATTAAAAACTTTTTTCGTGCACACGGCGTTAACGCCGATGCACCTCAATAAATTATAATAAAGGACGCGTCATGAACGCACTTCGTATTGGTATCGCAGGACTTGGAACGGTTGGTGTAAGCACCGTTCAAGTCATTGAACAGCATAAAGAGCTGCTCGCAAAGCGGGCAGGGCGTCCGATTGAAATTGTTGCTGTGTCTGCGCGTTCTCGCACTTTGGACCGTGGTATCGATATTTCATCTTACCGTTGGTACGATGACTCTGCTGAAATGGCCGATGCCGACGACATAGATTTGGTTATCGAGCTTATTGGTGGGTCTGACGGTATAGCAAAGGTACTCGCTGAAAAGGCACTCGCTGCTGGAAAGCACATCGTCACAGCAAACAAGGCGCTGATTGCCCATCATGGTACAGCAATAGCCGAGATCGCTGAGAAATCAGGCGCTGCCATTTACTGTGAAGCAGCCGTTGCCGGCGGTATTCCAATCTTAAAAGCCTTACGCGAAGGTTTAGCCGGAAATCAGATTTCCAGAGTTTACGGCATCCTCAATGGCACGTGTAACTACATCCTTACTGAAATGCGCGACACAGGCCGCACGTTCGATGATGTTCTTTTGGAAGCGCAAAAGCTGGGTTATGCCGAAGCTGATCCGACGTTTGATGTGGACGGTATCGATACAGCCCACAAGCTGGCTATTCTATCGGCGATTTCCTTTGGCACCAAAGTCAATTTCGAAGGTATTCATGTCGAAGGCATCCGTGAGATTGCACCGATTGATATTGAATTTGCTGAGGAGCTGGGCTTTGGGATTAAGTTACTTGGCATTGCTTCAAAGAATGGTGATGAAATAGAGCAGCGCGTGCACGCCTGCATGGTGCCTATTGATGCACCCATCAATCATGTTGAAGGCTCATTCAATGCCGTTGTTGCTGATGGTGACTTTGTCGACTCAGTCCTTCACGAAGGGCGGGGTGCAGGTGGTGGACCAACGGCATCTGCTGTGATTGCCGACGTGATTGATATTGCCCGTGGGCATCGTGTTCCATTATTTGGTATCCCAGCGACTGAATTAGAGGCCGTTCCAACATGTGGAATGGATCATCATAAAGGTGCATATTACGTGCGCTTCAATGTGGTTGACGAATCTGGTGTGCTTGCAGATATCGCGCGTGCACTTACAGATCATAAGGTCTCAATGGAATCGGTCTTACAAAGATCACGTGACCCAAATCAAATTGTGCCGGTTGTCATGACATTGCACGAGACCGAAGAAGCCGCCATGCGCCGTGCTGTCGATCAAATCAGCAAGATTGGCGCTGTTGTTGAGCCTCCGGTAGTCATTAGAATCGAAGAGTTCTAAGCCGCCAGCATCGTGTCATTCACGGTGGTATTGTCTAATTTCCCAGTATAGCATCTTTGTAAGCGCTTTATGTGCCCAATATTATTGGGATCATCTCGGTTAGTGCTTTTTTGAAACACTGATAGCGATAAAAAATTATTATGTCGGAACCTGCTGCAAAAGATCGAAATTTATCCTTGGAACTAGTGCGTGTCACCGAAGCTGCGGCTTTGGCTGCCTGGCGACATATGGGCTCCGGTGACCACATGCAAGCAGACCAAGCCGCGATTGGCGCTGCGCATGAATTGTTCGGTAGCTTGGCCATCAATGGCACTATTTGTGTCGGCGAAGGGCGCGAGGGTGAAGCTGAAAAGTTTTTTTTGAACGAAACTGTTGGGACAGGCGAGGGTCCAAACGTCGACGGTGCAATCGTTGCCCTTGAAGGCGCCAGCATCTTAGCCCGTGGCGGGCCGAATGCGACATCAACGGCCGCCATGGTAGAAGGTGGTGCGTTTCTCAAAGTCCCCGATATTTATATGGACAAAATCGCAATTGGCCCCGGGCTCCCATTGGGACTGGTCGACATAGACCGCAGCCCCGAAGAAAACCTTAGAGCTTTAGCCGACGCAAAATCTGTCCCTGTATCAGACCTAGTTGTTTGTATGCTGGATAGACCCCGGCACGGTTCACTGTTGGAAAAGGTCAGGGAAGCAGGCGCACGTGTTCGTTTGATCCTTGGTGGTGACGTCGCAGGTGCTATGGCAGCCGCATTACCTGAGGGCGGGGTCGATATGTATTTAGGCATTGGTGGCGCACCCCAAGGCGTGCTTGCTGCCGCCGGTCTTCGAGGCTTTGGCGGACAGATGCAGGGACGTTTGTTTGCACGTCGTGATGAAGACCGAAAAATTGCACACGATATTGGAATCGAAAATTTTGATAAAGTTTATACCGAACAAGATATGGCAAGTGGAAGTGTGACTTTTGCTGCTACTGGAGTGACTTACGGGCCTATGTTAAATGGTATTCGTAGCTTATCAGGCGGTGCAATAAGCCAATCCCTTGTCGTTCGTTCATTAACCGGTACGTACCGGGTTATAGAGGCAAATCATGACTTCACCCGCCGACCTCCAGTCGGCTGATCCCAAGCTCCTGAACGTGAATGCTAAGCCAGCTTTTGCTGGTGTTACACATTCTGCGCTGGGTCGTAAGTGGGTTATGCGCGAAACAGATGAACGCGCAGCCTTGGCCATGTCTCAGGCTTTGGGGCTTCCGGATATTGTTGCACGTGTTCTGGCAGGGCGTGGCATCGGCATTGATGATGCCGAGAAGTTCTTGTCACCAACGCTCAAAGACTTGCTGCCGGATCCCAGCCGATTTGTCGATATGGACAAGGCAGCAGACCGCCTCGTAGATGCTATTCAGGCGAACGAGAAAATTGCTATTTTTGCCGATTATGATGTAGATGGCGCAACATCATCAGCTGTTTTAGCGCGCTTCCTTCGGGCTTGTGGCACCGAAACTATCGTATATATCCCGGACCGGATCAAAGAAGGGTACGGGCCATCCGCAAGTGCGATGAAGAAGCTTGCGGAACAAGGTGCAAAAGTTGTTCTCATGCTTGATTGCGGCACAACGGCATTCGTTTCGCTTAAAGCAGGCAAGGACGAGGGGCTCGAGATCCTCGTCATTGACCACCATGAGGCCGAAAGCCAGTTGCCTGACGTCTATGCTCTCGTTAATCCAAACCGGATGGATGAGGACCGTGTATACGGTCACTTATGTACGGCAGGCCTTGCATTCATATTGGCCATTGCTACGAACAGAAGCTTGCGTCAGCGTGGGTTTTGGACGGATGGCCGAACTGAGCCTGTGCTCACAAGATGGCTTGATCTCGTGGCTTTAGGCACCGTCTGTGATGTCATGAAGCTTGAGGGAATCAACCGGGCCTTTGTCGTGCAGGGCCTCAAAGTTATGGCAAAGCGGGATAATATTGGCTTGCGGGCCTTAGGCGATGTCGCCGGTATAAATTCTGCGCCTGAAGCCTATCATTTGGGATTTGTGCTGGGTCCTCGGATTAATGCAGGCGGTCGTATTGGCGAGGCCGGTCTGGGTGCTGATCTGTTGCGCACCGATGATACGGCAAAAGCGTCTGCCATTGCGACGCGGCTTGATATCTTGAATGGCGAGCGCCGTGATATCGAAGCGGCAGTCTTCGAAGGGGCTTTTCAGCAAGTCGAAGCGATGAAAGGTCTTGGGTCTGTCGTTGTTGTCGCTGACGAAGGATGGCATCCGGGCGTTGTTGGAATTGTTGCGAGCAGACTTGTCGAACGTTATAGCCGACCTGCCTGTGTGATTGCATTAAACGGTGCTGAGGGTACGGGGTCGGGTCGGTCTGTAATCGGTGTTGATCTTGGCGCAGCCATCATTGCTGCCAGACAGAAAGGCTTTCTGATCAAAGGTGGTGGCCATGCGATGGCCGCAGGATTCTCAGTGTCAACCGAAGGTCTGAATGATTTTCGCGCATTTCTTGATGAACGTGTTGAACAACAAAGTGGCGGTGGAGCTGTAAGCCCCGATTTACGCCTTGAAGGCGCACTATCTATTCGTGGCGCAACCGTTGAATTGGCTGAAGAAGTATCCAGGTTAGCCCCGTTCGGTCCAGGCAATCCGGAGCCTCGTTTTGCTTTGAAGGCGGCACGCCTCACATTTTCCGATATTGTTGGCAAAGATCATATCCGTTTCTCTCTGGCAGCGAGTTCTGGTGGTGGAACGTTGGAGGGGATTGCGTTCCGCGTTGTCGGCACGCCACTTGGTGACCTACTGTTGTCAGCACGTGATCAGATTATTCATGCAGCGGGTCGCTTAAAAGCTGATACCTGGCAGGGGCGAACACGTGTTAAATTTCATCTTGAAGACGCAGCATTAGCGCTCGGCGGGGCAGAAGATGGGGAACGGTAAAAAATGACGTCTAATAATTTAGAGATCCACAACGCGAAATGGGATAAACGTTTTATGGAGTTGGCGGGTTTTATTGCCCAATGGTCCAAAGATCCTTCGACTAAAGTTGGCGCCGCAATTGTCGATCCTCGCAATAAGCGGGTCGTGTCTACGGGCTTCAATGGGTTTCCATTCGGAGTTCAGGATACAGCTGATCGTCTGGAAGATCGCTCCATCAAGTATGAAATGGTTGTTCACGCTGAAACCAATGCATTGATGTTTGCGGGCAACCAGGCTGATGGCTGCACGCTTTATGTCACACCTTTGCCGCCCTGTGCACGGTGTGCTGTCTTGATCATTCAGGCAGGGATTAAGCGAATTGTTTCACCGACGCCCGACACATCAAAAGAACCTTGGAAAACGCAATTCAAGATTTCATCGCAGATGTTTGAGGAAGCTGGCGTTACGGTTGATATTCTAGACGTATAAAAATCGTCAAATCCGCGTTGGCGTTCTGTTATGGCTATGCTAAGCAACGTTTTAAGGCATGCTGAGCTTTGGCTCACAGAGTCATAATGGTTATTGGGGGATAGCGTGAAGTATCGCGAGACATTAAAGCATTTCATTATGCGTCAACAGACGCAGATCACCGGTACAACAGGTGAATTTACACTCCTAATTGATGACGTGTCATCTGCATGTAAGGGCATTGCTAATTTAGTCCGGCGCGGTGCGTTATCTGGCGACCTTGGTGCAGCCGTTGGCATCAATGTTCAAGATGAATCCCAAAAGCAATTGGATGTCTTGTCCAATGAACTGGCTATTAGCTGGTGCGAGCAGGGCGGGCAGCTCTTTGCGATGGCATCTGAAGAAATGGTCGACGTTTATCCCGTCCCAAACAAGCTTCAACGCGGTAATTACCTTCTAATTTTTGATCCCCTTGATGGCTCGTCGAATATTGAAGTGAATGGCCCAATGGGCACAATCTTTTCAATTTGTAAAATTCCCGATGAGCATGATGCAGACCTGACCAACGATTTCATGCAAAAAGGCGCCGACCAGCTCTGTGCTGGATATGTGCTTTTTGGCCCAGCGACCATGATGGTCTTAACCACAGGTAATGGTGTTAACGGATTCACGTTGAATCCAGAAATCGGCGAGTTTGTGCTAACGCATCCAAATATGACAATTCCAGAAGACACGCAGGAATTTGCGATTAATGCATCTAATCAGCGCTTCTGGGAGCCTCCAGTAAAGCGTTACATCGATGAGTGCCTAGATGGCACGGAAGGGCCTCGCGGAAAGAATTTCAATATGCGTTGGGTTGCTGCCATGGTTGCTGACGTTCATCGGATTATCACACGCGGTGGAATTTTCATGTACCCGATCGACGAAAAAATTCGTCAGAAGGGTGGACGCCTTCGTTTGCTTTACGAAGCAAACCCTATGTCATTCATTGTTGAACAAGCTGGCGGCATGGCATCAACCTGTCGTGAGCGTATTTTAGATGTTCAGCCAACAGGCCTTCATCAACGGATCCCCGTGATCATTGGTGCAAAGAATGAAGTACAGCGACTGGTAGATTACCATACAGAATTTGATGCTGGTTAATTGGCTTCGGTCGTCTCTTCATCGCCATCTATTTTTTTTGTGAATACTTGCCGTCGTTGACATAAAATAATCTAGGAAATTGACTAAACGATCCAGTGACCCAGCTGTGAGGTGGATCGTTGTCTTTCGACCATTTTTTTAAGCGTGACAATTTTCT
Organism: uncultured Rhodospirillales bacterium; assembly: GCA_963926035.1. Taxonomy (GTDB): domain Bacteria; phylum Pseudomonadota; class Alphaproteobacteria; order Rhodospirillales; family Casp-alpha2; genus UBA4479. The sequence continues at coordinate 6,414 of CAWUWH010000227.1, forward strand.
CACGCTGCCAATTTTGTAACAATCGGTTTGCACTTGTACGAGGGACGTCTAGGGCGGCGGCAAATGCCGAAATATTAATGTCGTACCCTTGTTTTGAGAGCAGAATAAAATCACGATTGTTGTCATCAAATGATAACTTTTTTGATGATCAAAAATCTGATCAATCTGTGAGACGATCCCCAACATTGCCTCAGCTGAATCAAATATATCATCGCGTTCAAAAGCGTGATGATTGGTTAATCCGTAGCGTCTGCGAGAGGAGGCATTATATTCTTTCTGTCGGCTAGTTCATTTAGAGTAGTTCTGATGTAAATAATGCAGGCGCGAACGCCTACAACATTCCTGTCCAATTTGGGATAACCTGATTGGGTTCAGGACTGAACATAGATAGGTGAGGCACTCCTCTACGATATTGTTCTATTTGCGGCAAGACAAAGCAAACTGAAACAATATGTGACTGTTTCACAATTCAGGTTTAAGTCGCGCAAATAACAAATTGTGTGATCATTTGGATGCGGTAATTTCATGCATCAAATAATTGAATAATTCTCACATAATACAATGGATTAATATACGTCAATTATGATTAGATAGATATACGTCATCTCAAGATATTGAAGGTCAGGTTTTGAAGTACGAAGAGTTCAATGCTTATTGCGGATCATTCAAGGCCACATCGCATGTCGTTCAGTGGGGAGGGGCTGACGTATGGAAGGTTGTTGATAGGGTTTTTTGCAATCTGTAGGTGGCAGCAAGCAACTGATTCAGGCATCACTTTCAAGGTGTCTGATATCGCCTACGAGATGCTTAAAGATCAACTTGGGCTAAGGCCTGCGCCTTACGCGGCATGAAGTGGATACAACATTACGATAAGCCGGGTTTGTCCGATGAAGAGCTGAAATCCTATATAGCTGACTCGTATCGGATCTTGTCTCTCGGATTGACGAAAAAGAAGCAGCGCGCGTTTGGCCTTAATCAGACTGAGATTTGACTTTCATTTGCGAGAACGGCGGGGCATGAACGCAAATGCGTAAGTATTTCTTCTATTTGCTCGTCGGTTGCACCGCGATCAACGCCACAGGAACTCTTTTTGGTTTTTTTGGCTCTTTGGCATGGTGGCTAGACCTGTTCGCACATTTTCATCTGCATATGATGTTGGCTGGCGTGTTGGGCGTTTGCGCAACGTGGCTTGTTCGCCAAAAACGTGCACTCTTCGCTGTAAATTTAATCGTTATTCTTATAAACGCAATTGTTGTTCTGCCTTACTTTCTAGCCTCTTCAGAAAGCGTTGAACGTGCGAACGTTAAACTCGTTGCATGGAATATTCTCTATACGAATAATGAAGTAGACCTTGGGATCAAGTATTTACAGCAAGCAAACACGGATATCGTTGTCATTGCCGAGCCAACTGAAATATGGCGTGAAGGCATGGGGTCTCTCCAAGATATATATCCGTATCAATTCCATAATCCAGAATGCGATGATGTTGGTTGTGCGATCTCGTTGTTATCCAAGCATCCGTGGAAAAGTGTTCAGACGAAAAAACTTGTTTCAGATACGCCGCCCGTAATTTGGGCGCAGTTTGATAGCGTTAATGGATCTGGTCCATTCGCAGTTGTTGCCGTTCACATGCGCAAGGCTACCGATGATGATGGGGCGATGCGGCAAAATCGCCAAGCCAAAGAGCTTGGAAAAATCACCGCCGCATTTGATGTGCCGTTTTTGCTGGTTGGCGATATGAATGCAACGCCAATGTCTGCTGCATTTAATACAATTCTCTCTGAAACAGGTACTGAGCAAACATATAAGGCATGGTTTGCAACGTGGCCGACTGTATTGGGCAAGTTGGGTATCCCGATAGATCACGTTCTCACCAAAGGGAAGATAAGCGTTCAATTTAAACTTGGCCCATCCGGAGGGTCAGACCATTTCCCTTTAGGTATAATGGTTGCAATGCCTTAGGTGCTTGAACGTATCTACTGAATTGCTGTTTGAGGACTGGATCTATGAAAGTATGATTTGTCATCCTAATGCTCACAGGCAATTGACTTAAAACTTTCATAAAATGCTGACAACTTGTCAGGCTGAGGTCAGGTTCTAATTCTAGGTTCACCAACAGAAATATTATCTAACTAAACCGTCCGTTGCCAATTGACCTCGGACGATCTGAATTTTTGAAGAGTTGACGAGCAATGGATGATCCAGTTTACGGTGTAAACTTGATACAAAACGGTAGTTTTGAAGATGTATCTGATCAGAAAATGTCGCAGTGTCTTTGCCTTCAGATAAAGCTTCGAATTGTGCAATATCGGTTTCTAAAGATGTCAGCCTTAAACGTAGTTCTGCAACATCGGCGCTGCTTAAGGTTGGCTCCAGGACGATCAATGGCTGATTGGCTTTAACTTCACTGCCTTCGCGCACCATAATTTCACGGACGATGCCACCTTCTATAGTGTTGCACCGTTTTGACTTGAAAGGAGGGGATAACCTCACCCACGGCGACACTGACGATATCCAGTGTGCTTATGGACGCCCAGACCGTGAAGACAACGACGCAGAGCGCTGCGATCCAAAATGTATTGTGTGTCGCCAGGGAGATCTTCTCAGATGGCCCTGAGTTGGGAGCGGTCATGTCGCTCATGCCTCATCTGCCTTTTCTGTTTTTGGGTCTGATGGCGGCAGCTGCGGGTCCGATTTTGGTAATGCTTTCTATCTCATGCGCGTAATCTTTGGCACGGGCTTCGAGTTTAAATCGAGTTGGATGTGCAGGCCTTTAACGATATCGCTATCGTGCGACATCACAATAATGGTCCGACCTTGTTCGGCCATGCCTGCCAGAGCTTGATAGACCGCACGGCATCCTTCTGCATCCAGGCTCTCAGTTGGTTCATCGATGATAACCAATGTCTCGAAACCTTTGAGTGCGGTTTCTTCGTCAGGGTCGACACTGATGGCCCGGGCAAGCGATGTGCGGGATTGTCTGAGTACAAATTCAAAGATAATCGCAATCAACACGCCAATGGTTAATGTGTAAAACGTCGCGTCGACACCCTGGCCGACATAACGGTTCAAAACCTGCATAGCGAACAAAGGCGAGGCCATGGCCATGATGTTGACCAGGAACGAACCGAACAGAAGTTCGCCCGTAATAACAGGTCTAGACCTCAGGCGGCGTAGCAATTCGTTCATAAAAGGCTCAATTTTTTATCAAAATGAGGTAAAATTCTGAGAGATTCAGAATGACCCATAATCTACATAACATAATGAATTTAAACAATTTTTTTAGGAATCGCCATGTATGTTTTCTATGCAAAGAAACATTATGAAACGAATGATTACAAGCGGTGTCTCGACTTGTAATAAGTGCCTGCTATACTCCGCCGATTCTCCCCTAAATAAAGTGACGAAAATAGAGAAATGCATCTTCGAGGCTGGCAACAAAAAATCATCGATAGTTACCCTGAGATTATAAAACAGAACCGTCGTTTTATTCTCAAAGCACCCACAGGTGCGGGTAAAACCGTGCTCGCGCGCGAGATTGTCGATCGCTTTTACAAAGGCAAAAAAGTTATCGTTTTGTGTCATCGGTTGGTCCTATTGGAACAACTCGAGCGCGCGTTAAAAGTAAGCCATAATGTCAAAAAGCTTGCGGTTTCAGATACGGGCCCAGCTTTTGAGGGTTACGATCTATTATTGTCGACGAGTATGCGCGCCAAAGAAGTTTTGGCAGACGCAATTCTTAAAGCTGATTTGATCATTGTAGATGAGGCGCATCGGGTTTCGCCAAACGGACGCGGCTACAAGCGGATTATCGACAAATTTCAAGAGCACGGTAAATCAACCGCGCAGTTTATGGGCTTAACAGCGTCACCAGAACGACGCACTGGTGATCAACGTGATCAACTCAACCTTGCGTTCGATGCGATTATCGATTGTGCAAATATCGAGGATTTGATCGATGAGGGCATTCTTGTCCAACCGGTCTATCGTCCGCATTTTGTCCATGATCTTGATTTAGATAGTATAGATATTAGCTCGGGCGAGTTTCCTGTTGCGACACTGTCAAGTGAAATCATCAAGTCGTCGATGATTGATTATGCTATTTGGGCTTATAAAGAAGAACGCGAGAAGCTTAAGATGAAGCCAGTATCAGCCTGGTTCTGTACAGATGTCAGCGTCGCCGAGGTAACGCTTAATTCCATACGACAATTTGGGATTGAAGCAGAAATTATTACGGCGGTAACGCCTATTAAAGAACGTATGAAGCTATTGAAGCAGCACGAGGATGGCGAGATTGAAGCCATGGTATCAGTTGGCGTTCTGGCTGAAGGTTGGGATAACCCTAACTGTAATATTATCGTTCACCTTCGCCCGACACTATCGAAGGTCCTCTGGGGTCAGACGGTTGGTCGCGGGTTAAGGTCTGCCCCTGGCAAAGATAAGTGTATTGTCATTGATGTGAGTTCTAACTGGAGCACCTTTGGCCCCGTTGAAAAATTGCAGTGGAGCCTTTGGAGCCACCCACGTTCATATATGCAATTCAAGAACCGCTTTAACTGGATTGGCCAGCAGCAAGATAACGAAGAAGCAAGTGAGACCTATCTGCTCTGTAAGAACAATCTGCCAGGTGGGACATACTGCTCACACGTTTATAAGAAAGATGCATACGAAAATGATACGTGTCCCGTGTGTGGCGCTTACGCAGCGATCGATATTTATAAAGAACAAAAGCTGGATAGCTCGCTCAATGAAAACAAGCTGCATCAGTTGTTCTTTGATCGGGTGCCCGAGTTCTATAGCAAACTCAATCTGTCTGTATGGAACGGTCTAGGCCTGTCCGCATGGAAGAATGCGACACCAAACGAACAAGCCTTCTTGGCGTTCTGCATGGCGTTTGCCGAAGTTTCAGGAGAGCCAACGCAATCTGAGTCTGAATATTGGGATGCCGCACTGGCGGCCGAGGCACATATCCGTGCGTTCCTGGTCGAGAACAAGTTCCAGATCGTAAAGCAGATTGATTTTGATCTCTCAGCCCTGGCTGACGGTATGCATACGCGCCGCGATATTCGCACTCTGCAAGCGAACTATGGCATTTCGTTGTGTGGAGGTGTGTTTGAATCACAGACACGGTCCGAATGTGAACGCAAATACCAGAAGGCCGTTAAGATTGCCGAACGCGTTGCGATCCTTGGCTGCTCACCTCAGGATAATCTACCGTACTTCAACGCGGCTGATCACCTGGCATCGCTTTAAACTAAGCGGGAAAGACTGGCTCTTCATCACCGACGGCCCAAACGGGCCATTTCGTCATAATGCTTTTGAAGCGTTCTGATACCAAATGACCTGCAAGCCAGCCTTGTAAATGGATTAGGGCCTGTGCATCGAACCAAGCGCGGTCTGTATTTGCGAACTGTCGTACAAACGGGAATATGGCGAAGTCTGCCAAGCACGGACGATCCCCAAACAAATGCGCGTGCTTTCCAAGGCGCCCGTTGAGTTTCTCAAGGAATGCAGCACCTTCAGTCCGATGAAAAACGGGATCTGTACCTTCTTCATATCGGATCGCATATTTGTATCGATCAAGGTTATGCTTGAAAGGGCCGTCGCTCTCGGCTATCAATTCCTTCATGCTGGCCAATGTTCCCAATTCAGGATCAAGCCAGTTTTCTGGGTCGTTCTCGCCCAAAGCCCAATGCATGATGTCGAGGCTTTCTTCCAACACGGTGTCATCTAGAAGTTTCAGAACCGGCACTGTTGCCTTTGGGGAAAGCGCGATCATATCGGCGGGCTTGTCCCTGAGGACGATTTCACGAAGGGCGCATTGCTGGCGGCTCGCACTTAACGCAAGGCGCGCCCGCATCGCATAAGGACAGCGACGAAAAGAATATAAAGTTGGGAGCATACGCTCAGCCATCTGCCTTGCCGGACTTCTTTGGATCGTCGTAGTCGTGACCGATATGTGTTTCACCGCGTTCTTTGGCTAATGTCATTTGTTTTTGACGCGCTGCATAACGAGCCTTTTGTTGGTCGTTACTGACATCAAAGCATTTTGGGCAACTGACACCTGGCGTATATTTTGGCAATTCCTTATCAGTATCATCAATTGGATTGCGACATGCGCGGCACATATCATAACTGCCAAGTGCGAGGTCGTGCTTTACTGAAACACGCTCATCAAACACGAAGCACTCACCATCCCACATGGATTTATCCTGCTGAATGTTTTCGAGATACTTGAGAATGCCACCCTTAAGATGGAACACGTTCTCAATACCTTGTTGCTTCACGAACGCCGTAGCTTTCTCACAACGAATACCGCCGGTGCAGAACATCGCAACTTTCTTGCCGTTATCGATCTCAGCACGGAGTTCAGTATGATTTAAAAACCAGTCAGGGAAGTCACGAAAGTTCGTCGTATTAGGGTTTATCGCCCCTTCAAAGGTTCCAATACCGACTTCATAATCGTTACGGGTATCAATGACGACAACGTTAGGGTCAGAAATGAGATCATTCCAATCTTGTGGGTCGACATATGTGCCCACGACTTGGCTGGGATCGATGTCCGTGACGCCCATGGTGACGATCTCTTTCTTTAACCGCACCTTCATCCGATGGAATGGGTTTTCCGCAGCAAAAGACTCTTTATGCTCAAGCGCGTCGCAGCCTTGAATTTGTTTGATATGTGCTAAGGCCGCATCAATGCCATCACGTGAACCGGCAATGGTGCCGTTGATACCCTCGTGAGCAAGGAGCACGGTTCCATAGCCGCCGTGCGATCTGCACAAGGTCTGCAATGGCTCTTGATAGACCTCAAAGTCAGGCAAGGCTGTAAAGTTATAGAACGCTGCAACAACAAAAGGGACGTTGTCTGCATTAATGTCGACGCCATCAGGCATGCTTAAAAAATCTCTCACTAGGTCATTTCTATACTGCGTACTCATACTCAAGCAATACGATCAAAACAACCATTTCAGCACTAATTTCGCAACCACAGGGCTCATTCATATACACCTATGACTATTGATGAATTGGTTCAAAATGCCTCTTGTGAATGTAAAGGCACCGCCGTAAAGTTCCAGCGTGGTTCCGCTTGATCGATCTAAAGGGCGGATGAAAAGGGAATACGGTGAGGCTTACTCATCAGTGGCTGAAACCGTAGCTGCCCCCGCAACTGTAAGCGTTTTCCACTCAAAAACAGAGCTGGGTAATGAACGTGAGCCAGGATACCTGCCACATTTTAACAACCCTAATGTTTGTCGGGTGAGACGAACGGGAGATGAATATGAAGAATTTTATTCGCGTCAGCGCCGCGGTCATCGCGCTATTTACACCAACACTTGCATTCGCACACCACCCTTTGGGCGGCATGCCAATGGTTACATTTGCAGACGGTCTGCTATCAGGCGCAGGTCATCCGCTTTTAGGATTTGATCATCTATTCTTTGTTGCATTGGTCGGTATTGCCGCCATTTACACGAAACAACGCTTCATATCACCTATGGCATATATCGTTGCGATGCTGTTTGGATGTTATGCGATGTCTACAGGTATTGGCTTACCAGCCAAAGAAGTCATTATTGGACTTTCTCTACTGACTTTGGGCGCCGTTGTGCTGTCCGGCAAAGCCCTTGGTTTGTTTCCTGCTATCACAATTTTTGCGGGTTTCGGGTTGTTCCATGGTTCCGCTTTTGGTGATGCTTTGGTGTCACAAGAAGCAGGAATAGGTTGTCAGGTCTTAATTGGTTATCTGGTTGGCCTCAGCGCTATTCAGTATGCGATTGCCCTCGTTGCAGGTTGGCTGGTTGCCAATGTCCTTGGTGCATTAACTGCGCAAGCCATACAGGCACGTCTTGCAGGTGCTGTTGTTGCTGGTGTTGGTCTTTTCCTGACATTGGAAAATGTTGAAGGGATTGTTTTCGACCTTATGGGTTGGACCTCTTAACACAGGTATCGTCGGGCAGGGTGCATGTGCACTCTGCCCGCATCCTCTATCTAAAATACAAGGAATGAATTATGCGTACATTTTTGACTGCATTCATTTGCACCGTTTTACTTGCCGTCAGCCAAGCTTCTGCACATGAGATGAAGAACAATGGTCTTATGGTTGAAGATTCATGGGCGCGCGCCACTGCGGGCCCAGTAAAAGCTGGTGCAGCGTATCTCACAATCGCCAACATCGGACACGAGACTGATCGTCTTGTTGCTGTAAAGTCTGACTTGGCAAAACGCACAGAAATCCACACCCACCTTATGGAAGACGGCATGATGAAAATGCGTCATCTGGAAGCTGTTGAAGTCTCTCCAGGGACGCCAACAATTTTTCAGCCAGGCGGCCTGCACATTATGTTTATGGGCCTCAACAAACCTTTCGTTGAAGGCGAAACATTGCCTCTGACATTAGTCTTTGAAAAAACAGGCGAAATCGATATTGAATTTGTCGTCCAAGGCGTTGGCGCAAAGTCAAAAAATAAGGATGGCCACGGTGCTCATAAGCACAAGCATGGCAGCTAAATTAAGAATGGAGGCGGTGCTTTCATTGCCGCCTCCACATACCTGACGACCTCCGAAATGGTTTTCATAAGAACTCTCAATTATTTATAATGAGACGAGTCGAGGCGGACTAATTCCCTCGAGCTTTAATGATTTTTACTGGTTTTTATAATGCCCATCGGTGCACATTTTGGTACGCGAATTGTGGTGGCGTTTATAATGACCCGTCAAATTGACTACGCGTGTCTCAAGTTCAGGAATGCCCATTAATGAATAGATTCAATTGTGATTGCGGTAACCGTCTGTTTTTTTAAAATACAGAATGCTTCGCATGTACGCTTGAAGTGAGCTGGTGCCCTGTTTGCGCAACACTTACAGCAATGACTGACACTGCAAATGGCAGCCAATGTGCTCGTTGTGAGAGTGACCTCAAGAAATGTAAGAACAGGGTCGATCACGAAGTTTGCAATCGCAGCGTTATCGCACCGACTGCGACGGATAACAGTGCATCCCCGTTTTGCGACCGCTGCCGCTAAAACGATACCATTCCCAATCTCTCGGTTGTAGGCAACCTAGAGAGCTGTCGCTTACTGGAACAGGCTAAGCGACGCTTGATGTATGGACTGGATAGCCTTGGATCACCTCATAGTGCGATCGCAGATGGCTTCGTGTCAGGGCTCTCATTTGACTTCAAAGGCGACAGTATTGCGCCGCAGAGTCTATGGCGCACAGTCGACACTCAAGAACGGGTTTTTACAGGTCACGCTGGTGGAAAAATTACCATCAATATTCGTGAGGCTGATACCGTCAAGCGCGAGAAATTGCGTGTCGGTCTTGGT
>CAWUWH010000228.1:0-5656 GCA_963926035.1 uncultured Rhodospirillales bacterium
GGGCTTTGCTGTCCTCAAGGCCCCTGATATTCCATCCGTGCTGATCGAGCTCGGGTTTATATCCAACAAAGACGACGAACGCGCGCTCCGCTCCAAATCCCATCGCCGCAAACTCGCCCAATCAATCGCCGGTGCCGTGGACCGCTATTTCGAAAAAATTGAGTCTGCGAGCCGGCCTTAAATCATTCCGATAAACTGTAACTTAGAAGCTGTTGCGTGGTTGCCTTACGGTTGTCACAATCGGCTGCTAAGAGCTGTTTGTTGGATGACTATATGATACAACAGCGGCCTTATTTCAAATTTGATTGGTGCAACTAAATACCCATGAAGTTTTTTCTGCGCGTCACACTGATTTCGGTTTTTCTTCTTGTCCTCGCAGCGGGTGCTGTGTGCGGGGGATCGCTGTGGGTTTTGCATTCGTTTGGGCGGGATTTGCCGGACTATCGACAGCTGGCTACGTATGATCCACAAGTGATGACCCGGGTTCATGCGGGTGACGGGCGATTGCTCGCCGAGTTCGCTATCGAGAAGCGCGCTTTTGTACCCATCGAAGCCATGCCGCGGCGGATCATTGATGCGTTCCTGTCGGCTGAGGACAAGTCGTTCTATACCCATTCAGGGATCGATTTCACCGGTGTTGCGCGGGCTGTCGTTAAGAACGTGCAAAACCTCACCAATGGCCGTCGTCTGGTCGGTGCATCGACGATTACCCAGCAGGTCGCGAAGAACTTCCTTTTGACCAATGAAGTCTCGTTCGACCGTAAGATTAAAGAAGCCATCCTTGCCGTGCGTATCGAACGCGCGTTCACCAAGGATCGAATTCTGGAGCTTTACCTCAACGAGATTTATCTGGGTTATGGATCTTACGGTGTCGCGGCTGCGGCGCTGAACTATTTCAACAAATCGTTGATCGAATTGGATATCTCCGAAGCTGCTTTTCTGGCTGCACTGCCTAAGGCACCCAACAACTATAATCCTGTGACCAAACGCGCCGCCGCAAAAGGCCGTCGTAACTGGGTCATTGGGCGGTTGTTGGAAGATGGCCGGATCACACCGAACGAAGCCGCCTCAGCGAGCAATCAGCCTTTGATGATTGCAGACCGTCAAGACACGGAATTTGTTCAGGCTGAATACTTCACCGAAGAAGTCCGGCGTGAGCTTGTTGCCCGCTTTGGTGAGGGTCAGCTTTACGAGGGTGGTTTGTCTGTGCGTACGACCCTCGACCCAAGGATGCAAGCGGCTGCCAGAACGACACTCCGGCGTGGTCTCGAGGCGTATGATCGTCGTCATGGCTACCGGGGCCCGGTTGGGACGATCCCTGCAGGGCAACGGGTAGATACGCCTTTGAATTGGCGGACGTATCTGGGCTCAATTGTGGGGCCCAAGGGCATGGGTGAGAAGCAACTGGCGATTGTGATTGGTATCGACGATGCGAAAGGTTTCGCCAGCATCGGTGTCGAAGATGGCATCCTTGGCATGATCCCGCTGGGCGAGCTGAAATGGGCGCGTATCCCGCTTGAGAAGCGTAAGCGCGGACCAGCGATTAAAAAACCATCTGATGTTTTTAAGGCCGGTGACGTCATTATCGTTGAGCCATTGGTCTTAACCGAAGAGCAAATCAAAGCGGCATCATCGGACACGCCGCAATTTAGTCTGCAACAAATTCCTGATGTCGATGGGGGCATCGTTGCCATGGACCCGCATACGGGCCGCGTTCTCGCAATGGCTGGCGGATATGCCTATGAGCGGTCTCAGTTTAACCGGGTTACGCAGGCGAACCGCCAACCGGGTTCTGCCTTTAAGCCGTTTGTATATCTGGCGGGTCTGGATCAAGGCTATACGCCTGCGACACGGATTTTGGATGCGCCGTTTGTGATCGATCAGGGGCCCGGATTGCCAAAATGGCGTCCGGCAAACTATGGCCTTAAGTTTTATGGGGCATCGACAATGCGTCTGGGGATTGAGAAATCTCGAAATCTGATGACGGTGCGCTTGGCACAGACATTGGGGATGGAACGTATCGCCGAGTATGCAGCGCGATTTGGTATTAATGATCATTTGCCGCAAACATTGGCGATGTCGCTAGGTGCGGGTGAGACCACGCTGATCCGTTTGACCACAGCGTATGCTATGTTGGTGAATGGCGGCAAACAAGTGACGCCAACTTTGATCGACCGTATCCAAGACCGTTTGGGCAGGTCCGTTTATCGCCACGACAAACGCGCTTGTGATGATTGTCGGGCAGATGGATGGCATGAACAACGGGTGCCTCGTATTCCTGATACACGGAAACAGATGACCGATCCTGCCAGTGCATATCAGGTTGTGAGCATGTTGCAGGGTGTGGTTGAGCGCGGCACAGGACGCCGGGTTTCAGAAGTTGGGAAGCCGCTTGCCGGGAAAACGGGCACAACAAACGAAGAGCGGGATACCTGGTTTATGGGATTCTCGCCGGACTTGGCCGTTGGCGTGTTCGTTGGTTACGACGATCCTATTCCATTGGGCCGACGGGAAACGGGATCGTCTGTCGCCGCACCAATCTTCAGGGACTTCATGAAGGAAGCGCTTGCGGGCCAGCCTGCCATTCCGTTTCGTACACCCCCTGATATTCGTCTTGTGCGGGTCAATGTGCGCACTGGTCTTCCGGCGCGCTCTGGTGATCGCAGTGTGATCCTTGAAGCGTTTAAAGAAGGCTCGGGGCCTGGCGAAGAAAACTCTGTGATTGAAGGGCAGGGGTGGAGCGGTGCGACGGCAGACCCAAGCCTTTCGGGCGCACCATCAACCGGTACGGGCGGTCTTTATTAACGTTTTTGCCCTGCGCAATCAACCCGGCAATCCATTTTAAACTTTCAGATGAACTGAAACGTGCCAAAGTTTCGATGCAGGACTTGAGACTGTGGCGTGACAGCGTTACATAGTTGCACGCTTAATTCGAAGGGAACGCCAGCATGCGCGCTGAACAACAATCAATGGCCGACGAGATCGAGCAGTCCGCAGGACTGCTAAGGAGGCATCTTTGACTACGATCAAGCGGTTCTCCGGTTTCAGGAATTAAACTCCCTCGCTGAAAGTCCCGATCTTTGGGATGATCCAGAAAAAGCACAAGCCTTGATGCGGGAACGTACCAAGCTCGAAGTTGGTATCAAAGAGGTCGATGACCTGTTTGGCGATCTTCAAGACAACACGGATTTAATCGAACTCGCAGAAGCTGAAGATGACGCTGATGTTATGGCTGAGGCTGATGAAGCCATGGGTGAGCTTTTGGTTCGAGCTCAGAAGGCACAATTGAAAACATTGCTATCGGGTGAAGCCGACGCCAACGATTGTTATATCCAGGTGCAAGCGGGCGCAGGCGGCACTGAGGCGCAGGATTGGGCTGAGATGTTGCTTCGGATGTATTCGCGCTGGGCTGATAAGCGCGGATATACAGTCGAGTGGCTTGAAGAAAGCCCTGGCGAAGAAGCGGGTATCAAATCGGCAACACTGAAGTTTAGCGGCGAAAATGCCTACGGTTGGCTTAAGACGGAAAGCGGCGTGCATCGGCTTGTGCGGATTTCACCATATGATTCATCCGCGCGTCGCCACACAAGTTTCTCATCCGCTTGGATTTCACCCGTTGTCGAAGATAACATTGATGTTGAGATCGATGATAAGGATTTGCGGGTCGATACGTACCGTGCATCCGGTGCTGGCGGACAGCACGTGAACAAAACGGAAAGTGCTATCCGGATTACGCACGAACCTTCTGGTATCGTTGTGCAATGTCAGAACGATCGCTCACAACACAAGAACCGGGCGGAAGCCATGTCGATGCTGAAAGCTCGTATTTACGAGATGGAGCTCAAAAAGCGCGAAGATGCGGCGCAAGAAACCGAGGCTGGTAAAACAGACATCGGTTGGGGCCATCAAATCCGCTCGTACGTTCTGCAGCCATATCAGATGGTTAAAGACTTGCGCACCGATGCTGAAACGTCAAACACTGGTGCTGTCTTGGATGGCGATATCGATATGTTCCTTGAAGCGGCTCTCGCGGCAAAAATCAAAGACACCGAAGAGTTCGATCAGTAAAACCTGGTGCTTTACTGAATGACCAATTCTTTGAACAAGACCGTGTGGACACTGATCGGCTTTAGCTTGTTCTCAATCACTTGAACCAATTCAAAACGCAGTCGCTCGGACCCTTCTTTGCCGACAAGATGCTGACGCTCTTGGCCGCGTAAATGGGTCAGAATACCGTCCATGACCAAGTCCTGATTGTCTTCGAGACGGGAAACATCATCGGGCGATAATTGAACATGAATGACGGTGCGCATAAACGGTGCCCGACACTCGTTTGTTTTCAGGTCGATGCGTATTTCTGGCAATGGGAAAAAGACAGGCTTTCCAAGTGACAGTTGTGCCGATGATTGAGGGCGTTCCCACCCCATGATTGCGAGGACCCACCCCATATAAAAGGAAAGCCCACCGCCAGCTGATATGATAAAAAATGTCGCGCTGACAATGATAAGAGCCAATGTAAACTTGGACTTTTTCTTAGTTTTTTCTCTTCTTTTTTGGTTCGTCTTCAGTTTCTTCGCCCATAGCGGAACCCTTCCCATAGATTTAAATCATCGTTGGAAAGAGCGTGGCGGCTATACCTCGTTGGGGGAAGGACAGCTTAAGGAAATGAAGATCAGCCGATAAGTTCGGCGATATGTTTTTTAAGGCGCGCCATATCGAGAGGCTTTTCTTCGTAAGTCGAGATGCCAGCATCAAAAGCGGCAGCCCGGTCATCGGCCGTCGCATGTGCTGTCAGTGCAATGATGGGAATGTCTTTGGTGGTAGGGTCGGCCTTCAAGGCTTTGACCATATCCCAGCCCGTCATTTTAGGCATGCTCATATCTGAAATGATCAAGTCAGGCGCATTGTTTTTTGCCAACACAATGCCAGCTTTGCCATCTGCTGCGGTAATCGTATCGTGTCCGTCACCAGACAAAACATGTTCCATTAACTGGCGTAGAATTTCTTCGTCGTCGATGATTAAGATTTTTGCCATTTGATCCTCATGTCACGTCATTTAACAATGTCGGGTGTAGCGAGGCCCGTCAATGTTGATTAGGCAGTCACCACACGGTCTCGGCCTGTCTCTTTTGCTTCATACAAATTGTTGTCTGCTTTTTCGACCAATTCTTCCGGCTTCATTGATTGCTCAAACTTCACCGCTGCTGCCCCAATGCTAACCGTTGCGTGATCAGTAACACTTGAAAATTCATGAGATACTTTGAGCGCGTTCACGCTTTTCCGTAATGTGTTGGCAATGGTTTCCGCACCAGCGAGGTCGGTGTCAGGCAGGACGCAAACAAATTCTTCACCGCCGTAACGCGCGACAAGGTCGCCTGGGTGATGAACAGATGATGCGAGTGCCTGCGCGACTTTGACTAAACAATCACCCCCAGTCTGATGACCGTAATAATCGTTGAACGGTTTAAAGAAATTGATATCTATCATTAAGATGGTAAGAAAAGCTTCACGACGCACACCGCGTTGCCATTCTGATTGGAAGTGCTCGTCAAAGCGGCGGCGGTTTGGGATTGCTGTCGGGCCGTCAATAAAGGCGATCTGCTCAAGATAATCCCGATAGCGCTTCAGCTTGAGATGATTGCGGACACGCGCAATT
>CAWUWH010000229.1:0-9530 GCA_963926035.1 uncultured Rhodospirillales bacterium
TCAGATTTCGGTGATGTATGAACGGCACTCGAAGTGATTGTAGACATATGGATGACAAAATTTCTGAGATGGTTCTTCCGGTATAATTTTGTGTGGTATCGTGGCGCGGAAGGATCTCCTGTAAGGTCGTGTTGATTACGCCTTCTTCCAGGACCTCACCTCGAATAGGTCCAACTTCGATCCAATCCCCAACACTAAATGGATGTGTGATTGTCCTGTAAATGCCGCTCAATAAACACAGGGTTAGCTCTTTTCTAGCAATAACAATCGCCAAAGCAAAAACAGCAATCGATAAGGCAAATCGCGATAACTTAAGCGACCAGACCGAAAGCAACAGAATAAAGATAATGATGATCGCGATGTTGCGGGTCGATGATATCCATTTGCACTGTTCTGGGCTTAAGGTTTCTGGTTTACCTCGAATGGTGCGGAAAATGATCCACCGAATACCAAGGACAATGGCGATAATGAGCAATGACGTGCCAATATCGCTCTAGGGCAGCGTTTCAACAAACTGTATGTTTTTATTCATGCTGATACATTAGCGTTCCATATCCTCAATTTCGAGCGCTATTACGGCAGCTTAAAAAAACTATAAAAGCTCTCTTATATTAACGCGTTCATAACGCCCTTGAGTCATAAAGTCCTATGGCTCGAAAGAAATCAAAACGCACGAAAAAAGCAACAGCTGCCAAAGCATCGATTTGGCGGCGTATAGGCAAGTGGATTGCAACCCTTTGTGTATGGGGTTTTATCGCCAGTCTGTTTGTTGTAGGATGGTTTTATACGGGCTTGCCCGACCTGGAAGACAACCTGGCACCATCCCGAAGACCCACACTCTGGATATTGGCTGCGGACGGTAAAGAGCTTGCCGCGGTTGGTGACTTGTATGGCATTCCAGTGAAGCTCTCTGATTTACCACCATCCTTGCCGCAAGCCGTACTCGCGACTGAAGATCGTCGTTTCTATGATCACTTTGGGGTCGATCTGATCGGCTTGGCGCGCGCGACGGTAACCAACGTCCGTGCGGGGCGTATTGTTCAAGGCGGCAGCACAATCACGCAGCAAGTGGCGAAAAACTTATTTTTAAGTTCTGAACGGACCTATAAACGTAAAATCCAAGAAGTGATGCTCGCCCTCTGGCTCGAGCATCGGTTCTCCAAGGATCAAATTCTCGAACTGTATTTAAATAGGGTTTACCTGGGTGCTGGCACTTATGGTGTCGATGCCGCTGCGCGTAAGTATTTTTCTCGCCCGGCAAGTCAATTGAATGTCTGGCAATCTGCGATGTTGGCAGGATTGCTCAAAGCACCAAGCCGCTACAACCCGCACAATAGCGACACCCGTGCCACGGACCGAACGCAAGTGGTTCTGGCGAACATGGTTGCAGCTGGGTATCTCTCTGAGAGTGATGCTAAAAAAGCCCGGTCATTATCTTCGAAGCGGAAAGCCGTCAGGCCAGGGCAGATCGCGCCTCACTTTGTGGATTGGGTGCTTGATTATGTGAGTGATTATGTCGGTGCGCGAGATCGGGATTTATTCGTGCAAACGACATTGGATTCAAAAGTTCAAATCGCTGCTGAAAAAAGGCTCCGTGCAACGTTGGCTAAATCAGGTAAGTCGCGTCGTATTGGTGATGGGGCTGTTTTGTTGATGCGCCCAGATGGTGCTGTAACGGCAATGGTTGGTGGCGAGAACTACGGTAAAAGCCAATTCAATCGAGCAACACAAGCGCGCCGCCAGCCGGGATCAGCGTTCAAGCCTGTGGTGTATCTTGCTGGTCTCAAGGCTGGTCTGTCACCGGAAGATTTGATTGATGACGCACCCGTGAAAATTGGTAAATGGCAGCCACGAAATTTTAATGGCAAGTATGTGGGGGAAATCACCGTCGCTGATGGATTGGCAAAATCTGTTAATACTGTAGCCGTGCGTGTTGCGATGAAGGCAGGTATCAATCATGTTGCATCTACATCCAGATCTCTTGGTATTGATCCAGGGGAAAAGCCAGACGCGTCGATTGCGCTGGGCACAGTTGAAACAAGTCTCTTGGAATTGACGGCGGCGTATACGGCCTTCGCAAATGGTGGAAATGGCGTCATCCCTTATGGCATTGTGGAAATTCGCGATGGGGGTGGAGAGATCCATTATCATCGGAAAGGGGCAGGGCCGGGGAAGGTCATACAACCGCGTCACGTAGGTGCAATGAACCGCATGCTACGTCAGGTTATTGATTCTGGTACGGGCAAAGCAGCTAAGCTTGACCGCGAAGCGGCGGGAAAAACCGGCACATCGCAGAATTATAGAGACGCATGGTTTGTCGGTTATACCGCAGACTTTGTTGCTGGCGTTTGGCTTGGCAATGACAATGGTGCGGCAATGAAGAATGTGACCGGGGGTAGTTTCCCAGCACGGATTTGGCGTGATGTCATGAAGGCTGCGCACATTGGGATGCCCGCTCGGTCGTTACCAAGCCCATCTGGTGGGCAGGGTTTCTTCGAGAAATTGTTTGGTGCGATTGAAGATGTGAAACAAGATGCAACCAAAGCTATCAAAAACGTTGAGCCGGCGAGTGAAGCGCCAGCCTTCCCACCCACATCGGACAGGAACTAGATGGCTCGCCCGCGCCAGGGAATGAACGCAGGTACGCAGTTACGGTAATCTGCATATGTTTCACCGTGCCGAGCAAGCAGATGACGTTCTTCAAAATACGTGCCGATCAAAAGATATCCGCTGCCAAAAATCGCGGTCGCTAATCCAAGTGGTGTCCAGGCAGTGCCCCATAAGACCAGAAAAACAGCACTGTAAAGCGGGTGACGCACATAGAGGTGTAAACCTTTGGTCTGCAGCGATTCATCGTCATCGGAAAGGGCGTCGGTATTTCTGTTTTTCAACTGGTGTGTCCCTGCGAAGCGACCAAGGTCATATTGCCGGAGTGCAAAATACATCAAGAACCAACCACTGATCTGGGTGATGCCCAGTGCTACTTTTATAGTATTTGTGAGGACGAATGCGTCAGTTTCAGCGAACACGAGATAGCCGACCCAGAATGTGACAATCAAAGAAATGATCGCAAACCCATTGTACGTTAATCGGTAAGACGCGCTGGCGATATGAGCCAATTGGCGTTTCAGGGTCTTGCTTGCGAGGACAGAATGGGCGATACCGAAAGCAATCCAAGCAAGTCCATATAAAAGGTAGGCTTGGAGTATTTCAGACATTAGTCAGATTTTGACCCGTTATTGAGCCGATCAATTGTCGCTGTTGTTGAGTGCCCAGCCTTTAGGTCTGCTAATACAACCTCGCCACCCCAACCCAGAACAAGATCAGCCCCGACGACATCTTCAATCGCATAATCAGCACCTTTGACCATCACGTCGGGGTGTAGGCGTTTGATCAATTCATAGGGTGTGTCTTCGCCAAATATGACGACAAGATCGACAGACGCCAAGGAGGCCATGACGGCGCTACGCGCTGCTTCATTCTGCACAGGGCGTTCCTCGCCTTTGAGCCTTTTAACAGAAGCGTCCGAGTTCAAGCCGACAACAAGCATGTCGCACACAGCCCGCGATTGGCGAAGTAACGATACATGACCCGGATGCAAGAGATCAAAACAGCCATTGGTGAAGCCAACTTTTAATCCCTGTCGCCGCCAACGTTCTATACGTTCGGCTGCCTGGGTTTCAGTTAAGACCTTGGCTTCTGCATCTGAGATATCTTGGTGGTGGAGGGCTGCAATAACCTCGGCAGCATAAGCGACGGCGGTGCCGACTTTGGTGACAACGATCCCGGCGGCAACATTGGCAACGGTAGCGGCATCTTTGAGCGCGCTTCCCGCACCCACCATCGCAGCCACACACGCGACAACCGTATCGCCTGCGCCAGAAACATCGAACACTTCACGACTTTCAGCGGGGAGATGCGTCGTTGCGCCTGCTTGATCCATAAGGGTCATGCCGTCCGCGCTTCTGGTGACCAAAAGGCCGCCCAAGTCGTGCGCGTTAATCAAAGATAATGCTGCCGTGACAATAGCGTCGTCATTGTTAGCAGTTAGCGTTGTTGCTTGAGCCAGTTCTTTGCGGTTCGGTGTAATTAAATCGGCGCCTTTATAACGCGCGTAGCCATCGCCCTTTGGATCAACAATAACGGGTATGTTCGCGGCTTTCGCAGCATTGATAATAGCAACGGCGCGACCGTCTGCGAGTACACCTTTGTCGTAATCGGAAAGTACGACGGCATCGCATCCGGCGACAGCATCGATGGCACGCTTTAGAAGATCATCAGCGATGTTTTGATCCAATGTCGGATCGGCTTCCCAGTCAGCGCGCAGCATTTGCTGGTTGCCTGCAACGTAACGGACTTTGATCGTGGTTGAACGTGCCGGGTCTGCAACCAGATTTGCTGTAACAAGCGGGCTTTCACATAAAACCTGGAGCAGCTCTTCGCCAGCAGCATCCTTCCCCGTCACGGCAATAAATGTGACGTTCGCGCCAAGAGCAGCCAAGTTGCGGACAACATTGCCAGCGCCGCCAGGCATACTCGTTTCATTGGTTACGCGAAGGATAGGGATAGGGGCTTCAGGAGAAATACGCTCAACATCGCCGGTCACAAATCGATCCAGCATGGCATCGCCGACGACAAGCACATGGGTACCGTCGATATTTTCGACCAAGGGGATCAGTCTGGAACGGTCTGTTGTCATACCAAGCCTAATTCAATTTCAAGAGCGCCACACAGCATCTGACCCAGCATAATATGCATTTCTTGAATGCGCGCCGTGGTGTCAGATGGGACGATTAAGAATGGGTCTGCGATACCAACAAGCTTGCCGCCATCTTTGCCGCCAAGAGCTGCCGGGACAATGTCCATCGACTTTGCGACATTCAGCGCGCGAATGACGTTCTCAGAATTCCCTGATGTGGAAATGCCAATCGCAACGTCACCCGGCTTGCCTAGTGCCTCAATCTGGCGCGAAAAAATATTTTCAAAACCAAGGTCATTTCCGCCTGCGGTGAGTGCTGACGAGTCCGTCGTAAGAGCGATCGCAGCGATCGGGGCGCGGTCTGTTTTGTATCGGATCGTAAGTTCGGTCGCCAGATGCTGACAGTCGGCGGCACTGCCACCGTTGCCAAAGAAGATGATCTTGCCACCGTGACGAACACTTTCAGCCGCGCGTTCCAGCAACATCGCAAATGATGCAGCACAGGCGTCACGGGTTTTCTGAACGACATCAGTGTGTTCAGAAAATTCGCTATTATAAAAAGCATCAATGTCCATGAATAACGTTTCCTATATGTCGATGCGGTTACCGGTGCGCAGGCTTTCAAGTACAGCAATAGTCGCGGCAGACGTCTCGACCAATTCTCTCTCATCAATCGGGGCAGCGCCACCATTGGTGACACAGGCAACGAATGCGGCGATTTGCTGCTTATGGCCTTTATCTTGGCTGTCGTTCGATGTGGCGGTCTTGCCACTCGCGGCTAACGTCAATGATTGAAAATCATCCAGAACACCTGCACGGCCTCCTGCGAAAACTTCGATGCGTTCTTTTGGCAAAGACGTATCGCCGCGCGCTGTATAAATAATGCTGGCGATACTCCCATCAATAAAGCTCAGATTTGCGATGACGTCGTCGCCGCTGCCGTGTTCTGTCGTCGCAGCATCGGCACGTACATTGCTGATTGCAGCGCCAACCAAATGCCGCGCTAAATCGACGAAGTGACACATTTCACCCAAGACGCGACCGCCGCCTTCATCAGAAGATTGTGTCCAGTGGCCGCCCTCGATAGCACCACCATTTACACGGATGGTGACAACTTTGGGGCCGGTCGTGTCTTTGAAGTGATTGCAGAGCTCGGTTACTTGTGGTGCAAACCGGCGATTAAAGCCGACTTGTACAAATCCATCCGCGCCATTGATCGCATCAATAACGTCGTTGAGCTGATCGAGATTAAGGGCCAGTGGCTTTTCAACAAACACAGATTTCCCAGCCCGGAGCGCCTGCGCCGTCATCGCGGCATGGCTATCGTGGCGCGTCGCAATGATCACACTATTAATGTCGGCGTCATTCATCACGCTAGCTACATCGCTTGCTGCATTTTCAAAACCGTGTGTCTTGGCACTATTTTCTGCGGATGCGCCGCGTTGGGTTACTAATGTTTTCAGGCGCACGCCTGACAAAGGCTTTAAGGCTGGAAGTAACACAGCTCGGGCGAAGTTGCCTGCACCGACAGAGCCAATCACGCATGAACTGGAACCTGCTTTTGATGTACGCATTGTCTGAACGGTTTGCTTGGGATCGCTATCGCCTGAATACGTAAGGACAACGCCTAGGTGCCGTTCTTTACCACTGGTGACTAACGTATAAGCGTCTTCGGCATTTTCGAGTGGGAACCTGTGCGACGTCAGTGATGCAACATCAAGATGGGCGGCGTTATCAGGGTTTAAAAGGCGGAGCGTTTCGCCTAAATTCTCGGTCTCAGTCCAGCGCACCCAGCCTTCAGGATACTTTAGGCCACGCCCTTCGAAATCTGGGTCGTAGCGCCCTGGTCCGTATGAACGCGATACCGTGAGGTTTAGCTCTTTGGTCATGAAGGTCTGGTAAGGGAATGTTGTCCCCGTCAACCCGACCATGACGATATTTGCCCGATCACGTGCAATATCTGCGGCAACATTAAACGGGTCACTCGATGATGTGGCCGCTGAGATCAGGACAGCGTCAGCGCCGCGTCCAGCGCTCAGACCCTGGACAATATTACTGGCATTTTCATCTGGCTTGAGGGCCGCTATTGCACCGGACTTGAGGGCGAGATCAAGGCGGTCTTCAGCGTAATCAAACGCGATGACACGGGCACCGGATAGGGTCAAAAACTGTATGGCAAGCTGACCAACAAGGCCGCATCCAATGACACCGACAATATCGCCAAGTCCAATTTTCAAATTGCGGACAGCATGCATGGAGATTGCGCCAACGGTGCCGTAACAGGCATCGTCATCACTAACATTGTCGGGAATCTTGGCGACAAGATTACGGGGAACAGCATTTAGCTCGGCATGATTGGCGATGCCGGCACCGGCCATTGCAACACGGTCGCTGACGCGGAATTCTGCTTCTAGACCAGCGCCAACAGCAATGACTTCACCTGCTGCAGAATAGCCAAGTGGCAACGGCTCATCAAGCCGTGCCATGACGGCTTTCCAGGTATTCCAAAGGCCTTCTTTCTTTGCCTTTGCGAGCGCTTTCTTAACCAGGTCAGGGCGTGCTTGTGCTTTGCTCGCTAAGCTTTTCTTTGCAAAATCCACGACCATGCGCTCGGTTCCAGCCGAGATCAGCGAGGTCCGCGTGCGTAATAAAAGATGCCCCGCGCGAACTTGCGTTGCCGGCACGTTTTTGAGTGCCAGTTTTCCGCTACGTCGAGATTGAATAACTTGCTTCATGACAGGATATGTCTCGCTTTTAAGAAATGCTTTTGAAGTATTCGATGGCCCGAGTGAGGCCGTCTCGAAGCTGTATCTTAGGTTCCCATTCAAGGACGGATTTTGCCAAAGTGATGTCAGGACAACGCTGTGTCGGATCATCTTCAGGGAGTGGCATGTAAACAATTTCCGACTTGGCGCCGGTCATTTCGGCAATGGTCTCTGCTAAGGCACGGATTGTGAATTCGTTGGGATTACCAAGGTTCATCGGCCCGGTGTTCTCATCTGAGGCGTCCATAAGCCCCATGATGCCGTCAACTAAATCATCTACATAGCAGAATGATCGTGTCTGTGATCCATCGCCATAGAGTGTCAAAGGCTCGCCACGGAGCGCTTGCATGATGAAGTTGGAAACAACGCGACCGTCTTCGGGATGCATGCGCGGGCCATACGTGTTGAAAATTCGGCAAACCCGAATATTCAAATCGTTCTGGCGATGATAATCGAAAAATAATGTTTCAGCGCAGCGCTTGCCCTCGTCATAGCAGGCTCGTGGACCAATTGGGTTGACGTTGCCTTTATAGCTTTCTGGCTGCGGATGAACCTCGGGGTCACCATACACTTCGCTTGTCGATGATTGCAGAATCTTTGCCCCTGTGCGCTTGGCAAGGTCCAGCATATTGATGGCGCCATGGACGCTGGTTTTGGTCGTCTGCACCGGATCATATTGATAGTGCACGGGCGATGCAGGGCACGCGAGATTGTAAATTTCATCAATTTCGACAACAAGCGGCACAGTGACATCGTGGCGTAGGAGCTCAAAATTATCGGCGCTCAAAAGATGTGCGACATTTGCCCTCGCGCCGGTGAAAAAATTATCCAGACACAAAACGTCGTCACCGCGCGCAACAAGCCTTTCACATAGATGCGAGCCAATGAACCCTGCGCCGCCAGTTACCAAGACTTTTTTCGCCAATAATGAACTCATAGCGCTCCTCAAATCACATCAAATTTTATCGTGTCGGAAACTACCACTGCGGGGCCAAAGCGCCAAGGCGAAAGCAATATTCGTATGAATACTATTTTTGATGCGCTCAGAGCGTGTGAAAATCCCCAAATATTCCCATTTACATAGACCTACTGGCCTTTAGGCGGGCAAATACTTGATTTTTGCCTGTAATTGGGTGTTAAGAAACTCTGGTATGGCATTGATGCCTCTGGCGCAATAATTACCATAGAGTGGGGTGTGAGATCATTTTCGTTATCGTTAACGGTTTGTGAAGCTTATCAGAATACAAGGTAGTCATGGTGAAGCCCTTAGATAAATCGCTGACCCAGGAAGCTGTGTTGCTGGAAAATCTAACGCGGATCGAAGAAAACCCGACGGGGTACTTCGCCGTGCATCTACACTTGTCTGAATTGCGGACAAGTAATCGCCAACCGCACTTCATCAACATAGCCACCAAGGTGTTCGATAATCTCGTCGCGGGTAAAGATGCCATCGTTTATTCGATGATGAACAAGGACCTGATTTTGCTCTGCCACGAGGTGTTGGTTGAGGATATTGATCCTTATATCGACAAAGTCCGCTCAATGTTTAGTGAAGACCCTATGGCTTCGAATGAGGATGAATTCGAAGACAGGATGTCGACGTGGTATGATTTGGCTGCCCATGAAGATTTTGCTGCCTTTCTGTCTGCCGCATCAGAGCTTTCAGTTAAGGCGCAAGTGCAAGTCGAAGAAATGCAGCGAACGCGCAGCGATGAAACCAACAAAGGTACGGGCGAGCCTATTTCGGCTAAAAATCTGGCTGCAATTAATCAGCAACTCCAGGCAACGCGGATTACAGATTTAATCCGCCAACAAACATGTATTCGTATTGCGGCAGGCGAAGCCGGTTCCATTGTATTTCGCGAGCACTTTATTGCGATGGCGGAACTTAAAGAGCGTGTAGCCCCTGCCATCAATTTATTCTCGAGTGCCTGGTTGTTTCAGTATTTAACTGAAACCCTGGATAAACGTGTGCTTTCCATCATTGGCCGTAAAAATTTCGACGAAATTAATGAGCCGATCAGTTTGAACCTCAATATTGGTACAGTGCTGTCCCGTGATTTCTC
>CAWUWH010000230.1:0-9123 GCA_963926035.1 uncultured Rhodospirillales bacterium
GCCGCATCTTCGCAGGCTTGCGCCATTTCAATCATTTGTTCGGCACTGGGCTCGCTTGGATCGAATTCATCCAGGTCAGGAATGTCTGTTGCAAGCTGGTCTGGATCGGCGAGACCCGCGTAGGCATCTTCTGGAACTGCACGCGCCATAGCGACGGCACGGTCTACAAGTTCAGACAATGCGTTGGCGCCAAGATCAGATGACGAGACCACGGCTTGTTGCTTACCTATCAATACGCGCAAACCTAAATCCCAACCTTCAGAACGCTCTAAATCCTCAGGTTTTCCAAGTCGGCAAGACAGGCTTGATGATGTGCCTTCAACTAATAATGCGTCGGCTGTATCAGCACCTTTGCTTTTCGCGCTTTTCAAAAGATCGTTTAGTAATTGGCTTGGGTCTGACGGCAATGCGGACGAATTAGACATTTATAACTCCTGATTATGTGCTCTTTGATAATATCGTCTTTGCGCGCAGACATTGCCAGTCCTTCAAACATATTAAACCCTAATTTGTGCTGGGTTGTTCCGATGGGTCGTCCGGCATATATTTTTTATTCACAGCCATGTGTTTTGCAGAGAGTGTTCATTCTGCTTAGCACTAAAGGCATTCAGAATGACACTGGCAGATAGAATAAATGACAAATATTGATCAGGTCGCAAGCGCTGACCCAGGCGTATCCGTACGTGACGAATTAGAATCAGCCGTTGTGCGGTTTGCGGGGGATAGCGGGGATGGCATGCAATTGACGGGTGGGCAGTTCACCGAAGCCACTGCCCTTGCAGGCAACGACCTTTCAACATTCCCAGATTTTCCCGCCGAAATACGCGCACCCGTAGGCACGACGTTCGGCGTATCGTCGTTTCAGATCAATTTTGGCGCACGCCGGATTATGACATCTGGTGATGATTTTGACGTTTTGATCGCGATGAACCCAGCGGCACTGAAAGTAGAACTGTCAAGATTACGCAAAGGTGGCCTTGTTATCATTGATACGGGCACGTTTAACACGCGCAATCTTACAAAAGCCGGATACGAAAACACGCCACTGGATGATGGGACGCTAGACCCGTTCCGGGTTGTTGCACTTGATATTTCTGCGATGACCTTAGAAGCGGTTAAAGAATTCGAATTAAGTAAAAAAGATGCGCTTAGGTGTAAGAACATGTGGGCGCTTGGCTTTGTTTATTGGCTCTTTGGTCGGGCCAGAACAACGACGCAACAATGGCTGACGGGCAAGTTTGCAAAACGGCCTGAAATTGCAAACGCGAACATTGCAGCGATGAACGCGGGCCATGCTATGGGTGAAACTGCAGAGTTACCCGATGGCATCCATGGCTTCCATATTGCACCTGCTGACATTTCTCCTGGCCTTTATCGTACAGTAACTGGGACAGAAGCATTGGCATGGGGCCTCGCCAAAGGCGCTGAGTTGGCGGCATTAGAAATTCTGTTTGCCTCGTACCCAATTACGCCCGCGTCGCCATTGTTACATTCTTTGGCAAAGATGCAGCATCTGGGCGTGACGACATTTCAAGCCGAAGATGAGATTGCTGCGGCATGTGCGGCGATCGGGGCCAGTTATGCGGGTGCGCTTGGTGTGACGTCTAGTTCAGGCCCTGGTATTGCACTAAAGGGTGAAGCCATAGGGCTTGCGCTTTCTGCCGAACTGCCAATGGTCATCGTGAATTCGCAACGGGGTGGCCCATCGACTGGCTTGCCAACCAAGACCGAACAATCCGATCTTTATCAGGCTGTTTATGGCCGAAATGCCGATGCGCCGATGGTTGTTTTATCAACGCGGTCAGCGGCAGATTGCTTCGATGTAGGTATTGAAGCTGTGCGTCTTGCGACGAAATACATGACACCTGTGATGTTGTTAACCGATGGGTATATTTCGAATGCTGCGGAGCCATGGAAAATACCGGACCTTGATGCGTACGAGCCATTTCCGGTGACATTCCATACGGACCCTGAAGGGTTCCACCCGTTTATGCGTGATGAGAAAACACTATCTCGTGTTTGGGCTAAGCCAGGCACGCCTGATCTCATGCACAGGATCGGCGGTATTGAGCGGAGCTACGACACGGGACATATTTCTTATGACGCAGATAATCATCATAAGATGACAAAGATCCGTGCTGCGAAAATTGACGGGGTCGCCAACGATATTCCACTGCAGGATGTCGAGCTTGGTTCAGTATCAGGCAAGCTTGCGATTGTTGGTTGGGGCTCAACCTACGGGCCAATCAACCGTGCTGTTGATAACCTCGTTAATCAAGGCAAAGACGTGTCGCATATCCATTTGCGGAATATCTGGCCTCTGCCGCGTAATCTTGGCGAGTTGTTGGCTGGATATGACAATGTACTGATCCCGGAAATGAATAATGGTCAGTTGATCACATTGTTAAGGGCTGAGTTACTCTTGAAGGCTGAAGGGCTCAACAAGATTTCTGGGCAACCATTCCGGATCAGTGAAATTGAGGACGCGATCCTCGAAATTTTGGAGCGTTGAGATGAACGACCTTGCACCACCAGCAAAACGCACAGCTAAAGACTTTGCGACCGACCAGGAAGTACGCTGGTGCCCGGGTTGCGGTGATTATGCGATCTTGCGCGCCGTCCAGAAGACTTTGGCGGATATTGACGCTGATCCAGCGAACACTGTTTTTGTATCAGGTATCGGCTGTGCTGCCCGGTTCCCGTATTATGTTGAGACTTATGGGTTCCATACGATACATGGTCGCTCGCCAGCTTTTGCAACGGGTATCAAGTTAGCTAATCCTGATCTCGACGTTTGGGTCGTCGGCGGCGACGGAGATATGCTGTCAATTGGCGCCAACCATTTGATGCACGTTATCCGACGTAATGTTGATGCGCAGGTGCTGTTGTTTAATAACGAAATCTATGGACTGACAAAGGGTCAGGCATCGCCGACTTCGCGCGCGGGGACACGCTCACCATCAACGCCTTTGGGATCTGTTGATAGTCCTGTGTCTGCATGTCTTTATGTCATGGGTGCAGGCGCACGCTTTGTTGCACGTGGCATCGATACACAGCAAAAAGATTTGCCTGGGATTCTCGCACGTGCTCATGCGCATAAAGGTGCGAGTTTTGTTGAAATCCTGCAAAATTGCATCGTCTATAATGATGGTGTGTTTGCAAACATTACCGAGAAAGCAGTTGTAGCGGATCGACAGATTGTCTGTGACCATGGCCAGCCATTAGTCTTTGGTGCTGATAAAAACAAAGGACTGCGTCTCAACACACAGACATTAGAACTTGAAGTTGTCACGTTCGGCGATGAAGGACCTGAAGCCGCTGGGATATTAATCCACGATGAGACGAACCGCTTGCTAGGTACTATGTTGGCTGGCATGGATGATGATGTGCTGCCTGTTGCTGTTGGGGTTATTTATTGTGACCCGGCGAAAAGTTATGACGAGGGTGTTAAAGAGGTTAAAGCCGAAGCTGTGAAACGCGCAGGTGGAGAAGACCTGAAAGCTATGATGCACGCTGGACATACTTGGACCGTTAGCGAGTAAAGAATTAGCGGATTTGAGTACTATGCGTGACGAGGGGGTGGCGTATGGGGATATCAGTAGCAATAATCGGCTCTGGGCCAGCAGGCTTTTATGCAGCGGATGCGCTTATCAAAAATGCGGATGACGCACAGATTGATATTATTGAGAGATTACCAACGCCTTATGGTTTGATCCGAGGCGGCGTTGCTCCAGACCATCAAACAACCAAAAAAGTTGCCATCAAGTTTGAGAAAACGGCCTTAAAAGATGGTCTGCAGTACTTCGGTAATGTCGAAATTGGGCGAGATGTCACACTTGAGGAACTCCGTGAAATTTATGATGTGGTAATCTTGGCGATTGGCGCCCCCGCAGATCGTGTCCTGACAATCCCGGGGTCTGATAAAATTGGTGTACATGGGTCGGCAGCATTTGTCGGTTGGTATAATGGGCATCCAGATTTTGTTGAGTTAGAGCCTGATCTCAATGTTGATGCCGCCGTCGTCATTGGTAACGGCAACGTGGCTCTGGATATCGCGCGTGTCCTTGTGCGGTCGAGCTCTGGTCGAGCCAAGACAGACCTGCCAAATTACGCGCGTGGTGCAATGGACGCATCGCCTATAAAAGATGTTTATATCATGGGACGCCGAGGCCCGATTGAAGCAAAATTCACGAATGTCGAACTCCGTGAAATGCTGGATTTGACCGAATGCGCGTCTGTTGTTGATGCGGCGGACCTTCCAGAGTCCATTCCAGATAGTGTTGAAAATCGTGACCGCAGATTAGCAGAAAAAAATCTGGAGACGCTGCGCACGTTTTCTGAGAATGATCCCAGCGCAAAGCCCAAGCGGGCGCATTTCGGGTTTTACGCAATGCCTGTTGAAATCTTGGGTGGTGAACGCTTGGAAGGCATCCGGTTTGAGCGCACGAAACTCGAAGGTGGGCGTGCCATTGGTACGGGTGAAATGATGGACATCCCTTGTGGACTCGTTGTCGCGGCCATCGGGTATCGTGCCGACCCTGTTCCCGGATTGCCTTATGATGAGGCGAAAGGCATCATTGCAAATGATAAAGGTCGTATTGAAAAAGGTCTTTATGCTGTTGGATGGATAAAACGCGGCCCCAGTGGTGTGATATCTTCAAGCCGCCCTGATGGAGTTGAAGTCGTTGAACACATAGCGGCCGATTTTCCAAAGGGAGGAAAAAAAGTCGGACGTAAAAAGTTGCTGGAAATATTAAGTGAGCGGGCTGTACGAATTGTGCATTTTGAAGACTGGAAAAAACTTGAAGCGGCGGAGCATCATCGTGCTGAACAAGCTCAGCCGCGGCAGAAATTTACGGATATCGATGCTATGATGGATCATTTAGAAGGTAATTAACGGTGACAGATTTAATGTATGCAGGTGATCTCACACCTCAACAAACGTGGGAAATGCTGAAGGATGAGCAAGATGCGGTCTTGATTGATGTCCGGACTAACGCCGAGTTCGCATATGTGGGAGAGCCTGAGCTTGGGGACATGAACAATCCTGCACATAAGATATGCTGGAAAATCTTTCCTGATATGAACAGAAACCCTCATTTCGAAGATGCTGTACGCGATGTCGTCAGTAAACCAGAAACACCGATCTTGTTTCTTTGCAGGTCGGGAATTCGTTCAGCTGCTGCAGCGGCGACGATGACAGCGCTTGGGTATCAACGATGCTATAATATCACCGAAGGATTTGAAGGTGATAAAGATAGCAATGATCACCGAGGATCGATCAACGGTTGGAAAGTTCGGGGATTGCCGTGGGTGCAAAAATAAAACGAGCTTAAATGTATACGATTGAGCCCATGGGGGATGCGTCGTTTAGAAACGTAACAACACCCGTACGCTCAACGTTCAGAGACTGAATAGGGGGCGTGTCTTCGAGGCCCTCAGCGCGCAGCCCCATTTCACAAATGAGAAATTTCACCCCAAGCTCATGACAGCTCTCGATCAACTCGTCCATTGTGGCGACACCTTTCTGTGCGAAATCAGTGTCTCGGTCTGATGCCGTCATATTTTCTTTCTCTGAGACCAATTGACGCCAGCCATCACCCTCAAGCACAGTCACGCAAGCGCTCATGGTAAAGAAAAGTGTGACAGGAACATCAATAGCCGCCGCACCTGCTGCCATGACCAGCGCGTAATGCACTTTTTCAAATTCGCCTGACGCAATGACGAGAGAGAGTTTCTCAATTGGCTGATTTGATACGTCACCCATCGACGGCACACCCCTCGGCAACGACGACTTCGTGTACGGATAAATCCTTTATGCTCGGATTTTCACCACACAACGGGCATCCCGGATCAGACTTCACATTTATTTTTCGAAACTCTGTCGCTAAGCCATCAACAATAAGCAATGCACCTGACATGCTGTTGCCAATCGCCATGATTTCTTTGAGGATTTCGGTGGTTTGCAGCGATCCCATCATCCCGCAAAGAGCACCAAGGACACCGGCTTCGGCGCAGCTTGCGACCTGGCCAGGTGGAGGTGCTTCGCGGAAGATGCAGCGATAACAGGGACCGTGTGTACCATCTTTGTCGCAGACATGCGCTTTGTACGTCCCAAGCTGGCCATCAAAGCGAAGGATTGCAGCGGAAACCAATGTCTTTTTGGCAAAATAGCATGCGTCATTGATCAAAAAGCGTGTTTCAAAGTTATCCGATCCATCGGCAATAATGTCGTATTTAGAAATGATATCGAGCGCATTTTCAGCATTCAGTCGTGCGTTGATCGGGATGATGTTGATGTCTGGATTAATTGCTTTTGCCGCGACGACAGCACTATCGACCTTTGACATACCAATGCGTTCTGTGGTGTGCGCCACCTGGCGTTGCAGGTTGGATAGGTCAACAGTGTCTGCATCAATAACGCCGATGGTGCCAACACCGGCTGCTGCGAGATAAAGGATCGCAGGCGATCCGAGGCCACCAGCGCCAACAACCAGAACACGGGCATCCAAAAGTTTTGACTGTCCAATGCCGCCGACTTCTTTCAGCAGAATATGGCGGGCATAGCGTTCAACCTGATCGTCGGTAAAATCCATTTTGGTTACTCAAGACCCTCAAACAAGGCTGTTGAAAGATACCGTTCAGCAAACGACGGCAAGATAACAACGATGTTTTTGCCTGCCATCTCGGGGCGTTCAGCAACTTCAAGGGCGGCTGCAAGGGCTGCACCCGACGATATGCCAACAGCGAGACCTTCGAGCTTGGCAACGTTTCGAGCCATCGCAAAAGCAGTTTCATTGCCGATTTGAAGGACTTCATCAATAATTCCACGGTCAAGAATGGCCGGTACAAACCCTGCGCCAATGCCTTGAATTTTGTGTGGGCCGGGGGCACCGCCTGAAAGGATCGGGCTGTCTTCTGGTTCAACCGCAATGATTTTGACGTCTGGGTTTTTCTCTTTGAGAAAAATGCCGCAGCCGGTGATTGTGCCACCTGTACCAATACCTGAAATCAGCGCGTCAACTTTACCATTCGTATCATGCCAGATTTCTTCGGCGGTCGTTTTGCGGTGAATTTCCGGGTTCGCTGGGTTTTCGAACTGTTGGAGCATCATCGCGCCTGGAATCTCAGAGACCAATGCCCCAGCGCGCTCAATGGCGCCGCGCATGCCGAGGGGAGCAGGTGTGAGTTCCAGCTCAGCACCAAATAGAAGGAGCATTTTTTTGCGTTCGACGGACATGCTTTCAGGCATTGTCAGGATCAACCGATATCCTTTAGCAGCGCAAACGAATGCGAGCGCAATGCCAGTATTGCCGGATGTCGGCTCAATTAATATGGCACCTTCTTTGATGCGGCCATCGCGTTCCGCTGCTTCGATCATGGCAAGGCCGATACGGTCTTTGACAGACGATAACGGGTTGAAGTACTCGCATTTGCCGAGGATATTCCCACTGACACCGCCATCGTTCATCAGACGATTAAGGCGGACGATGGGTGTCGCGCCAATCGTGTCGATGATGTTATCGTAAATCTTGCCGCGAAATGTGCTGCTGATGTCGTCTTTTGAATTATTGTCGTTCATTGGATGATACCCTCAAATTTTATTATTATATTGTGAAATCCAAATTCTTCCGACCTTCACTTTCGATGCCAGTTTCGATCGCGGCGCTGCAAAGGTCGTCAATCGTTGTTGCGTCTAGGCGTTTCATGACATCGTCTTGAATAAGCGACCAAAGTGGGCGGACGACTTTTTGACCAAGATCAGAGCCATCTTCATTTTGCAGTGGATCATCGCCGGTTTCCATTTTCCGAACCGAACGAACAATATCACCGACATGAATACGCCGACGCTCACGCGCTAATCGATAACCGCCGCGTGGTCCACGAACGCCAACGAGAATATCGTCACGGACCAGGTGTTGTAAGGCTTGTTCCAAATAGCGTTGCGGAATGCCTTGGCGGCGCGTGATTTCGCGGCTTTGCACAGGTTCAGACCCGGCGTGGTATGCAATGTCTAGAACGGCCTCGATCGCAAATAGCATTTTCTTTGTAATGCGTAGCATTTTTTGGTTTCCCCCGACTTATCCCTTTGTGCCGGTCGACCCAAATCCACCAGATCCGCGGTCACTTTCTTCGAGTGATCCCACTTCTGACCAGGTTGCTTGTGTCACCGGTGCGATGACCATTTGGGCAATACGATCCCCCCGCGCAAAAGCCACTGGCTCATCCCCTAAATTTATCAAGATCACTTTGATCTCGCCCCGGTAATCCGCGTCAATGGTGCCAGGGCTGTTCAGTACTGTTACGCCATGTTTGGCGGCCAAGCCGGAGCGAGGGCGGACCTGCGCTTCAAAGCCGTCTGGCAATTGAATTGCAATCCCGGTGGCGATCATCGCTCGAGAACCTGGTGCAATGCTGATTTTAGCGACTTCTGCGCATAACAAATCCATGCCTGCGCTTTGAGCCGTTGCGTATGAAGGCAACGCAAGATCGCTCCCATGCGGAAGTCGGACAATATCAACGTTAACAGATGTCATTCAGCGGCCTCGAAGTACTGTGTAATACGTCCGGCCAACTGCTGGGCGACGTCAGTCTTGGTCATGCGCGGCCAATCTTCGACAGCGCCGTCCGTTATCAGGTGCACGGTATTGTTGTCGCCAGAAAATGTTCCAGTCTCAGGCGATACATCGTTCGCAACGATCCAATCACATCCCTTTCGGGCGCGTTTCTCACTGGCATTCGTCAGGACATCATTGGTTTCAGCTGCAAAGCCAACAACAAGTGTTGGGCGTGAATTTCCAGATGCGGATACGGTTTTAAGGATATCCGGGTTCTCAACCATCTCAAGGCTTGGCGGTGTTGCGCCCGGCTGTTTCTTTATCTTTTCTTGGGCCTCGCCAGATGTGCGCCAATCTGCAACGGCCGCTGCGAAAACGGCGATGTCAGCAGGCAAAGCGGCTTCAGTCGCTGCCAGCATTTCACGGGCTGTTTCAATTCGAATCACGTCACACCCGACCGGATCGGCAAGATTTGTTGGTCCTGTGATCAGCGTTGTACGGCATCCAAGATCGCTGAGGGCTGCCGCAATCGCATGCCCTTGCTTGCCGCTCGACCTGTTAGCGA
>CAWUWH010000231.1:0-7676 GCA_963926035.1 uncultured Rhodospirillales bacterium
CATTTTTGATGAAACTGTCACAGCGGATGCCAGCCGTGACATAAACTCTGTCCACTATGACATTGTATCAAGCCAAGCTCCTGGCGTATTTGTTTACACCGAGATCCAGACGAGCGTTCCTTTCGATAAATCCCCTTGGCAGGATCGCAATACAAAACTCAAAACAGCTCCGGGCCTCATCGGCAAAACTCGGCTGAGTGGGCACAATACGCATACTTTAGGCGGCTTTGATGCCTTTGATAGTGTTGAGAATGCACAAAAATTTGCACTTCACAGCTTCCCCAAAGTCGCAGCATCGTTGAATTTAGCGTTCATTACTCGCGTTTTTGATGCGTCGATAACGGCAGAAATGAGTCGTGACATGCGCTCACCATTTTACATATGAGTACTATCGGTTCCATACGAACAAACGTCATGCATGATGCCGTCAGCCAAGGAACTCCTTTGGCTGACGGTACTCATCATTATCATGAAAGAATTGCATTTGGTGTTATTCGAGGGCGGCAGTTACGATCTCAATCATTCCGTAAATTCATTCATCGCTTAATATCCAAGACCTATCGCACCCTCATCAAATATCGCCTAATCTGAAACCAACGCGTCCGCAAGTTCCTTAAAATTCGATACGATGAGATCCGGTTGGTGCGGCGTTTCTCCAAATGGTCGCTTGCGACGATCAATGAACGCCGTCCGCATACCGTATGATTTTGCCCCATGACAGTCGAACGCATGGTTAGCGACGAACAAGCAGCTTGATCTGTCGACGTTCAGTTGCTCTTCCACTGTCGCATAGGTTTTCCAATGAGGTTTGAAATAACCTGCATCTTGCACAGAGGTTGTATGATCAAACGGGAAACCAATATATGGCTTGGCCGCTTCCAGCATATCCCGGTCGCCGTTCGATAGAATAGCGAGCTTGTATCCACTATCGCGCAGTTTCTGCAAGGCTTCGACAACATCTGGAAACGGTTTCAATTTCTCGATCTGACTAACCAGCCAGCGGACCTCATCTTGTGAGTATAAGATTTCGCAACGATCCATCACGAATGACACCGCTCTGTGCCCGATTTGGCGATATGGCGTATGCCCACGGTCACATAATGCATCAATCATTGAGTTCTCATAATGCGTACGTCGCCACCATGTGACGAACCGGTGTGGTTCTCCATCCCAGCCTTTATCTTTCAAGAAAGTTGAAACCGCATCAACCAGGCCTTGCTGCATATCAACAACTGTACCGTACTGATCAAAAACCAATACTTTGATCTCTCGTGCGAGCGCGTCGACATTTTCCATTTAATTTCTCCTTATTGATGGCTATCTACAGATGGGAATAGCTTGGCCTATAAAATAGGGATAAGTTATTGGCATCGTCAAAATTAATTGGAGCAACATAAAAATGGACCTGCATCTCAAAGGTAAGTCAGCAACCATCACAGGTGGCTCCAAAGGCATTGGCGCAGGCGTTGCCATGGGTTTGGCCGCCGAGGGATGCGATGTCACTATCATCAGTCGCACTGAAGCTGAACTGACTAAGACTGCTGAAAAAATTCGCACAGAAACCGGTGCAAACGTCAGCATCTATGCTGCTGACTTAAGCAAACCAGGCGCGATTGATACACTTATCGCGGCGCTGCCCCTTCCAGACATCCTTGTGAATAACGCGGGTGCTATTCCTGCTGGTGATTTACAGGCTGTGACGGAAGAACGCTGGCGCGATGCATGGGACCTCAAGGTTTTTGGCTACATCAATATGTGCCGCGCTTTTTACGCCGAAATGAAGTCACGAGGCTATGGCACCATTGTAAATATCACGGGCCTTGCTGCTGACCGGACGGATGCGAATTATATTGCAGGGACTGCAGGCAATGCATCTTTGAATGCGTTCACCCGGGCCCTTGGCGGGAGAAGCCTGAATGATGGCGTACGTGTTGTTTCTGTATCGCCAGGCCCCGTTGAAACTGAGCGTCTTGTTGGGTTGATGCGCACCCGCGCCAAAGCCGAACACGGCGATCCCGATCGTTGGCAGAGCTATCTTTCAAACTTACCATTAGGACGTGCCGCAACAGTGCAGGAAGTCGCCGACGTCGTTGTCTTTATGGCGTCCGAGCGTGCAAACTTTGTCAACGGATCCGTGGTGACGGTAGACGGTGGACATGGCGCAAATCAAGGCAGCTTAACATAGAGAATGTATCTCATGAAACAACAGTCCCGACGCACATTTATAAAACTAGCCTTAGCTTAATCCGCTTTATTCGCAACGGGCACAACAAAGGCCCTGGCAACCCCAACATTGCTCCGCAGGCCAATCCCTAAATCCGGAGAGCTCATCCCCGCAATTGGAATGGGCACGTGGATTACATTTAATGTTGATGACAATATTTTGCTTAGAGATCAGCGAACCGAGGTTTTGAAAACGTTCTTTGATTTAGGCGGCGACATGATCGACTCGTCACCGATGTATGGGTCTGTCGAAGATATCATGGGATACAGTCTGGCGAAGCTTTCCAATACTCAGGGCATGCTTTCCGCCACCAAAGTCTGGACATCGTTGAAAGATGAGGGGCGCAGCCAAATCGATGATTCATTTCATTTATGGGGTTTGAAGAAGTTTGATCTGTTCCAGGTCCATAACTTGCTGAACTGGGAAGAACATCTGGATACGCTCAGAGAGCGCCGGGCAGCTGGCCAAATTCGATACATCGGCATAACGACATCGCATGGCTCCAGACACTCAGAGATGGCGCGCATTATGGAGCTCCAGGATATCGATTTTGTGCAATTCACTTATAATGTTGAAGACAGGGATGCCGAAGACCATCTTTTGCCACTCGCTGACGACAAGGGCATTGCCGTGATTATCAATCGTCCGTTCCAGCGTGGCACTTTGACCAACCGCTTTGAAGGAAAACCCCTTCCGGCATGGGCCTCTGAATATGGGATCACGAGCTGGGCGCAATATCTGCTTAAGTTTGTCGTCTCACATCCAGCAGTGACCTGTGCGATACCTGCGACGTCAAAAGTTGAGCATATGAAAAAGAACATGAACGTGTTGCAGACCCACCTGCCGGATATCAAAGATCGCCAGCGCATGCTCGATTACGTTCAAAGTCATTAAGATCATGGATCGGCTGATCCCTTAATCTATAGATGTCTACAATGCTATCATCTCTGATCACAATCTAAGCCTCTGGCCATTGCAGGTTTTCGTTGTGGTGCTTTGCCTAAGTGTTATCGGTTTGGCGCGTCGCGGCGTTGCCAATAATGTCGCCTTCATGATCGTGGCCGGGTTCTGTATTTGGTGCGGTATCCATTTCCATATCATGACCTACGCAACGGTCAACTGGGCGGCACAATACTTCGGCTATGCATTTATCATCCAAGGTGTGGCGATCGCTGAATGGACTTTGTGGACACGGAGTCAACTTGTTAAACTCCAACACAGGGCATGGGTTTAGGTAGGGATTGGTTTGATTATAAGTGCTGCGGTACTCCACCCACTACTTTTAACGGCAATGACTGCACCGATCACATACGCCCAGATACCTGGCGTGATGCCAATGCCAACAGCCGCATTCACACTTGGCGTATTGTTTTTAATACCACGGTGCTTTGCTTTATGGCTATTTGTTATGCCTTTTGCCTGGAGTCTTTGGGATGGTTTGAGCGCTTGGACACTTGGCCAAAATTTAAGTTTGATATTGCCATGTATTGTCGTGATTGCAGCGTTTGGCTCGATTATGAAGACGCTTTCAAATCGCGGATCGTCTTTTCGATAATATCTCGATTTCTACCAACGGGCAGTATATCCGCAATCAAAGACAAACATTCATGATTGGTAAAATGCAGAATACCCACTTGCAGCCAATTAACGCATGTAATCGCTGTATGTGGATCGTTCACACCTGGTGACAATGCCCGTGCCATGATCTCGACAAGCTGATCCGCGACAAACTCAATATTTTGATTAACTGTCGGCGAGATACCTGTCGCAAAACATGCATTTAATGAGCAAAGCGTTTCTTCGCTAAGAGACCGATCCTTCCAAACGGACATGACAGGCTTTCCAACGGTCACAAATGCCCCGGGTCGCTGCATGATCTCAATCTGCAAATCATGTTTGTCCGCCAGCTTAACAAGCGTGTCTATATCAAGGGTTTCGATGTATCCGTTGGAATCCAGCGCAATCTTTGTTGCGTCATCCTCATCAACACTGTTGATCCATTTTTCTGTTTCTCTACAAAGCACCACATGGTCACCTAAGGGGTCTGGAAAACGATTTTTGATCCCCACCTTCAAGGCGCGACCTAAATTTGCGATGATCCGTTCGATGTTGATCGTTTCGGGGTCATGATGAATGAAATAGATCAAGACCCCCATGCAGCAGACCGCTAATTTAATAGACGTGCCAATCGATATATACATTGTAAATGCCAAAGCAGACACACTCTCAGATGCCAGAGGATCGCTCCCCCGCACGAAACGCAAAACGATCAGCGAATAAATGAATGTTCCAATAAAAAACCCAAGGCTGACCTGGCTGCCTCGGTCCCGCATTAAGTTTCCAATGAGCCTCGGACCAAATGTCCCGCTTGCGAATGACACTGCGGCCATCGTTATTGAAAAGACCACGCCCGCGACACCGACAATAGACCCCACGATCATCGCCAAAACGACGCGTGCTGTGTCCGTTTCAATCGGATGGAAGCCAAAGAGACCCGAACTCATGTCGCTCGCAGAATTATGGTCTATACCTATTGTCACCAATGCGAGACCAATGGACGCAAGTAAAAATGCAGCCGGAATGCACCAATAGCTCGTCAAAAGGTGTCGATAGAGCTGCAGTAAATTTGCACTAAGTTACATGTCACATCCACATATCATTCATTCACTAAACTATGTGTAGCATGCGCGACGACGCGACACCAAAGCATCATCAAATATTTAGCAAAACGACCTCAAACATTGCCAGAACGAGCCGCCTGAGATACATAACGGCCAACAGATTTACGCAATTCAGTCGCGGAGCGAACAATGGCCAGTTACCAGTATTCATATGTCATGAAGGGTGTCTCAAAGACATTCCCAGGCGGTAAAGAAATCCTCAAGAATATCACCCTCTCTTTTATGCCCGATGCCAAGATTGGTGTCCTCGGTCAGAACGGTGCTGGCAAATCCACATTGATGAAAGTCATGGCAGGCCTTGATACGGATATCACAGGTGAAGCCTGGGCCGCCAAAGGTGTTCGCGTTGGTTATCTAGAGCAGGAACCTCACCTCGACCCAACGAAAACCGTTGAAGAGAACGTTACTGATGGTTTGGGCGGCGTTAAGGACCTGCTCGACCGTTTCAACGAAATCAGCGCCAAGTTTGCTGAGCCGATGGAAGATGACGAGATGAATGCCGTCATTGCTGAGCAGGCCGAACTTCAAGAGCAGATCGATGCCGTCGACGGTTGGGATCTGGACCGCACCATCAGCATTGCGATGGATGCCCTGCGTTGCCCCCCTGCCGACAGCAGCGTCGAAAAGCTCTCTGGTGGTGAACGTCGCCGCGTCGCGCTCTGTCGTTTGCTTTTACAAAAGCCTGAAATGCTGCTCCTCGACGAACCAACCAACCACCTGGATGCAGAATCTGTGGCATGGCTTCAGCGCCACCTCAAAGACTACGAAGGCACCGTGGTTATGGTCACGCACGACCGGTACTTTCTCGACAACGTCACAGGCTGGATTTTGGAAATCGACCGCGGTCGCGGCATCCCTTATGAAGGTAACTATTCCTCATGGCTTGAGCAGAAACAAAAGCGTCTTGCCCAGGAAGAGCGCGAAGAGTCGGCACGTCAGCGCACCCTCGGCGAGGAACTCGAATGGATCAGACAGAGCCCCCGTGCCCGTCAGGCAAAATCCAAGGCACGGATCACCGCATACGAGGATTTGCTCACAAAATCACAGGACATTGCACCTGGTTCATCACAGATCGTTATCCCGGCAGCCCCACGTTTGGGCGGCCTTGTGATTGAAGCCAATGATATCAGCAAAGCATTTGGCGACCGGTTACTTGTCGAAGGTTTGTCCTTCAAAATTCCACCCGGTGCTATCGTCGGCATCATCGGCCCGAACGGTGCCGGTAAGACGACCTTATTCCGCATGATTACCGAACAGGACAAGCCAGACAGCGGCGAAATCCGCGTTGGCGATACGGTCAAGCTTGGCTATGTTGATCAAAGCCGTGACTCCCTGGACCCGAATAAATCCGTATGGGAAGAAGTATCTGGCGGTCTCGACGAAATCGATCTTGGCAAGCGCAAGATGATGTCGCGCGCCTACGTCGCTCAGTTCAACTTTAAGGGTGGCGATCAACAAAAGAAAGTTGGCCAGCTATCCGGTGGTGAGCGTAACCGCGTGCACCTCGCCAACATGTTGAAGTCCGGCGCCAACGTTCTGATGCTCGACGAACCAACCAACGACCTGGACATCGACACACTCCGCGCCCTCGAAGAAGCGATCGCCGAGTTCGCCGGTTGCGTCCTGATCACGTCACACGATCGCTGGTTCCTCGACCGCTTGGCGACACACATCCTCGCCTTCGAAGGCGACAGCCACGTAGAATGGTTTGAAGGCAACTACGAGGACTACGAGGCCGACAAGAAACGCCGCCTCGGCGAAGACGCCCTCGAGCCACACCGCATCAAGTACAAGCCGCTTACGCGCTAGGCCAGAAATAATGTCTCAAAAGCTTTCAAAACACGATGTCCGCTTCTAGCCTATTTCGTTGAAAAACACCTGTTGAATTATAATTGAAGTGCTGAATCACTCGTTTTGTCTTGGAACGGGAGAATTCGGCATGATGGGGCGACAGGGCAATGATCAAGAGAAGTTGTTTTACAGCTTTGATCTTGATGAGATGGTACCGTCGGACCACCTGTTGCGAAGTATCGATACAGTTCTGGACCTAGGTGACCTGCGCCACCATCTGGCACCGTACTATAGTCATACAGGTCGGCCTTCAATTGATCCTTAGTTGATGATCCGCATGCTGATTGTGGGGTGCTCTTTTGATATCCATTCAGAGCGTCGACTGTGTGAAGAGGTTCAACTCAATTTGGTCTATCGCTGGTTCTGTCGTTTAGGGCTGGAGGATCCAGTACCTGATCACTCCACCTTTTCCAAGAACCGCCAAGGGCGTTTACACGACAGCGGTCTGTTCCGTCATGTGTTTAAAGGTGTATTGAGGCGCTGTATGAGCGAGGGCTTGGTGGGCGGCGAAGGCCTTGCCATTGATGCCAGTATTATCAAGGCCGATACCAACCGGCAACGCGGTGTAGATGCAAGCGATGACACAGACTGGTGTGATCCAAAGGTTGCAACACGCCCTGTAAGGGAATACATCGCTGCTCTTGATGGGCAAACAATTCAAAGCGGCACACCAGCCACAAAGATATCCCTCACTGATCTCGCCTCGCGATGGACGGCCGCACAGGGTGGTCCTGCATTCTATGCTTATTCCGCCTATGGTTCAGCACCAACCCTGGCATAGCTCGTGGATGACAAGGCCATCGAGCCTCACATTCCAGTGTGGGACAAGTCTGCTGGTTAGCAGGGTCTGTATGCGCGTACCGATTTTATCTGGGACAAGGAAGGTGACCGCTATATCTGTCCCGGTGGCAAACAACTCA
>CAWUWH010000232.1:0-7271 GCA_963926035.1 uncultured Rhodospirillales bacterium
AAAGCAAAATTCTGCTCAACGGAAAATCAGACTTGGTGAATACCAGCAACGGCGCAGCGACCATGACCGGCAACACTTCGAGGAACCACGTCAGTCGATCGGTCGGATCAAAGGCGGATATCACAAGGGCCAGCACCCAGATACATACAACCAGCCAGACTTCTTTAGATGTCGCCATGCGTACATTTTCCTCGTTCAAACGTACGCCAGTATAGCTGTGATGCTCGGGCTTGCTAGTCCTCTATGATATGCCGCCCTTTGAGAAACATTGATGTCGCCCTTGCGCGCGCCTTTGTCACGACCGCTGAAACCGGGTGGATGACGGCTGCCGGACGTTTACTAAACCTTACACAAGGGGCCGTAAGCCAGCAGATCAAGCGACGAGAAGACCTGCTGCAGAAAGAGCTTTTTGATCGTGAACATCGGCAACTCACATTAACCTCTGAAGGCGAAAGGCTGCTCTTGCACGCGCGCCGCTTGATCGCACTCAACGACGAAATCTGGGGATTAATGAGCACTTCCGGATTTGAGGGCAAGGTACGGCTTGGTGTACCAACAGACATAATTCGTGCCTTTATGCCGCCGATCTTGCGGAGCTTTAACGAGACATGGCCAAACGTACAGATTGACCTTGTCTGTCATTCATCGCCCAGACTGCTAAAGCAGCTGGCAGATGGCGAAATCGATATGACGCTGACAACAGAGACGGCGACACCGAATAGTGCCGAGCGGTTGATGGCTGATGATCTGGTGTGGGTTGGTTGCCGCGGCGCCCATGCAGTCAATGAACGGCCGTTGCCGGTCTCCGTTACGGATGGCGCCTGTATATTTCGTACTGCAATGCTAGGCGCGCTTGAACAGGATCAGCGTGACTGGCGATTGATCAGGCTCGTTGGCAACAATGATGCCCAACTGGCGACCCTTGAGGCTGATTTAGCCGTGACGTCATTATTGCGGAGCACTGTTCCCATCCATGTGAGTATTCTTCCTGATAATATAGGCTTGCCACGCATGCAGCCGTTTCACGTAAATTTGTATCAGCGTACCAGCCAGACCAATGACATCGCGAATGAACTGGCAAACCACATTCGTGAGCAGTTTCAGCGACGATTTCAGGCGCAAGCATCACCTATGGCCCGCAAGGCAAGCTGAAGCCCTGCGCAGCGCCCAATTATGATAGCGACAATTAACCGGCGCAATCTCGGCATTTCTTCAACATCAACGTTGTATGCTGAACCTTCACACGCTATCAAATGGCCAAATCAAAAGGAACAATTTGGTCATGACTGAGATTCAAAATCCATCTTTGCCAAAGGACATGATTAAAGTCCTATTGCTTGAAGGCATCAGCGATACCGCTGTTAAGATATTTAAGACTGCCGGATACAACAATATTGAGCGCCTCAGTACGGCTCTGGGCGGTGATGA
The DNA here is from genome assembly GCA_963926035.1 of uncultured Rhodospirillales bacterium. GTDB lineage: Bacteria > Pseudomonadota > Alphaproteobacteria > Rhodospirillales > Casp-alpha2 > UBA4479. Next base: position 1,429 of record CAWUWH010000232.1, read on the forward strand.
GCTTATTGGAAAGCTTCAAGACACCCGTATTCTTGGTATTCGGTCGCGGACACAGATCACCGCTGACGTTGTTGAATCGACATCACGACTAATTGCCGTTGGATGTTTCTCAGTTGGTACAAACCAAATTGATTTGGGTGCATCACAACGTCGTGGCGTGCCTGTGTTCAACGCCCCATTTTCAAACACGCGCTCGGTCGCCGAATTGACGATTGCAGAAACTGTCATGCTTCTAAGGCGCACTTTCCCACGCTCCATGTCTGCGCATCAGGGCGGTTGGGAAAAGTCAGCAATTGGTAGCCGTGAAATGCGTGGCAAAACACTGGGTATTGTCGGCTATGGCAATATTGGCACGCAGTTATCCATGCTTGCTGAAAGCATGGGGTTGCGGGTGATTTATTTCGATCACACCGACAAACTTCGCCATGGAAATGTTGAGCCAGCGTCAAGCTTGAAAGAGCTTCTCGCGAATTCAGATGTTGTGTCGTTGCATGTTCCTGACACCGCCCAGACCCGAAACATGATTGGCGCAAACGAGATTTCATCCATGAAGGACGGCGCATACCTGATCAACAATGCGCGCGGCACGATTGTCGATATCGATGCACTCGCCGCCGCGATTAAATCAGGCAAGTTGGCAGGGGCCGCGATCGATGTGTTCCCAAGCGAACCATCGTCGAATAAAGAAGCTTTTAAATCCCCGATGCAGGGTCTCGACAACGTCATTCTGACACCGCACGTCGGCGGCTCCACCGAAGAGGCGCAAGAGCGCATCGGTGAAGAAGTGGCACGTAAACTGATCGACTATTCAGATATTGGCACCACGATTGGCGCTGTAAACTTTCCCCAAGCACTGTTACCGCCTCGCCCGAAAGGAACACGGTTCCTTCAGGTTCAAAAGAACTTGCCAGGTGAGTTGGGCCGTTTGAACGACGTCTTTGCGAAACGCGAAATCAACATCACCGGTCAGTACTATCAAACTGAAGGGGACATTGGGTACGTGGTTCTTGATGCGGAATCAGCCGTCGAAAATTATGAAGACTTACTGTCTGAAATCCGTGCGCTCAGCGGCACCATTCGTGCCCGCCTTGTACACCGTCTCGAATAAACGTCGTTAACTTTTCGAAGTGTCGTCGGTAGGTTCTTTGTCTGCCTCGGCATCGGCTGCGAAAATCTCTTCGAGTTCGCTTGCCCATGCGACAGCCGCAGCTTGAACAGCCGCTTCGTCTTTTGCTTCACCAAACTGATCGGTCAATTGCCGTTCGTCATGGTCACGGAACATTTCAGCGATGCGGCGGGCTTCCTTTTCAGGGAAGCCAATGCTTTGAAACGTCAGCTTCCCTGCTTCGATGCCTGAATGGAATGTCTCACGGATGACGTGCGTTACACCTTGCTCCATCAGTTGGTGCGCATGACTGCGGTCTTTGGCTCGGGCAATAATTGTGAGATTTGGAAATCGTTCACGAACCAATTCAGCGGTTTTGACAGAATGCGCAGCGTCATCAATCGCAAGCAACAGGACCGTGGCATCCCCTGCCCCTACCGCTGACATCACATCGAAGCGGGTTGAGTCTCCATAGTAAACCTTGTTGCCATACTTGGCGACGAAGTTGACCTGATTGGGATCAAGCTCAAGCGCTATAAATCCAATGCGCTTGGCGCGCAGCATACGTCCAATGATCTGCCCGAACCGCCCAAACCCTGCAATAATAACAGGATGCTCATTATCATCCGGCATCTCGTCTGGCACTTCCATGGGGCGCCCAAAGGAGATCTGTTCTGCAGCCAGATACAAAAGAGGTGTCACTGCCATTGAAATCGTGACGACCAAAATCGTCAGGTCTGCGGGTTCACGTGCTAATGCCCCTGCTGTGACGGCGATCCCTAAAATCACGAAGGCGAACTCTCCGCCCTGTGAAATTGAGATCGCGAGATATCGACGCGCCTCAGCGGCTAAACCTGCAAAATATCCAAGCCCTCAAAGCACAACAGCTTTCAGCGCAACCAACCCAAATACCAGGGCGATCACCGTGCCGAACTCGGTGGTCAGCAATCCAAAGTTCACGGACATACCAACGGCGATAAAGAACAGTCCGAGCAAGAGCCCCTTGAACGGTTCCATGTCGGCTTCGAGCGCGTGACGGAATTGACTGTCGGCGCCAGCAGCACGCCCGCAAGAAACGCTCCGAGCGCCATCGATAGACTAACAGACTGCATTAACAATGCTGTGCCGATCACTGTCAACAAACCACACGCGGTGAAAATCTCACGTACCGCAGACGCTGCGACAAGACGCAAAACATATCTGAGTAAATACCGTCCAACGACAATCACACCTGCGATAACGCCTGCGATGATGGCTCCATCAATCCAGACCTTAGACCCACCTAACGCAGCGCCACCGAGTAAAGGCACGAGCGCAATAATCGGGATCGCTGCGATGTCTTGAAACAGTAACATCGAGAAAGCTGTACGTCCGTACCGTGTCGTTAGATGCCTCTTCTCGGCCATGATTTGCAGGGCGAATGCTGTCGATGAAAGGGATAATGCGAGACCGATGCTCAATGCACCCTGCCACGGCAATCCAAAGCCGTAGGCAAAAGCTGCTAAAAGGCCCGTAGTCAAAACAACCTGACTACCACCCAATCCGAAAACTGGGCGACGCATGGTCCACAATCTTGAGGGTTGCAGTTCCAGACCAATCAGGAACAACAACAAGACAACACCAAACTCACCAAAGTGAAGGATACCCTCAACATCGCTGACAAGCCTGAGGCCCCAGGGGCCAATCGCGGCGCCCGCCGCTAAATATCCCAGTACCGAACCTAACCCTAAGCGCTTGAACAGCGGCACAGCGATCACGGCGGCAGCGAGAAAAATAGCAGTTTGCGCAAGAAGCGACATCAAAATTCCCTAAAAATTATCCTAAGACTTCGTGACATGCCAAAGCCCCGCATGCAACTGGATATCCATCATGACACAAAGACTTCTAATATTTAGAACAAATGGATCGGGTCCTTGTCAGATAACCGCTATTTCAAGGAACGGCTCACCCGCTTTTATTCTCGCATAGATAAACGGTGATAAATCTAGAGTTTTGAATGCACCATACGTGATCAATTCGGATGCACCTCGGCCCATCGCTGGAGATTGCTGGAAACCATGACCCGAGAACCCATTCACAAAAATGAAATTCTCCACCTCAGTATGTGATCCTAAAATCGCATTTTGATCGAGCGTATTATAAGCGTAATGACCAGCCCATGAATTAATCACCTTGATCGCTTCAAAATAGGGAATGCGGTTCGCAAGTGCTGGCCAGACTTTGCTTTCCCAAATGCTGTGATCTTGCACAAAGTCATCATAGTCGACAGCGTGATCATCATCTGGTGGACATCCGGCAAGATAATATGCGCCGTCACTCCGCACATGGACGCCGCTCGGTTCAATCGTCAACGGCAAGTCCCGGTCTAACTGTGTCTCGGCAGCAAAGACAAATGTGTAACGCTTGCGGGGCTCTACAGGGATTTCAATCCCCACCATTCTTGATGTCAGCACAGCGCGCGGGCCCGATGCATTCACAACCTGTCCACACGTGATGACGTCACCGCCTAACAATGTGACACTTTCAACACGGGTCCCGGTGGCATTGCGCGTCATCGCAACGACTTCGTTGGTAACGTATTCAGCGCCCTTCTCGCGGGCAGATATTTTGTACCAATCAAATAAGATTCCGCCGTCGAAATACCCTTCATCAATCAGGTTATGGTTACCACCAACAATCCCATCCAGATTATAGAATGGATATTCGTGGGCAATATCATCTGGCGTCATGAACCGAGTTCCGGCCCCGCATGCTTGTTGTATCTTTTGGGCGGCGCGCAAATTATCTGCAAACGCATCGTTGTCAGCCAGATACATATAGCCGTAACTGTGGAATGCGAGATCCGGTACTCGTGGATCATCCCCTAGGTAGTGACGCAGATTTTTGACATAGTCAGCCGCGAACTGTGAAATTCGGATATTGATCTCGGCTGAGAACTGCTGGCGCATGCAGCTGTTGATGTGAACTCGTAGGTTGGGTCTTTCTCAACCTCGAGTATCGAACCATTAAAGTCTGGATTGTTACCAAGGAAGCACGCGACCGACGAGCCAATCACGGCGCCGCCAACAATGACGACATCGAAGCTCTTGCTGGACGGAGTAGATAGCTCATTCATCATTCAGCTTCGATTTCAATTTGTAGCTTTTGCTTCCAGCACAAAGATATAGAGGTGCCAGAACTTTGCCTCCTCATCATATGTTTTCCCATCATGCCAGGAAACCGATAGATACACGGATTTAAGGCCAACCTCATCAATAAGCCTCAATGCCTCATCAAACCCACTCACCTTGGCCTTAATCTTATCCGACCAGCCATCCTGATCGCCCAATAACGTCACGTATATCAAGCCTGATGGTGTGATCAGCGACTTTAATTTAGACATGTAGTCCAGCGTCGAATACGAAATCAAATGTGACACTAAATTAGCAACGACCAGATCATAAGGCTGCGTGGGCTCAAATTTTTCCAGCATCGCTTCAATAAAATCGACCCCTTTGACTTCAGCTGTTTCAGGCATCAGTTCGGGATCAATGCCAGTAACCGCTGCACCATCTTTCACAAACGCATCCACGATCCAACCCTTACGGGTACCTACATCCAAAACGGTTGTGGGTTTATCGCGCTTCAACGCAGAGATGATCAAATAAGGTTACACGTTTGACTGTAGAAACAGTGAGCATGTCTGTTCAAGCGCTAAGACGCTTTGCGACAATCAAACATGTAATAAGTATCTTTACCCGCTGGCACATTGAAGTTGATGTCCTGATTGCGCGCATCATCAAATCCAACACGTGCAATCAAGGTCTGCCACATGGTACGTGTCAGCACACTATAATGATTTGGATTTAGCTCGTGCCTACACGGCGTATCCGGGGCCGGAACTTCTGCATAAAACACGCCACCCGGCTTTAAAATACGCGCCATTTCTTGCAACGTGAAATACGGAAAGACACTGTGCTCAAGCACATGACGACACCAGACAACATCAAAGGTCGCATCTTCAAATTCTAAAAATGACATATCCCGCTCAACGATCTCAAATCCATCATCGCGGCTTTTCTGTGCTTCATCACCAAACCCAATGCCCATGACATCGCAGCCATGCTCGCGGAATGTGCGCAGCGCCAGACCGTGTCCGCAGCCAACGTCGAGAACTTTAGCCCCCCTCTTGATATCGTAATGAGCAATCAATGCTGGCACAGTTTGCGTGATAATGGATACATGCGGCTCGCCGAAAGGCTCCGGATAAATATCGTCCACACGCGCGTCCAGAAACGCATCTAACTTTGTATAATCGCGCATTGTCGCACCTCCTCTGCATTTCAGCATATGCGCGGAACGCCTAACAAAGGCTTTACGGAAATTTCTATCTGCTCTGTTATTCAGACACTGACTGTGCGCAGAACATCGCTTTAAGTATTGTCAGGTGGCGTCCCGGCCATCCGCCCGGTCAGGAACAGTCCAGCTGAAACAGCGGGGCCGATCCCCAGCGCAAACATCACAGTACCAACACCGGCAACACCGCCAAGTAGCCAACCACACACCACCACGGATAGCTCGATACTAATCCGCACCCAGGCAATCGGCAGCTGTGTCACGCGCTGCAATCCCGTCATGAGTCCGTCTCTAGGTCCAGCCCCCAGGTTCGCGACCAGATAGATACCGCTGCCAAGTCCAACCAACAAAATGCCCACTACGACTGCCACCACTTGTAAAACAAGGCTGGCCGGCGTTGGCA
>CAWUWH010000233.1:0-8083 GCA_963926035.1 uncultured Rhodospirillales bacterium
TCTCAGCGGACAGCGGCTTGAGCGTCAGTGTCCGACAGCGCGACCGTGTGGTTGGTAACAAGCGGCCGGGGGTATGACTAACCATGATAATAACCGAACCCGCAGGCGGCTCTTCGAGGACTTTCAGGAATGCATTTTCAGACGATGCGTTCATCAACTCAGCACCATCGACGATGATCACTTTGTAGCCGCCTTCGCTTGATGTCATATGCGCAAAATCAATGGCCGAGCGCACGTCATCAACGCGGATTTGCGTGCTGAGCTTGCCCTTGTCGTTGACCTTTAATTCAACCGTCATCAAGTCACCATGGCCACTTGCCGCCACCCGGTGGAACAAAGGCCGATCCGGTGACACATAAAGACTGCCTTCGGTCGTCGGGATATCGTCATCCGCAAACAGACCACCAGCCGCTGACGCGGTCTCGCCATCGCTGTTTCGTATGAAGAGATACCGTGCAAATCTATAGGCGAGCGTCGCCTTACCAATTCCTTTTGGCCCCGTGATCAACCAGGCATGTGGCAACCGTCCACTTGCCTCAGCAGTAATCAAAACCTGCTCAGCTTCTTGGTGACCAAACAGATCAGCGATTTCTCGTGGTGTTGGGATATCGTTTTCTTCGGAAATGACGGCCTTGGCGTTCATCAGACCTGAACTCCGAGCAAGTCATTCAACGAGGCACGAACAGCTTTTGCGACGGCTTCAATGTCTCCGCGCGCATCAATGACTTTGCATCGATCAGGTTCCGCAGCGGCGATTGATAGAAACCCTTCACGGAGACGATTATGGAAGTCCGTTTCCATCCGCTCAAAACGATCTTCATTACTTTTCATTTCGATCATGCGACGGCCCGCACGGGCAAGCCCCTCCTCCGCTGGAAGGTCCAGAATGAACGTGGCATCTGGTTTGAACGGCCCAAGCACGGCACTATGAATAGAAGCGATACGGTCCCGTTCAATGCCACCGCCATAACCTTGATAGGCCATTGTCGAATCTGAGAAGCGGTCAGAGATCACCCAGTCACCATGCTCAAGCGCTGGTCGCACTGTCTTTATGACGTGCATTTCACGCGCTGCATAATTTAACAGGACTTCGGCCATAGGTGACCATCGATCAACTTCGCCAGACACCAAGAGCTCTCGAATATCTTCAGCAGCGGGCGCGCCACCGGGTTCACGCGTTGTGACAACACTGTGCCCTGCCTGCTTAAGCGCATCTGCCAGCAATTTGACTTGGGTCGATTTACCCCCGCCTTCACCGCCTTCAAATGTTAAAAACTTGCCGCTCATTGACGGCTGATCCTCACCCTTGTTGGCCCCAAAGTAGAAACTCCAGTGCTGCACCAAGACGACCTACCATGCCGAGTTGCTGGCTATCGGTTGCGGCGAGCAATGGCGCTTCGATGGTCTCGAAGTCTGGTGCTTCAATCGTCAGTGTCCCAACGGATTGCCCTGCCGTGATAGGTGCCGAAATTGGTGACTGATACTTTACAGTCACCTTCATGGCGCGGCGAGACTTTCTGGACATCGTTAAATGAATATCACGATCGATTTTAAGGGCAACCGTCGGTTTCGTGCCGAGCCATAAGGGCGCGATCTCAACGGTGTCGCCCGCTTTGAACAGTGAATAATTATTGAACTCGCGAAAACCCCAATCCAGAATTCGTGCTGATTCTGAGGCCCGGTCTTTGCTGCTTTTCAAGCCGTTGACGACAACGATCAAACGTCGGTCACCCTGCTTGGCAGTCCCCGTCAAGCCGTACCCGGCTTCAGATGTGTGGCCGGTCTTCATGCCATCTGCACCCGCATACCCATAAATCAACGGGTTCCGGTTGGACTGGCGAATGCCGTTGTAGGTGAATTCACGCTCAGAATAAAAACTAAACAATTCAGGGAAGTCTTGAATAATACGTGCCGATAATGTTGCTAAATCTCGAGCTGTCGTCCGGTGTTCTGGATGCGGCCATCCCGTCGCGTTCATAAAGTTACTACCCGTCATGCCGAGTTCTTGGGCCTTATCTGTCATACGGCGTGCGAAGGCTTCTTCGCTACCTGCAAGGCTTTCAGCGACGACGATGCACGCATCATTACCGGATTGAACAATGATGCCGCGGATCAGATCTTCAACGCGAACTTCGGATTTAGGCGGCAGGAACATTGTCGAGCTACCACTCGCAGCCCCGCCCTTGCGCCATGCATTATCAGAAACCCTGAATTTGTCATCAAGCGACACACGGCCATCATTGATGCTTTCAAACAATAGATAAGCCGTCATCAGCTTGCTCATAGAGGCCGGCGGCATTTGCTCATCAGCGTTCTTGTTCAAAATCACTGTGCCAGTGGACGGGTCGATCAAGATCGCCTCTCGGGCCTTTGTATCAATCACTTCGGCCGTCGCCACCGCCACAACAAACAAAGAAAGCGCCAGGACTGACAAACTTGTCAGCGTTGATTTAAGAATATTGTTCAATTTTGATATAGCTCCATTTTATTCACGCTTTCTGACGCCCAACAGTGACATTTTGATGGCGTTCTTAATCTACGATGATACGCGCATCAGGATAGCCTGTTCCAATAACATGATTAAGTATCATGTCTGCCTGATCAACGTCCGCCAGCGGTCCGACGCGAACTCGATAAAGATCTCTCCCATTCACGAGGACCTGATCCAAAAAGACAGGGCCGAGTGGGCTTAAGCTGGCACGGACCTGATTTGCGTTATCAAACAAGCCAAACGCGCCCGCCTGCACAAAGATCGATGTTGGTGACACGGGTCCCTGCTCAACAGCGACGTCTGTTGACGTTGTCAAAGTCGCTGTTTCAGATTGTAAGGTTGCATTCGAAATTTTGCCGGTTTGCGCAGGGGGAATGTTGCTCACATTTGATGACGATTCAGCCCCGGCAGGCGCCAGCAATGTCTCGGCGCTTACGCTCGCTTTAGGAAGTTTATCAACAGTAATTGGCGAGCCAACCCGCGCTAACGTTTCACGGTTCTGCATACGTGCAGCAACGGCGCGCGATTGATCCGCTAAAATTTGAACGCGTACACGTGACGTTCCCTGATTTTGGAAGCCTAACAACTGTGAGCCACGTTTTGAGATATCGATAATACGGCCCTTCGCAAAAGGCCCCCGGTCGTTGACCTTTAGAACCAACGAACGCCCGTTTTCCAAGTTGGTTACCCGAACAAAACTAGGCATGGGCAATGTGCGGTGCGCCGCCGTCAGCGAATTCATATCGTAGTCTTCGCCGTTTGCCGTTTTGCGGCCATGAAATGCCGCACCATACCAAGATGCGATGCCGGTCTCGTCGTATTCATAATCTTCAGCGGGATAGTACCAAATATTATCAATCTGATAGGGGTTACCAACCTTGTAATAACCACTGCCAGCCTGCGCACCATCGTTTTTGGCAACGCGTTTCGCTGTATGAATTAAGAATTGGGTCTCTGCGCAACCTGCCAGAAACACAACCATCGCAGCCATCACGCCCAAGGCCCGCAACCTAATGCCCATCATATTGTCTTGTTCCTCAAGCTCAGCTCCCATTCGGCTAGATCGTTATATTCTGTCACAACAATGCAAAAAGTCACATCATCTTGTGTATGATTAAAGGCAAAACGCTTTTTTATGGCGTATTATTTACCTGCGGCCGTACGTAAACGTTCCAACAAGCCAAATGTCGGATGCGCGTCAGCTGCCAGTCGATTGGTTTTCTGGAAACTACGAATAGCACCACGCGTCATCGGCCCTGCTCGTCCATCAATACCGCCCGTATTAAACCCGAGCTGCGTCAATAACCGCTGCATTTCTGAGATATCTGCATACCGAAGCATTTGCGCATTCGCTGGCTTTTTAACACTCAGCGGTGGCAATCCAATAAATCGATCCGCCAAATGCCCTACCGCAATCGCATAAAGCTGCGATGCATTCCAGCGCATGATTGTCCGATAGTTACTGTAAACTAGGAACGCTGGCCCAGCAGCACCAGCCGGCAAAAGCAACGATGCCTGAATATCTTTTGTAGAAAGATCAGCACCACCGATTTTGCGGACACCAAGCTTTTGCCATTCAGTTAATAATTTTTTTTCCTGCAAGCCTGCTGATGACCAATCGAACTCTTTTGGTAATGCAACTTCACGGCCCCATGTGTAATCAGGATTCCAGCCAACGCGTTTCAAATAGTTTGAGGCCGATGCAAAAGCATCCGGCAGACTTTTCCATAAATCACGACGCCCGTCACCATCACGGTCTACGGCATAGGCCTCGAACGTCGTCGGGATGAATTGCATATTCCCCATTGCGCCTGCCCATGATGACTTAACGTCAATCGGAACATCACCCCTGGCGACAAGTTTAATCGCCGACAGGAATTGCGTATTAAAGAAGTCTGCACGCCGCGCGTCATGCGCCAGCGTTGCAACCGAACTCAACATATGGAATGCACCAAAGTTACGACCGAAATCTGTCTCAACACCCCAAAATGCCACGAGAAACCGCGGTGGCACGCCGTAGTCTTTCTCAATTTCTGCCAAAAGAGCTGCATGCTTCTTGAGCATTTCCTTGCCTTTTGCGACGCGTGAATCTGGAACATAAATCTCCATATAGCGCCACAATGTCAGCATGAATTCTGGCTGACGCTTATCAAGCTCAAGCACACGGGGGATTGGCGTCACAGATCCAAGCGCCTTATCCAGCACCGCGTCATTCACACCTGCACGTGCTGCCTCAGCTCTAAATTCTTTAAGCCAAACATCGAACGATTGAGATTGTTCTGCCTGTGCCGTTGATGCCAAAAGCACCATGAACAAGCCTAGCAATACACGAAAAAGTTTATGCGACACGGTTATTTATCCTCCGAAAAGCGGGGTTTGGGGAATGCTGCGCTGTTCTTGCCTGTTATCCAATATGCAATCAAGCCAATCCATTCATGGCCTGCATGAGACAAAGAGCCCAGTCCTCTCGTAAAACTAAGGGGTGATGGAAAACTTTCAACGACACCTAAATTATAGTCGACTGGATATGGAATAAGCTCCCATCCAACACGACGAAAAACGCCGACGGCTCTGGGCATATGAAACGCAGATGTTACAAGTATCCAGTTCTCCGACGAGACAGGAGACGCGATTTCAATACTGAACTTGGCATTCTCCCATGTATTTCGAGACTCTCTTTCGAGTAACAATCGATCACGAGGAATGCCCAGTGATTCATAAAGCTCAACAACATGATCAGCTTCTTTTTGATCTTGATGGCGGAGCGATCCGGACCCCCCTGTATATATCAATCTCGCTTCAGGGTATTTCTTCGCTAAGTCTGCAGAAATTGTAATTCTTTCTACGGCGCCACCAATAACAGGTGTTTGCCGGATTTTGCTGCGATACGGATCAACAACACCACCTAACACAACAATGCCAGCGATAGTATCCGGCAATGTCTTTGGCGCAGGGAAGCGTTCTTCGAGCGCATTTAGAAGCATCGGCCCAACCGGGATCACAGAAACAAGTAATGCAAATACAATAGAGAGAGCAACCAGGCCTTTGCCCAGGCGCTTAAACCTTGTCTTCGCCAAGATAAATCCAAACAACAACGCAAATAAAAATGCATTGCCGGGGTCCGCGAAAAACCAAAATACTTTTGATAGATAAAAGAACATAGCGCCTGCCTCAATTTTTGCTTAGCGCGCCAATCATCAATCAGCAATGAAGTCCCTATCAGCGCTAGAGCTGCTTGAGCTACGTTTCTTGCAGAAATTCTTTAAGATATTGTTTTCAAATTTGTATTTTGTATTGAGGCGCAGACAATACATTAAGCGACACTGTATACTTTTAGCCGCCAAACGCTGCGACGCCTCACGCGCCACTTGACAGCAGCACTCGATTCGAATGAATGGATCTGTTTATTTAGGAGACGTTGCGAGGCTTTGTGCCTCGGGCATTTCAAATGATGGAAAATCGACCTGCATCTCTGCACCGTTTTTAATCACAAAAGCCCGATGCTGCTCGTACGCTTCTCTCTCGGCGACATACGGATCAATCGCCTGCTTATTAAGTGCGTTAATATCATCCTGAAACGTCGAATACTTAACGCCTGCGTCTCCTGCTTGCACGCCTAGCGGTACAGGACTTACCAATCCGGTTAGAATGTTACCTGTCACATCGCGTAAATTTGTTGGACCTAAAATGGGTAAGACGAAATGTGGCCCTGAGCCTATGCCATAGGCTCCCATGACTTGCCCTAAGTCCTCGCGACGCTGCTGATAACCCATGTCGGTCGCTTCGTCATTCACACCGCCTAAACCAACCGTCGTATTGATGATAAACCGGTTGGTTGCCGTACCCGCATTCTCGGTATCACCCTGTAGCAGCGAGCTTATCGCCGTCACAGGTTCCGAAAGATTTGAGAATATATTCGATATTGATTGTTGGATTGGGTCAGGCGTCACCGCTTGATAGCCATCGATGACGGGATCGATGATGGCTTCGCGCAGACCCCGGTTTACATCCGATGTGACACGGTTCACGCCTTCAAGTGGGTCTTCCGATGCTTTGGTCTCACTGTCTTTTACAAGTCCATCTGCGTGCGCAACATTAGACACTACCATGGCCATCGCGAGTGCGCCAAAAACCGAAGATCTGAATACAATTCCAGTATTGCCAGTCAAAACTTTCACCATTGTTGAACCTTACTCATGTCAATTTCACCCAGCTAAATACCTGCGGGAACAGGAATTTAGTAAAATTATAATAAAAACCTAGCACACCAAGAAGATATTCGCAGTAAAAACTACACGTACAACGCCACGATCTTCGCACGCAAAACACATTGAAAAACGAATGTTTCAGGCGTTGTCGTGTCACAAAATCCACGAGATTTAAAATCTCATCTGAGCGCATTTGAAAAATAGATGAGACATTCCGCAATTTTATCACTGTTCTCCCTTGCCCGCCCGATTATCACGGGGTAAGAGTCCGCCGCCGATCAAATGCGTCGAAAGATGCGTTACGCGACCCAGGTGGGGTGGCAGAGTGGTCGAATGCGGCGGTCTTGAAAACCGTTGAGCCTTTGCGGGTTCCGTGGGTTCGAATCCCACCCCCACCGCCATTACCCTCTTTTCTTGAGGAGTATTTCGTCATTTTTTTGAGAAATCACACTCTCACTTTAATTTACGCATGTCGCGTTTGGGCCATATAAATGGACCCGTTAACGCAAGGTGCTATTGGCGCAGCTGTGCCGCAGGCAACAAAAAACGCGGCGAATGTTCGGGTTGCTGGTCTGCTTGGCTTTCTTTCGGGCATGGCTGCTGATTTAGACATCCTGATCCGTTCCAGCGAAGACCAGTTGCTATTCCTTGAATATCACCGACAATTCACGCACTCGCTGATCTTCATCCCCTTGGGTGGATTATTGTGTGCAGTCGCTTTGCATTGGCTGTTGGGTGCCCGGTGGAAACTGACATATGTGCAGACGTGGCTTTTTTGCACGCTGGGCTTTGCCACACATGCCCTGCTCGATACCGCCACATCTTATGGCACGATGTTGTTATGGCCGTTCAGTGACGAGCGATTTTCCTGGAGCATTATCCCGGTTGTTGACCCCTTATTCACCCTGCCAATCATTGCATTAGTGATCGCCTCAGGTATTCGCCAGAAGCCACTTTTTGCACGTTTAGGATTAGCATGGGGGGCCCTTTATCTGAGCCTTGGATTTATGCAGCATAACGCGGCTCATAGTATGGCAGAGCAAATTGCGGCAGACCGGGGTCATGCGCCGATCCGTATTGTCATCAAGCCGAGCTTTGCGAACATTCTTGTCTGGCGCACCGTCTATGAGATCTCTGATCGGTTTTATGTTGATGCCGTACGTGTGGGCATTTCGCCCAAAACATACCCCGGTGCCTCCATCGAAAAACTAGATCTGACAAAAGACTTTCCCTGGCTTGATCTCGGTTCACAGCAAGCCCGCGATATCGAGAGATTTGCCAAGTTCAGCAAAGGCTATATTGCCAAAGACCCACAACGTCCGCTTGAGATCACCGACGTTCGCTATGCATTCTTGCCTAACGAGATATCTGCGTTATGGTCGAT
>CAWUWH010000234.1:0-8390 GCA_963926035.1 uncultured Rhodospirillales bacterium
TCATACAACCCAATGCTCGCAAAAGACCACGAAGATCGTGTGAAGCTTGACCAAGAGCGGATCAAGTATTGGCTTAGTGTCGGTGCGACACCATCTGATCGTGTTGCACGTTTCTTAGCTAAGGCGGACATGGGTGAAATGCCTGTGATCCACGAGCAGACAAAGAAGCATTTGCCTAAAGCCAAAGCGCAAGAGCGTCTGGCTGAAGGTGAAGAGAAAAAGAAGGCAATTGCTGAAGCCGCTGCTGAAGCTGAAGCTGCTGCTGCTGCACCGACAGAAGCTGAAGCTGCTGCTGAAGAGCCTGCTGCAGAAGAAGCAACAGCTGAAGAATCACCTGCCGAAGAAGCTGCTGCGGTAGAAGCACCAGTTGAAGAAGAGAAGAAGGAGGCCTGATCACGCTGTTTGTGTAATCATTGATGATGAGCCAGCGATTAATATATCCCGTCCGTCTCGGCATTATTGTTGGGGTTAGGGGCATCAAAGGCGAAGTTCGAATTAAGAGCTTCACGGATGACCCTATGGATATTGCCAGTTATGGCCCGCTTTATGATCAAACGGGTAATAGGCAATTTGGTATTCGCGTAAATGGAAATCAAAAAGGCGCGGTCCTGGCGTGGGTTGACGGGGTAAAAGATCGCAATGCGGCGGAAGCGCTCAAACGAACGGAATTGTTTATTGAGCGATCACAACTTCCGCCACCAGATGAGGACGAGTTTTATAATGCGGACCTTGAAGGCTTAGATGCAGTGGATACGGATGGTGAGGTCTTAGGTAAGATAAAGGGTGTCTTTGATTTTGGCGCCGGACCTGTACTTGAAATTGGTGGCAATATTTTAGTACCATTTACAAATGCCGCCGTACCGGTGGTTGATATCAAGGGTGGGAAAGTGGTTATAAATCCGCCGGAGGAATTCATAATTCCCTCGGAGCCAAATTAAGAAGCGAAGGATGAGACGACGTGACGGAGACTGAGGCAAATAAGATGTGGCGCGCGCGTGTGCTCACGATCTTCCCGGACATGTTTCCGGGGCCGCTTGGCGTGTCCCTTTTGGGGCAAGCGCTGGAGCGTGGCCTTTGGTCTCTCGATGCCGTTAATATTCGCGACTTTGCGGAAGACAAGCATTCCAGTGTTGATGATGTACCGTTCGGCGGTGGTCCTGGCATGGTGATGCGCCCTGATGTTATCGGGAGTGCAATTGAAAGTGCGCGTGCTGATACACCAGAACTGCCGTTGGCTTATTTGACGCCCCGTGGCGCCCCTTTAAGCCAAAAGAAAGTTCGAGAGCTTGCCGATGGACCTGGTTTGATTGCGCTTTGCGGCCGTTTTGAAGGCGTTGATCAACGCGTAATGGATGTCTGCCCTGGTGAAGAGATATCGCTTGGTGATTTTGTCCTCTCAGGAGGTGAGTTGCCTGCAATGACGCTTATCGATGCATGCGTTCGGCTTTTGCCGGGCGTCATCGGTGCCGAAGCGTCATTAGATGAAGAAAGCTTCGAGACTGGATTGTTGGAATATCCGCATTACACCCGTCCCCGCGAATGGCGTGGTCAAAGTGTGCCGGATGTTTTGCTCTCTGGTCATCATGAAAATGTTCGTGCCTGGCGTGTTGCACAGGCCGAGGAAATTACGCGTCAACGACGTCCTGACTTGTGGGAACGTTATGGGCGCGGCAATATTTAAGCCAAGAAGGAAAACAAGCTATGAATATTATTGAACAACTCGATAAGGAACAGATGGATCGCCTCAGCGCGGAACGTCCACTTCCTGCATTCGCACCTGGTGATACGCTGCGTGTGAACGTGAAGGTCGTCGAAGGCACGCGTGAGCGTGTACAGGCTTTCGAAGGTGTATGTATTTCTCGGAATGGTGCAGGCCTCAATGAAGCTTTCACTGTACGCAAGATTTCATATGGCGAAGGTGTTGAGCGGGTTTTCCCAATCTTCTCACCGAGCATCGATAGCATTGACGTAATTCGCCGTGGCGATGTTCGTCGTGCGAAACTATATTATCTTCGTGGACGCCAAGGTAAGTCAGCACGTATTGCTGAGAAAACGACTGGTTATTCTGCTAAGGTTACTGCGGAAGAAAAACGTGTTGCACAAGAAGCTAAGAAAGCTCGTGACGCGCAAACACGTGACGCGAAGAAAGCTAAGGCTGAAAAATCAGACTGAGTTAAAACAGTTCGGCCCTTATGCCGAATGTAAGATAGTCGCCGGGTATTTCCCGGTGGTATTAACGATTGTGGAGGATACTATGGCGAAAACGCTTTTCGATAAGGTTTGGGATAGTCACTTAGTTAACGTGCAAGATGATGGTACGTGCCTGATCTATATCGACCGGCACCTTGTGCACGAAGTCACGAGCCCACAGGCTTTTGAAGGTCTTCGTCTCACTGGGCGAAAAATTCGCCGTGCTGATCTGACATTGGCTGTGCCAGATCATAACGTCTCCACAACTGAACGCGGCGGATACATAGCTGACGATGAGAGTCGTATTCAGATCGAAACGCTACAGAAGAACTGTGCAGAATTCGGTGTGCCATTATTCGATGTGACCGATGTCCGCCAGGGCATTGTGCATATCATCGGCCCTGAGCAGGGTTTCACATTGCCCGGCGCCACAATCGTTTGTGGTGATAGCCATACAGCGACCCATGGTGCATTCGGTGCCTTAGCGTTTGGTATCGGTACATCCGAAGTCGAGCACGTCATGGCAACTCAAACATTGTTGCAGAGTCCACTGAAAAATATGCGGGTTACGGTCAACGGCAAATTGCCGTTGGGATGTACAGCCAAAGATTTAATCTTGGCAATCATTGGCAAAATTGGCACAGCCGGTGGCACGGGCCACGTGGTCGAATTTGCAGGTGAAGCAATCCGTGACTTGTCTATGGAAGGCCGGATGACGGTCTGTAACATGACGATTGAAGGCGGCGCTCGTGCTGGTCTTATTGCACCAGATGAGACGACATTCGAATACCTGAAAGGCCGTCCAATGTCGCCAAAGGGTGCTGCATGGGAAGCTGCTGTAAACTATTGGAAGACGTTGCCGTCAGACGAAGGCGCAAAGTACGACAAAGAAGTCGAGTTGGATATTTCTGAGATCGTTCCTCAGGTTACTTGGGGGACAAGTCCAGAAGACGTCGCGTCGATTAATGGTACTGTGCCAATGGTTGAAGATTACAATAGTCCGGCAAAACAAGAATCAGCAAAGTTAGCGCTTGAATACATGGGCCTGACACCTGGTATGAAAATTACCGATATCAAAATTGATAAAGTCTTTGTTGGTTCATGCACAAACGGCCGGATTGAAGATATTCGCGCTGCTGCAGCGGTCTCCAAAGGCCGCAAAGTTGCCGAAGGCGTTCAGGCATTGATGGTGCCAGGTTCTGGCCTGGTTAAAGATCAAGCTGAAGAAGAGGGCCTCGACAAAATCCTCATCGAAGCAGGTTGGGAATGGCGTGAGCCTGGTTGTTCCATGTGTCTTGCGATGAATGCGGACCGTCTTGAGCCAGGCGAGCGCTGTGCATCCACATCGAACCGTAACTTTAAGGGCCGACAAGGACCAAAAGGTCGTACACATTTGGTTAGCCCAGCAATGGCAGCTGCGGCTGCGGTCACAGGTCATCTCTCGGATGTCCGTGATTTAACTTAAATTCGCGCCATTTGATGGACCGACAGACCGCCAATGTATTTAATGTGAGCGCCGTCGCCGATTGGCGACGACGTGTTGCTGAGATGTACGCAGGTGTTCGGTCGGTTCCAAATCATGGCATGCAGGCTTGGCAAGGTTGGCGCGCTATCCGCGATGATCTGATGAAGACACATGCGGCGTCTCCATTAAGTGGTGATCAGCAAGCAACATTTAATGAGCTCGATTATTTTGACTACGATCCAGCTTTGAGATTCCTCGTTGATACAACAAAGCCTGATGACCGTTCGTCCGTCGTTATTTCGTTGGTTGATGATGATAAATTTGTCATCGAGCCTGCACTTGTCACAAGTGGTTTGAAATCTACGGTAGGTCGTGAGCTGACCATTTATTGGGTCGCTGGATATGGTGGTGGACTGTTCTTGCCGTTTGCAGATCCAACTAATCAAATTGAAACATACGCTGGCGGCCGATATTTGATCGATAGTATTAAAGGTGCAGACCATGGAAATACAGAAGATGGTCGCCTGATTTTAGATTTTAATTTTGCTTACAACCCGTCGTGTGCCTATTCGCCACGCTGGTCTTGCCCGTTAGCTTCTGAGACAAATCGATTGCCAATGGCTGTCTTAGCGGGCGAAAAACACACTCGAGAGAACGTTTAGAGAGGGAAAGAGACTATGGATAAATTCGATAAACTGACCAGCGCAGCTGCGCCCCTTAATATGATCAACGTCGACACAGACATGATCATCCCAAAGCAATTCCTTAAAACAATTGCGCGCACGGGCTTAGGAAAGAATCTGTTTTTTGAAATGCGTTTCGATGATGATGGTAACGAAGTTGAAGATTTCGTTCTCAACCAGCCTGCTTACCGTGATGCAGAAATTATGGTTGCAGATGAGAACTTTGGTTGCGGCTCATCGCGCGAGCACGCACCTTGGGCTCTCCTGGATTTCGGCATTAAATGTGTGATCGCGCCAAGTTTCGCCGACATCTTTTATAACAACTGCTTCAAGAACGGCATTTTACCAATCACGCTTCCTAAGGAAGATTGGGAAAAAATCATGGACGATGCTCAACGTGGTGCAAATGCACGCCTTACTGTTGATCTTGAGAGCCAGACGATTACGGGACCAGATGGTGGCGAAGTGAGATTCGAAATTGATCAATTCAAAAAGAAATGTCTGCTTGAAGGTTTGGACGATATTGGTCTGACCATGATGAACGATGACAAGATTGAAAAATTTGAAGGCGATCTTGACCGCGATCAACCTTGGCACAAAATCAACGCTGCACAGTAACGATTAAAAGTTAAGAAAAAAGAAGAGGGAAGAAAATGGCCGCCAACAAAAAACTACTTATGTTACCGGGTGACGGTATTGGTCCAGAAGTCATGGGCGAAGTCCGGAAAGTCGTTGAATGGATGGACGCACGTCGTCACGTGTCTTTTGACATAGAAGACGATCTCGTTGGTGGCGCTGCTTATGAAGTGCATAAAACATCTTTGGCTGATGAAACCATGGACAAGGCAATGAACGTGGATGCGGTTATGCTTGGTGCCGTTGGTGGGCCGCAATGGGACAACGTTGCCCGTGATGCTCGTCCAGAAGCAGGCCTGCTTCGTCTTCGCAAAGAAATGGACTTGTTCGCAAACTTGCGTCCAGCGACATGCATGCCCGCACTTGCCGAAGCCTCTTCACTAAAGAATGAATTGGTGTCAGGCCTTGATATTATGATTGTTCGCGAACTGACATCAGGCACATATTTTGGTCAGCCTAAAGGCATGCAAACCTATGAAGGCCAAGAGCGTTGTGTTGATACGACGGCTTATACACATGATGAAATTGAGCGTGTGGTCCGGGCAGCATTTGATCTCGCAATGAAGCGTGGCAAAAAACTTCATTCAGTTGAAAAAGCCAACGTCATGGAAACGGGCGTATTCTGGCGTAAGATTGCGACCGAAGTTGGTAAAGATTATCCCGATGTTGAACTTGAGCATATGTACGCTGACAACTGTGCTATGCAGCTTGTTCGTGCGCCAAAGCAATTCGATGTGATTGTTACGGATAACCTTTTCGGTGACGTACTTTCAGATTGTGCTGCCATGCTCACAGGTTCTCTCGGTATGCTGCCATCAGCCTCCTTGGGTGCTGCAGATGAAAGCGGCCGCCGCCGTGCACTTTATGAGCCCGTACATGGGTCCGCACCTGACATCGCCGGTGAGAGCAAAGCCAACCCGCTTGCGACATTATTGTCGTTCGCAATGTGCCTGCGCTATTCCTTTGATATGAGCGACGACGCAGAGATGGTCGAAAAGGCGTGCGCGAATGTTCTGGATGCTGGCTATCGTACAGGCGATATCATGCAGGACGGCATGACTTTAGTCTCAACGCAGCAAATGGGTGAGAAAGTTTGCGAAGAGCTTAATAAGTTCGCAGCTTAATTTTTGGCATCTGTTTAGAAGATCAATGCAAAAATAATAGGAATTTGGATCGCCGTGGCCAATCTATTGAGGCCCATGGCGATCCTGCGAAAGCCTCATCGTGTTAGCCTTTAAAACGAGTTAGATTGAAACCAGCGATCTGAGTATAGCCCCGGTAATGCTCATCAAAACAATTCCGTTTCATAATCGCGCGCGTATCACACTTGCGAAAAAAAATGCATTGGGGTATGGTCCGCGCGAATTCGGCTGAAATGACCCGGCCACTTGAGGAAATACAAATGTTTTTTGCGCTGACCATTACGAAAAAGACCAAAACTCTGCACTAGCGGGTGGCTTTTTCGTGTTTTGATGAAACGGCCCGCTGAAATGCTCGCGGGCCGAAGTTGTTTCTGGTTAGTACTGCGGGTTTTTAAAGGCCCGAAATGGAGAAGAAAAAATGAGTTACAAAGTTGCTGTTGTAGGTGCTACGGGTAATGTCGGTCGCGAGCTGCTATCGATCATGGCGGAACGCCACTTCCCAGTAAGCGAGGTTGTGCCACTTGCATCACACCGTTCTGTCGGCCGTGAGATTAGTTATGGTGATGATGAAGTCATTGCGGTGCAAGATCTAGCGACCTTCGATTTTAAAGGCACTGACATTGTCTTGTCGTCGCCTGGTGCGTCCGTTTCTGCAGAGTTCAGCCCAAAGGCTGCTGCTGCTGGTGCTGTTGTCATCGACAATACATCCTTTTGGCGGATGGACCCTGATGTGCCTTTGGTCGTGCCAGAAGTTAATCCAGGCGCCATCGCGGGGTATTCCAAGAAGGGTATTATTGCCAACCCAAATTGCTCGACTATTCAAATGGTCGTCGCGATGAAGCCGTTGCATGATCTTGCAAAAATTACCCGCTGTATTGTCTCGACGTACCAGTCTGTTTCAGGGTCGGGCAAAGATGCCATGGACGAGTTGTTTAATCAGACGAAGGGTATTTACGTCAACCAACCAACCGAACAGCATCGTCAGAAATTTACAAAGCAGATTGCGTTCAATTGCATCCCTCACATTGATTCATTCATGGACGATGGTTCAACGAAAGAAGAATGGAAGTTGGTTGTGGAAACCAAGAAGATTCTTGACCCATCCATCAAAGTTCATGCGACCTGTGTTCGTGTTCCTGTGTTTGTTGGTCATGGTGAATCTATCACGCTTGAATTCGCAAATGCGATTGATGAAAAGCAGGCGCGTCTTGCCCTTCAAAAAGCGCCAGGTATTACCGTGGTAGATGAGCGCGAAGATGGTGGCTATGTGACACCAAAAGAATGTGCGGGTGAAGATGATGTATACGTCAGCCGCATTCGTTCTGACCCGACAGTTGATAATGGCCTGAGCATGTGGGTTGTTTCTGACAACTTACGCAAAGGTGCCGCGCTTAACACTGTGCAAATAGCTGAAACATTTATTGGTCAATATATAGAAAACGCCGCTTAATCTGCGGCAGTGTCTTTTGATCCCGGCGATGACGCTTCAGGTTTGTCGTTGGGATTAAATGCCGTATTGATCTCGTCCTGCCCCATTTCACTCGGCTTTCCTGCAGTGTCTGGGCTAGGGTTTTTCTCATCGGGCTTGTCTTGGCCTCGACGTTCGTCGCCGGAGTAGCCTTTCTTTTGTCGTCTTCGATCAGGGCTAAAGAATTCTCCAACGCGGACGAACTGCCTTGGTCTCTCAATCACAGCGTCTATTCGACTAAATAGTGGTTTTGGTGATACGGGTTTTACAGCTTATTCAGTAACACCAGCATCTCGTACTTTAAATACGTGTTCGCGTTCACGAAATGCCGTGATCATGATGATAGGTACAAATACATTTGTGCTGTCGGGACTTGTCCTAATGCGCTTGGTCAATTCATTGCCAGTTAAAGGCTACATCTGCCAGTCTGATAAAATCAAATCAACTTGCTTGTCAAGAAAAACTCCTAAGCACTTTTCCCGTCGGCAAACGTATAGATATTTTCAGCACCTAGAACTTTTAGAATTTGGCGAAGCATGGACGTGATGAACGACTGATCGTACACTACCATGATCGTAAGTTCTTTTAGATAATCACTCGAAAGAAGACTCTAAGCTTATATTTCATCTATGTGCATATCATCTATCTTTTGCGTATTTTGAGCAAGTATACGCGGTATATCTAACTCTAAATACGCAAAAGATAGATGATATGCACATAGATGAAATATAAGCTTAGGGTCTTCTTTCGAGTGATTATCTAAAAGAACTTATGATCATGGTAGTGTACGATCAGTCGTTCATCAC
>CAWUWH010000235.1:0-5811 GCA_963926035.1 uncultured Rhodospirillales bacterium
AGGAGAATTTCACCCACGGGATAAAGATAAAGCCCCACCAGATACGCAAACCATCATTACGATTGGGAATGCAGGCCCAGAGATGTGGCGCACATTTTCTAATGAGCCACACATTGGCCCGAATGCAATTGATGCATGGACAATTAAGAACCTCACGCCTATCGCTGATGATGTTAAAGCACAAATAATTTTTCTGTTCGATGGACCTCCCTACTATCCCTTTCAACACTGGGCGATGCAGGCAGACGATGTTTATCCTTCGCCCATAGGGCCGATTATCTATACTGGATTTGGATTATGGCATGCATATCGTGCTGCCTTTTTGTTTACCGAAAACCTGGACATACCAACAACAATACAGACAGCGTCTCCTTGCGACATCTACACCGAACAGCCGTGTATGAATACATGCCCCATAGATACGTTTACGCCTGGGAATTGCTATGTTGCTGAGTGCCGCGGCTTCATCGCAACGCCTGATGGCGATGACTGTTTAAAAACTGGATGCCGCGCACGCCGTGCGTGTCCCATCGGACAAGACCATATTTATGAAGCCTCGCAAGCCGAATTTCATATGCAGATCTTCATTAAATCAAAATAGTTTCTAAGCAAAGAATCACCTTCACTATGGACTTTAGGGGCCTGTCGGAACTATGTAAGGCCCTATGAGTATAAGATTACCCTTTAAAAAGATGCATGGGCTCGGCAACGACTTTGTTGTCATCGATGCTCGTGAGCTTGCCGTATCGTTTGATGATACAGCAGCAAGGCGCATTGCGAACCGCCATACAGGCGTTGGCTGCGACCAGTTCATTGTGCTTGAGCCATCGCAAAATAGTGACGCTGACGTTTTCATGCGCATTCGAAACAATGATGGTGGCGAGGTAGGTGCATGCGGTAATGCAACGCGCTGCATCGCAGATCAGCTCATGAAGGAACTGAAATCAGATCGTACCGTTATTGAAACGCTGGCCGGAAATTTAGAAGCATGGCGCGCCGACGGCGGGTTGGTCACAGTTGATATGGGCCCTGTCTGGATGAATTGGCGTGATATCCCGCTAGCTCATGAAATGGATACACTGCACGTCGACCTGAGCGTTGATGGCCTTAGCGATCCTGCATGCGTTAATGTCGGCAATCCACACGCCAGCTTTTTTGTCGATGATGTGGACGCTGTAGACCTTGATAAGATTGGTCCCATCGTTGAACACCATGATTTATTTCCAGAGCGCACGAATGTTCAAGTCGTTCAAGTCTTGTCCGAAGATCGTATTCGGGTTCGTGTATGGGAACGTGGCGCAGGCATTACGCTTGCCAGTGGTTCCAGTTCGTGTGCAACGGCTGTGAATGCACATCGCCGTGGCCTTACAGGGCCACGTGTGCATGTCGAATTACTCGGCGGGCTTTTGACTGTTGAGCACACCAGCGAAGGACGCGTTAACCAGACAGGCCCTTTTGAGACAAGCTTTGAAGGTGTCATCCAAGAATCACTTTTGGGTTCAAGCTCATGAGCGCTCCCGATATCATCACCATGGGTTGCCGTCTCAATACATTTGAGAGCGAAGTTATCCGGGGCCACGCCGTTCAAGCCGGGCTTAATGACGCAATCATCATTAATACATGTGCCGTTACCGCCGAGGCTGAACGTCAGGCGCGCCAAACTATCCGCAAAGCACATCGTAAGAATCCAAAAAAACGAATTATTGTCACCGGTTGCGCCGCTCAATTAAATCCAGAAACGTTCGCTGCGATGCCTGAAGTCGACGACGTCATCGGCAACGAAGAGAAGATGCGTGCGGAAACATTCGCAAGCTTGAACGGCCACGCAGAAATTCAAGTCGCAGATATCATGACAGTTAAAGAAACAGCGAGGCATCTCGTCAAAGGTTTTGATGGTCGTTCGCGCGCCTTTGTTCAGATACAACAAGGCTGTGACCATCGATGTACATTTTGCATAATCCCCTTCGCACGCGGCAATAATCGTTCCGTGCCTTTGGGGGCAATTGTTGAACAAACCCGCACACTGATTAAAGAAGGCTATTGCGAGATTGTTCTAACGGGCGTCGACATCTGTTCCTATGGCACAGACCTTCCGGGACAACCACAGTTGGGTGAAATCGTTAAGCGGCTTTTGGTGCAAGTACCAGAGCTCCTGAGATTACGCCTTAGCTCGCTCGATCCTGCGGCGATGGATGACGCCTTATTTGATACGCTGGCAAATGAGCCAAGACTGATGCCACATTTACATCTTAGCTTACAGGCTATGGACGATATGGTTCTAAAGCGGATGAAACGTCGCCATCTTCGAGATGATGCCTTTCGCGTGGTCCAGCGCGCACGCGCCGTTCGCCCTGATGTTGTCTTTGGCGCAGATTTGATAACGGGCTTTCCTACTGAAACCCGAGAGATGTTTGAGAACACGCTATCATCAGTCAATGATCTTGGCCTGACCCACCTTCATGTATTCCCCTATTCAGAACGTGAAGGGACTCCCGCTGCAAAGATGCCAACGGTTGATGTGCCTGAGCGAAAGGCGCGCGCACAGGAAATTCGCGCTGCAGGAGACATCGCTCTCAATCACTTCATGTCTGCTGAAATAGGCAACGCCGTGAACGTACTTGTTGAAAAGAATGGGCGCGGTCTTACTCAGCATTATGTTCCTGCATATATTATTGATGGCGCTGAGCCAGGAGAAATCATCACGGGCCACGTTGTTCGCGTCCTGAACGGCAATCTTGAGGTTCAACGCACATCATGAGTGACGAAAGCTGGCTTGGCCGTCTTCGTGCTGGACTCGGCAAATCATCAGAAAAGCTTACAGGCTCTATCGGTGCCTTATTCCGTGGTCGCAAACTTGATCAGGCCGCATTGGACGAACTCGAAGAAGCTTTAATCATGGCGGATATTGGCGTTACGACAGCTACCAGACTCGCAAGTGCCATCGCAAAAACAAAATTCGATAAAGAAGTCACCGAGGACGAGATCAAACGTGCGCTCGCCGATGAAATGATTACTATTCTAGATACAGTCGCTGTACCACTGTCAATTAACCCCACAAACAAACCACACGTTGTCCTTGTGTGCGGGGTAAATGGATCAGGAAAAACAACGACAATTGGCAAGCTTGCAAATCAATTCAAATCTGAGGGCAAGTCCGTCATGTTGGTTGCAGGTGACACCTATAGGGCTGCCGCTGTTGAACAATTGCAAATTTGGGGTGAGCGATCGGGATGTGAAGTTATCTCTGGCAAGCATGGTGGCGATGCCGCTGGCCTGGTTTATGGTGCCTACGAGGAAGCCAAAACTGCAGGCATTGATGTCATGATGGTTGATACGGCTGGACGGCTACAAAACCGCAAAGACCTAATGGCAGAATTAGAGAAAATTATCCGTGTCATCAAAAAGATCGATGACAGTGCCCCCCATACGACCTTGTTGGTCATGGACAGTACTATTGGCCAAAACGCACATAGCCAGGTCGAGACATTCAAAGAGATGGTCAATATTTCTGGCCTCGTAATGACCAAGCTTGATGGATCAGCACGTGGTGGTGTCGTTATTGGTCTCGCTGAGAAATTTGGGTTGCCCGTTCATGCGGTCGGTGTTGGCGAAGGCATCGATGACTTGAAACCATTTGAATCCAAAGCCTTTGCGCACTCACTGATGGGCCTGCCAGTCGACTGAGTACATCTCAGTCTACTCAGCGAAACCTTCTCTTTCCAAAAAAGTCGCCTTTAAATATTCAAAGTGATAAACTTTCGTAATCCATTATTTGGCCAAACCGGCCCCCACAATTGACGAAAGATTACGATCATGATCCACGAACTTCGCATATACCATTGCGCACCAGGGCGCATGCCTGACCTTCTAAAGCGGTTTGAGACAATCACTCTCAAAATTTGGGCGAGACACGGCATCCGACAAGCAGGGTTTTGGACGACTGAGATCGGTGACAACAATCACGATCTTTATTATTTGCTGGAGTGGGCATCCCTCGCTGAGCGGGAAGAACGCTGGACCGCATTTCATGCCGATCCAGAATGGATTTCAAAACGAGCTGAGACTGAAAAAGATGGACCGATTCTTACCCATCTAAGCAACTTGATCTTAAAGCCGACTTCGTTTTCGTCCATCAAATAAGCATCAGATTATCCGGTGATAGATTACTTAAATGTGGTCGTCACCGGCAACTGATGGATAGACGAACAACGCTGGCGTCCCGCCCGTGTGTAAAAAAATGACCGGCCCCGCATTATAAAACTTACCGGTCTTCATATAGTCGACCAATCCCGCCATTGCCTTGCCCGTGTATACTGGGTCCAAGAAAATACCTTCTGTTCGCGCCAGCAACTGAATAGCTGCAATCATCTCAGGCGTCTCAATGCCGTAGCCGGGGCCGACGTAAGCACCATCACAAATCACATCGATAACACTTTTAAGATCAGGCCGCTCAATAAAGCTCGTCAGTGATACAATAAGTGACGTGACTTTCTTTCTCTGTGCCTCACCAGCGCGGCTAACACACATCCCAATAACGGGGATTTCTAGCCCCGCAAGCGACAGGCCAACCAGTAAACCAGCTTGTGTACCAGCACTTCCCGATGCATGTACGATTGTGCTTGGATGAACATTGTTCTCACGAAACTGCTGAGCAAGCTCCATAGCACAGGCAACATATCCCATAGAACCAAGTGCGTTCGATCCACCGATAGGCACGATGTAAACGGTCTCGCCTTCTGCCGTCAGTTCAGCATTAACAGATGACATAGTCGCATCCATATCAGCGTCTTTCCCAACAAAATGCGGGATAGCACCAAACAAATAATCTAAAAGCGCGTTGCCATTTGTCTCGTATAAGACATCAGTGCGCACACGTTCTAATACTGCATGACACTTCATCCCAAGTCGCACCGCCGCAGCAGCGGTTTGCCGAACATGATTTGACTGCGTGCCACCCGCTGTAACAATCACTGTGGCGCCTTTTGCTTGCGCCTCTGCCATAAGAAACTCGAGCTTCCGAACTTTATTACCACCAAGTGCAAACCCCGTGCAGTCGTCACGTTTTATCCAAATGTCAGGGCCACCAAGTGCTTTGGTAAAATTTGGCAGCGCTTCTAGCGGTGTTGGCGTATGCGCCAAAGTAACGCGT
This sequence comes from uncultured Rhodospirillales bacterium, assembly GCA_963926035.1. Classification (GTDB taxonomy): domain Bacteria; phylum Pseudomonadota; class Alphaproteobacteria; order Rhodospirillales; family Casp-alpha2; genus UBA4479. The sequence goes on from CAWUWH010000235.1 coordinate 5,150, forward strand.
GGTGTATTTGAAAAAATATCCACCATCAGGATGCAACTACTGGCATATCGATTGGTCCTTCAGCTCGGCTATGGACAAATTGATCAACGAATTTGTTCTCACTTTTCGTCATCTTATCAGTAGGTCCATCCCAAATAACTTTCCCATCATGCAACATCGCAACCCGGTCACCCAACCGTTCTGCACCTGCCATATCGCTATCAATAGAAATCGCCGTACAATCGAGTTCTCGAACCAAATCCAAAACCAAATCATTGATAACGTTCGACATGATAGGATCAAGTCCAGCTGTCGGTTCATCTAAAAGTAAAAACTCAGGGTTGCCAAAAATAGCACGCGCAATGCCCACACGTTTTTGCATGCCGCCCGACAATTCAGCGGGCGAGAGGTCAGCAACATGTGGATCTAGCCCCACCATCACCAGCTTATCTATCGCGGCACTTTTGAGTTTATCGATATCCGCATTGCCCGCTTGTAGCGTCCGAAAAGCAATATTCTCCCAAGTCGTCAAGCTATCGAATAAGCCGGAACGCTGGAACAACATGCCCGTTCTGGCAATAAAAGCATCACGGTCATCACCGCGAAGACGTGCCGTATCTTCACCTTGAATAAGCACTTCCCCCGCATCCATCGGCACAAGTCCCAATAGACATTTCAAGAGT
>CAWUWH010000236.1:0-4302 GCA_963926035.1 uncultured Rhodospirillales bacterium
GATCCCTTCGCGAGGCGATAACAAAGTGCTCAGATCATAAGTAAAGAATGGCTCGTGTATAAACAACCATAACCAGCGAAGTCGGCTAGTTAGAGAGACGCGGCTCAGATGGATTGTTTGTACTTAGCTCTTTTGCAATCTGCCAGTCACGTTCGTCGATTTTAAGTGCCCAGGTATTGCGAACACCAGCTTGAGCAGCAACATATTTGGCGTTGTTGTAGGTGGCGCGGGTGACCGGACCTGAAACGACATGGTACTTCACTTTTTGATCACCTGCAGGCATGACAAACAGCTGAGATTTCATTGCCACGTGTTGTGCATCAAACGCTTCGGCTGAGTTGATGTCATAGCTGCTGGCCATCACCATATAGACACCGGGTTGTTCAACTGTCTGGCCTGGGTCGAATGGTAAATTCTCGGCAACCTCTAGATTGTCTTCGTTCTCTGAACAAACAGGGCCATCGGTAAAGACCCGGTGCATGGCACAACCTTGTTCAGTAATCGCTGAAAGTCCGTGGTCTGAAATAGATTTTTCAGTCATAGCATACGTAACGCCATCAGCCATCAATGCAACCACGGTCACGCCAATAGGGGCGGCGCATGCGGTACAGATAAAAAGAGCTGCAAGTGTGGCAACGAATCTCATCATAGCTATGGTCCAAGGCCGTATTTTTTGTTTTAAGTTTTTGCGGGCGTGATGTGATCAGGCCTATAGATCAACATCGCCTTCACATGTGCAGTAAGACGCTTTCTTAGCATTATACGCAAGAATAAATATGTACGGTCCTGAACATACATTTATCTGAAAACTAAGGATTTTTTATCTAAAATCCAAAGTAATCAGGATGTTGCAGTGCGGTGTGTTTATTCAGCTTTGTCGCTGTCAGTTGTGGTTTTCTTAGGCTTAGGCAGATCAAGCTTGATGCTGAGTTCCTTAAGCCGCTTTGGTTCCACTTCTGTCGGTGCGCTCATCAACAGATCTTCGGCCTGTTGGTTCATTGGGAACGCAATGACTTCGCGAATGTTCTCTTCGTTCGCTAACAGCATGACAATCCGGTCGATGCCTGGCGCTGAGCCACCGTGTGGCGGCGCGCCAAATTGGAATGCCCGCAGCATGCCACCAAACTTTTCTTCAACCACGTCCATGCCGTATCCGGCCATGCCGAAGGCTTTGACCATGATGTCGGCGCGGTGGTTTCGGATTGCACCTGATGACAGCTCAACACCGTTACAGACGATGTCGTACTGATAAGCAAGAATGTCGAGAGGGTCCTGATTCTCAAGCGCATCAAGCCCGCCTTGGGGCATTGAGAACGGATTGTGTGAGAACTCAAGCTTGCCATCGTCATCCAGTTCGAACATTGGATAGTCGACGATCCAGCAAAACTTGAAGCAACCCGTTTCACGGATATCCAGATCGTCACAAACCCGGTCGCGAACAACGCCTGCAAACTTGGCAGCACTCTCAGCAGCCTGACAGACAAAGAACACGGCATCGCCATCACTCAATCCTGCGGCTTCTTTGATTGCTGCTAAGCGATCATCTTCGAGGTTCTTGGCAATGGGGCCTTTGGTTTCACCGTCAGCACCATAAACTATGTAGCCCAAGCCGCCTTGGCCTTCGGCACGTGCCCAATCGTTCAGCTTATCAAAGAATGAACGTGGACGACCGGCAGCACCCGGTGCTGGAATGGCCCGAACCACACAGCTTTTTTCACCGATTAATTTAGAGAACAAACCAAAGCCGCTATCACGGAAAGGCTCAGTTGTATCAGAAATGATGATAGGGTTTCTGAGGTCCGGCTTGTCTGAGCCGTACTTCATCATTGATTCGCGGTAAGGAATTTCCGGGAAAGGCGTGTCCGTTACTGTTCGGCCATCAGCAAATTCTTCAAACACACCTGCAATCACAGGCTCGATGGTGCGTAACACGTCTTCTTGAGTGACGTACGCCATTTCGAAATCGAGTTGATAGAATTCACCCGGGGAACGGTCGGCACGGGCATCTTCATCGCGGAAACATGGGGCGATCTGGAAGTACTTGTCGAAACCAGAGACCATCAGCAACTGTTTGAACTGCTGAGGCGCTTGCGGCAACGCATAGAACTTGCCGGGGTGGTTACGTGCAGGCACCAAATAGTCGCGCGCACCTTCAGGCGAGCTTGCGGTCAGGATGGGTGTCTGGAACTCCATGAAGCCCAAATCGGTCATACGACGACGGATCGATGAAATCACACCGTTACGAAGCTTAATGTTTCTCTGCATTTTCTCGCGGCGCAGATCAAGGAAGCGATAGCGCAAACGAATGTCTTCACCGTATTCCTGATCGCCAGCGACCTGCATCGGCAGAACTTCGGCAGGGCCTTCGACGTTGACGGCACGAATGCGAATTTCAACATGACCTGTTGGCAGGTTAGTATTGATGGTCTCGGCAGACCGCTCAACGACTTCACCGGTGATCGTGAGCACTGTCTCGGGACGTGCGTTTTCGATGGTCGGGAACAGCTCGTTAGAGACGTCAATCACGCACTGGGTAATCCCGTAATGATCGCGCAGATCGACGAACATCAGGTTGCCGTGATCACGCTTGCGATGCACCCAACCAGAAAGGCGCACAGTCTGACCAACATGTTCAGGCCGTGGTGCGTCACACGTATGGGTACGGAATGGGTGCATAGTATCGGTCACAGGGCGTCTCCGGAGGTAGAAAGGTTACTGAATATTTGATCGGAGGTTTAAGCGCGAAACCCCGGATTTGCAAGGGTTAAGCACATAAAACCTCCTCACCTAACCTTTCCTCCCAAAAGGAGAAGAGGGATAAGTGGACTGTGTATGAATGCGCAAGTCCCTCTCTCTTAAGAAATGGGGGAGAGGACAGGTGAGGGGCTGAGCCTACCAGAGCGATTTTGCGGCGCGTCCGGGCCATTCGGCATCATAGGCTTCGGCATCAATGCCGCCGTCTGCGCGGGCTTTGGTTTGTGCTGCGAGAATCTTGCCTGCTGATGGAATATCAGCTTTGCCGACGTGAGAGGCCGCATCCCAAAGCTTTGAGCGCATGATCGCGCGAGCGCATTGGAAGTACATCGTTTCGATCTCAATCACCATCACCGAGCGGGGTGGCTTGCCTTGCTCTTCAAAGCTTTTAAGAAGCTCAGGCGCAATGCTGAGATGGGCCTGACCATTAATACGGAGCGTGGTGCCAGAACCTGGAATTAAAAACAGCAGGGCGACGCGGGGGTCTTCGATGATGTTCCTGAGCGTATCGACCCGGTTGTTACCACGCCGATCTGGTATCATGATCGTTTTTTCATCATGAATATGCACGACACAGCCTTGGTCGCCACGGGGTGAGCAATCGAGCCCTTCGGTGCCGCTTGAGGCTAGTGCCACAAAGGGCGACGCCTCAATTAATTGACGATACTCGTCTGTGATAATGGCGCTTTCTTTGACGATTGAGGCTTCCGACGGCGTGCCATAGATGGCTTCTAGCTCATCGACGGTTTCAATGCGGATGTCACTCATGAGGTTCCCTCAGCGATACGTTGGTCAAAATGGTGGATGGCATCTGGAAAGTCGTCTGGTGCGGTGGCAAACTTGTCGCGATCTTCTGGTTCGCCAAAGCCAACCGTATGACCTTTGTAAGTTGTGAGGCTGTCAGGCGCGACAGGCTCCCCAGATATTGGACATGTCGGATTAATACATTCGCTCAAAATTGGATCAGACATGCTTTGTCTCCGTTGGTGTTGGGTGAATTTAGGTTCCGCCGACGTAGGGATTGGTCTCGCGTTCATGGCCAAATGTGGACATGGGCCCATGGCCAGGGACGAAGGCTGTGTCGTCGCCGAGCGGCCAAAGCTGTGTCTTAATCGAATTGATCAGTGTGTCTTGGTCGCCTTTAGGAAAATCGGAGCGCCCAATGGAGCCCTGAAACAAGACATCACCTACGAACGCAAGATTGCTTTCTGGTTGATGAAAGACGACGTGGCCTGGAGTGTGGCCGGGGCAGTGATAAACACCAAACGTCACATTGCCGACGGTGACGCTTTCTCCGCCAACCAACCAGCGATCAGAATCGAACGCACGCCCACCCGGAAAACCGTACTTGGCAGAATCTTGAGGGATCGTATCAATCCAGAACTGATCATCAATGTGCGGGCCTTCAATGGGGATACCCAGACGCTCCCGAAGCTCGTCCGCAGCGCCCGCATGATCCGCATGCCCGTGGGTGAGGAGGATTTTCTCAATCTCACATCCGGCTTGCTCAACGGCATCCATGAGGAGATCAATATCACCACCCGGATC
>CAWUWH010000237.1:0-16447 GCA_963926035.1 uncultured Rhodospirillales bacterium
GACGCCAAATACAAGAAAACTTCCAAGCATTAATGCACAGAGTGCTGCTGTAACGCGTTGCTGTAACGATAGTGGTGTCGTAATTGAAGCTTGTTGAACTTGATCCATCATAACTCCCTCCGAGTTCGATTTAAATTTACCGGCGACACATGTCGTCCGATGCAAAGGCAGGTCTCCTGGCTCGCGGGTAATTACCTTAAGTCGCCTTCCCAATCTTTTAAGATCAGTGACATTTAACTCTCGGCATACCGCTTACAGTTGCGGGGGCAGCCCGGGTATAAATCCCCTGATGGGTAGATCGTTCCCGTGTTCCCTATTAGTCCCCAAGACTTAATCGTCTTTCCCGAGGAACCTTCACTTTAAGATGATGCGCCTTAGACGCAGGTGTTGTCAATTTCATGAACGACATTTGATGTGTTAATTGCGCAGTGCCCTTTGCACGGTCGTCTCAAGCCTATTCAAAAACGAAGAACGATCACTTTTGCTATAGGGGCGTGGGCCACCGGTAATCTGCCCTGTTTCGCGTAGCCCCTGCATCAATTCGCGGTTCGCCAAAGCCATGCCTATACTGCTTTCGGTGAAGGGTTCTCCATTTGACTTTATGGCCAGCGCACCTTTTTCCAGGCATCTTGCTGCCAGAGGAATATCATTGGTCACGCATACATCCGCAGTTTTGATATTGTCTGCAATCCAGTCATCAGCGGCATCAGCGCCTTGGGCGACGATGACCAATTCAACCATGTTGCTTGGGTAGGGGCGGATCCCACCATCACAAACCATAATTGTTTTGAGATTATGTCGGGCAGCGACACTGACAGTTTCGTCTTTGACGGGGCACGCATCGGCATCGACGTAAATCTCAACCATGTGCGATTAGTCGTCCCCAGCGTCAGCTTTGGGCATGTATTGTTCGATATCAACATCGTCGAGTTGTTCAGGAAGCAAGAACCGCTCTGCGTATTCTTTATAGATGCCGGACGTCAGGAATAATTGGAATAATTCATCGTCGATATGCGCGTCTTTCTTCATGAATAACATGATTTTCACGCTATCCGAGAGCTTCTTAGGCGCTTTGTATGGGCGATCCGCTGCCGTAAGTGCTTCAAAGATATCCGCGATCACCATGATACTTGCAGGCACAGACATGTTGTCTTTGTTCAGGCCTTTTGGATATCCAGTGCCATCCATTTCCTCGTGGTGGCCGCCAACAAACTCAGGCACGCGGGCTAGATGCTTCGGGAACGGAAGCGCTTCTAGCATAATGATCGTTTGCACGATGTGATCATTAATCTTGAAACGCTCTTCTTCAGTGAGTGTACCGCGTGCGATACACAGGTTATAAATTTCGCCAAGATTATATTTGTGCTCCGGCACTTCGAGCTGGAATCCCTATGGATTATCCTCGACCGCCGTAGGCTCCATCCCGTCACGGTAGATAACATGGTCGTAGCGATCAGATAAAGGCTTTCCTCAAACGGAAGCTCGGGCTCTGGCTCGCGCTCAATGCGTTTCAGCTCTTCATATGAAAGCCCGGCTCGATCCGAAAGCGTACGTGTCCATTTGGTTTTGGCGATCTCTTTAACCCGCTCAATCTTCTCAGGCGCCATAAATTCGCCGCCAACATTGCATTCACCAATGAAGTTAAAATCATCACCAATTTGTGCGAGTTCAGTTTCGAGATCAGCGCGAAGTTGATCCGGGTCGCCGCTATCGATAACTGCGTTGAGGTAGGTAATAACACGGTCACGCTTGACGATTTCAAAGCGATTACGGATTTCATGAATACGGTTATATATCGTCTCGAGCTTGGTTACCTTATCGACAACATATTCCGGCGTCGTAACTTTGCCGCAATCATGTAGCCATGCCGCGATGTGGAGTTCGTACCATTCTTCCTCGGTGAGATCGAAATCGGCGAACGGCCCTTCTGTTTCTTCACAGGCCGCACTTGCCAACATTTTGGTGAGTTCTGGAACGCGCTGGCAGTGGCCGCCTGTATAAGGTAATTTTGCATCAATCGCAGACGCAATAAGCTCAATAATACTATCCAATAGTTTCTTCTGGGCTTCCAATAATTGCTGGTTGTCAAGCGCGACTGCCGCTTGAGAGGCCAATGCCTCGATCAATGGCTGAATATGTCTGCCAAAATGAATGACATCACCGGTTGTGCTATCGACAGCGTTCAAGAGCTGCAGCACGCCAATAACTTCTTCTTGAGAGTTCCTTAGGGGGACATATAAAAATGACTTCGATCTGTATCCTGTACCTTCGTCTAACTTCTTAGTGCCCGAAAAATCGAAGTCGTCACTTTCGTAGGCATCTGGAACATTGATTGATTTGCCAGTTAAAGCCGCAGCTGATGCCACGTTTTTATGATTTTCTTCGCCGGTTTTAGCGTCATAAAGTGCCAATGGTGGAAAGTTTATATCTTTCCCCGTTGTGCTGCCCATGGCGATGTTCAGGCTATCGGTGCGCATGACCTCAAAGCGCAAACGATTGTCTTTTGTGCGAATATAAAGCGTCCCACCGTCGGCATTGGATAAGCTCTTGGCTTCAAGCAAAATCGTTTCCATCAGAACGTTGGTGTCACGTTCTGCAGAAAGTGCGATGCCAATATCAATCAGCCGTTGGAGGCTGGAAGCGCTAAGCACTTCATTGGTATCAGTAATCCCGTCGGCCATATTTCCGCTTATCCTGCTGGCGCGCGCTCTTGATGGCGCAATCCCATGTACCCAAGTTGGACACTAGACGGTTAACCCATTGATTGACAATGCTCGGGGTTGACTTTGGCGAAATTTCGACCGCGCTTGACCGTAAGGGGGATAACGGGGCAACTTTGCGCCAGAAAAGGAGCGTCATTTATGGCTTATGCGTCGTTGAGAGAGTTCATGCAACGCTTGGAAGAATCAGGAAGACTTGTGCGCGTGAGCAAGCCTGTGTCGAGCGTTCTTGAAATGACTGAAATTCAAACGCGTGTGATTGCTGAGGGTGGCCCGGCAATCCTTTTCGAGAATGTCATCAAAGCTGACGGCACCCCGTCTGATATGCCTGTTCTGGTGAATTTATTCGGTACCGTTGAACGTGTGGCATGGGGCATGAACCGCGAACCGTCTGAGCTTCGCGAGGTCGGCGAAACCCTTGCGTTCCTTCGCCAACCAGAGCCCCCGGGTGGCTGGCGTGAAGCCGTTGAGATGTTGCCTCTTTTGAAGACTGTGATGGCAATGAAGCCGAAAGACGCCACGACGGCATATTGCCAGGAAGTGGTGATGATGGGCGATAATATCGACTTGTCCAAGCTGCCTATCCAGACCTGCTGGCCGGGCGAGCCGGCACCATTGATCACCTGGCCACTCGTTGTCACGAAAGGTCCTGGTGACGATCGGCGAGATGGCTTTAATCTAGGCATTTACCGGATGCAGGTCACAGGCAAGAACACAACGCTGATGCGCTGGCTCAAACATAGGGGCGGGGCGCAGCATCATCAAAGATGGAAATCAGAGAAGCCAGAACCGTTACCAGCTGCAGCCGTTCTCGGCGCTGACCCAGGGACAATTTTGGCTGCGGTTACACCGGTGCCAGATACATTGTCAGAATATCAATTTGCAGGCTTGCTTCGTGGTAAAAAGGTGGATCTGGTCGATTGTATCACACAGCCGCTAAAAGTTCCTGCTACGGCTGAAATCGTCATCGAGGGCACTGTGTCGCTCAGCGATTATGGTGACGAAGGCCCTTATGGTGACCATACCGGATACTATAATTCGGTTGAGCCTTTCCCCGTGTTCACTGTTACTGCCGTGACGATGCGCAAGAACCCGATTTACCTGTCAACATATACGGGACGCCCGCCTGATGAGCCTGCGGTTCTAGGCGAAGCGCTTAACGATGTGTTCGTGCCGTTACTACAACAACAATTCCCGGAAGTCGTTGATTTCTGGTTGCCGCCAGAAGGGTGTTCGTACCGTGTTGCTGTGGTTTCCATGAAGAAAGCTTACCCCGGTCATGCAAAGCGTGTGATGATGGCTGTTTGGTCATATCTACGACAGTTTATGTACACAAAGTTCGTCATCGTTGTTGATGAGGACATCAATGCGCGCGACTGGAATGATGTGATTTGGGCGCTCTCAACCAATGTTGATCCGTCGCGTGATTTAACGGTGATTGAGAACACACCGATCGATTATCTTGATTTTGCATCACCTGAGTCCGGCCTTGGCGGCAAGCTTGGAATCGATGCGACGTCCAAGCTACCCCCTGAAACGCACCGGGAATGGGGAACGAAAATCCGCATGACCGATGAGGTTGTGGCAAAAGTCGACGAAATGTGGGCTGAGCTTGGTATCCCGGGTTCTGGCAAGGCGATCTGGAAGTGATCTCATATGCGTAGAAAGTAGCCTGATATTTATTGTCATTTGTTTGATTCTTTATAATGATATTCCATGACTTATCGCCAATGGGAAATTCCGTTCAACGCACTTTCTAAACGTCAAAAGAGTACGCACGACTATTGGGCGACACTGATGGTATTCGGCAGTTTACCAAAAATATCTGATTTAGAATTGCTGAAATGTCTGCTCGTGTCTGTCCCATTTATTCATATTGTTGACGTCATCGACGGTGGAAATGAATTCCAAACAGGTTCTGGGGGAGCGGTTTTCGTGACCATCTGGGATATGACGGTACGGGGTTACATTCTAAGGACTTGAGACCACAACAAATCGTTGATCCTGTGCGGGCTGCCTATCGCAAGGTCGTTGCAGAGGGGAGGGCCATTGCAATGATGTCTGAATTCGAACGGGAAAAATCGACTAAAATGCTTGGTTTTCAGCGTTTTATGCGCCTTGCGCTGGTAACAGAATTAGGTGAAGTTGGCCAAGTTGTTTCTGTTGTTGAGTTCCTACAAGACTATCGCGACAGCCAGTCAATCATCACTGAGTTTTCTGGTGAACAGTTTTAACGCCCAAGTATCAAATTTGAGGCGGCTTTTGACCACAAAATGACGGCGCTGGATTAGTTGATCTAACAATCTGGCGCTAACAATTATAGGTAAAATTCAATATGGCCGCAGCGATTGCCAATCATGGCGTTGCGCGTATATCTGGAGTTGCCGCTTATGTCTGAAAGAACCGCCCGCCGAGGTCGTGATGCCCGCCGTGCTGCACGCCAAAAATCAGATGCTGTCACGAAGCCTTATATCATCCGAAATGTGCCGCTTTTAGAATTAGCGTCACCAGAAGCGCTCGAAATTATCGAAGCGAATGCGGATACTATTCTTGAAGAGATCGGTATCGAGTTTCGAGATGATGAAGAAGTGCTTGAAATGCTTAAAGGGGCAGGCGCTGACGTCAAAGGCACGCGTGTCCATTTCCCGAGAGGTTTATGCCGCGAACTTCTCAAGACGGCGCCAGCGCAATATACACAACATGCACGAAATTCTGCTCGGAATGTCGAAATCGGTGGCAATCACACAGTATTCGCACCAGTCTATGGCCCTCCATTTGTTCGCGACCTCGATAATGGTCGCCGTTATGGTACGATTGAAGATTTTCGTAATTTCGTAAAACTCGCTTACATGGCACCTGCTATGCATCATTCAGGCGGGACGGTTTGTGAGCCTGTTGATCTGCCCGTCAACAAGCGCCACTTCGATATGCTTTATGCGCACATGAAATACTCAGACAAGCCGTTCATGGGGTCGGTGACGCATCCGATGCGCGCTGCAGACTCTGTCGCGATGTGTGAAATCTTGTTTGGTAAAGAGTTTGTAGACCAGAACACGGTCATAACCAGTTTGATTAATGCAAACTCTCCGATGGTTTTTGATGGCACAATGCTTGGCGCGCTTAAGGTTTATGCGCGTGCAAACCAGGCCTGTATCGTCTCGCCGTTTATTCTGGCCGGCGCAATGAGCCCGGTAACCGCGCTTGGCACGTTAGCTCAGGTTTTAGCCGAAGTTCTCGCGGGTGGTTCCGTAACGCAGTTATGTCGCCCTGGCGCACCGCTTATATTCGGTGCGTTTGTGAGCGCGATTTCGATGCAATCTGGTGCGCCAACATTTGGCACGCCTGAGCCAACATTGGTGATTTCCGCAGCGGCACAACTGGCCCGACGTCTTAACTTGCCATTCCGGTCGGGTGGGTCGTTATGTGCTTCGAAGGTGCCTGATGCCCAGGCTGCCTACGAAAGTGCCAACACGCTTAATGCCACTGTTCTTTCTGGTGTTAACTTCGCTTTGCATGGTGCCGGTTGGCTTGAAGGCGGCCTGTCGTCTGGTTACGAGAAATTCGTCATGGATTGCGATCAACTTGCGATGATGCAACGCCTAACCGAAGGGTTTGATCTGACAGAGAATGGTCAGGCAATGGATGCTGTCCGTGAGGTTGGCCCCGGTGCGCATTACTTGGGATGTGCACATACACAGGCAAATTTTGAGACCGCATTTATCCGTTCGTCGCTTGCAGACAATAATTCCTATGAGCAATGGGAGTCAGAAGGCGGCCTGGATATGGCACAGCGGGCGAATATCCAATGGAAGTCTTGGCTTGCCGAATATCAGGCACCCGCGATTGATCCGGGCGTTGACGAAGCATTGCAAGCGTACATGGCAGAACGGAAAGCAAATTTTCCCGATTCTAATGTGTAGTATAAATTATTTGCATATAAAAAAATGTACATAATACTCTAATGTCTTGATTCTGGTTCATTTCAGTCCTACGTAACTGTTACGCATTGACGGAGAAGAACCATGCGCGATTATCTGACCATTGATTTATCGACCAAATCTGTAACACGAGAAACCCGGAAGGGTGAAGCTCTCGTGCTAGCAGGCCGTCATTATATCGCCAAGACGCTCTATGAGCGCGGCGTGGCAAAGATCGATCCCATGTCTCCAGAAAATCTACTGATTTTTTCCGTTGGACCTTTTGCGGGCTCAAACATGTCGAATGCGAACCGCATCAGCGTTGGCTGTAAAAGCCCGCTGACAGGTGGTGTCAAAGAAGCGAATGCGGGCGGAACCTTTGGTTTCGCACTGGGTCAAATCGAGCTTTGCGGTCTGACTCTTGAGAATGCATCCGACGACTGGGTGGTCATTCGTATTAACAAAGAAGGCGTCGTCACGTTTGATGATGCGACCGCTTATATGGGATTGGGCGTTATCGAAACTGCCGCCCTTTTACATGACAAGTATGGTGAGAAAGTCAGCCTGGCAATTTGCGGCCCAGTTGGCGAATACCGGGGCTTGATGGCTGGTATATCGTTCTCAGATCCAGAAGGCCGTCCTGTCAGGATTGCTGCTCGTGGTGGTGTCGGTGCTGTGATGGGCATGAAGAAAGTTAAGGCGATAGTATGCGACAAGCACAAAATGCCGACTTTCGAGGACCGACGCGGCGTTATGCAAGGCGTTAAAGAATATACAGCAAAACTTCGCGTTGATGAGAAAGTCATCAGCATGGGCGAATACGGTACTGCTCTTGTCGCGGATGTAATGAACGGGATGGGCGGATTGCCTGTACGTAACTTCTCCAGCGGCCAGATGACGGATGCATCGAAAGAGCGCTTCCGGATGGGTGGTGATTTCATTCGTGAGCAAAATATGGAGCGGGGCGGCGTACCTACGCATGCATGTATGCCTGGCTGCATGATTAAATGCTCAAACATCTATGTTGATAAAGATGGCAAAGAGATTGTCTCGCCACTTGAGTACGAGACAATTGGATTGCTTGGAACCAATTGCGGTTTGGAAGATCCTGACGACGTTAGTCGGTTAAATATGACCGCAAATGACCTTGGGATTGATACCATTGAATTGGGCGCCACATTGGCGATTTTGATGGAGAACGGCGAGGCCGAGTTCGGTAATGTCGCATTCATGGAAGCAGCCCTTCAGGATATCCGCACTGGAACTGAGCGAGGCAAACTGCTTTCTTCTGGTGCGGCCAGAGTTGGTGAGTATTTCGGTATCAAACGCGTGCCGGTGATCAAGAAACAATCGATCAGTGCCTACGATCCCCGCGTGATTGAAGTGACAGGTATTTCGATGATGTCGACGGCACAAGGCGCTGACCACACAACCGGAAATATCCCAACGCATGAATGTGACGGAAAGTCGACAGAGGAACTGGTTGGCGAAAGCATGAACGTTCAGATGCTATGCGCTGCCGCTGACAGCGTCGGGCTATGCTTGTTTGGTCGTACGGTAACAAACATTAATCTCGACATGATCATGAGTGCTGTGAACAGCGCTGTTGGGACTGAATTGACCGACAGCTATTTCAAGCAGATCGGCCTTGAGACGCTTATGTTCGAAGACGCATTCAATCGTGATGCAGGTTTCACCGTTGCCGATGATCAGTTGCCCGATTTTTTCTATGAAGAAGCTTTGGCGCCAACAAAAAAACGCGCACGGCATCAGGCAGAAGAAGTTGCTAAGCACCGAAGTGCGTGGGTCGAACAAGCCAGCGCAGAAATGGCCATTAAGCCGCTTCCGGAAAATTCAGTTTACTGATCCCATATAGGCTTTTAGGTGCCGTAAGGCGATAAATGTCCTTGCGGTGATCAATGTCATACGCTGCCGATAAACTCTATGGTATGCTTCTCTCAATTAATATTTGAGGGATGTGATGAAACTGCGAACACGTGGTCCTTGGATGCCTGCCTACGCCTCTGGGAAAAGACTTTCCGGAGTAGATGTGCGTCTTCTTGCCGGATCGATATATGTTAAACTCAAATTTCAGACAGGCGTGTTTGGGACTGAAGTCTCACTCAATGAGGATAAGTCATGAAATTCTTTGTACCTTGTCAATTGTTCGCATCCGCATTTTTGGTGATATTTTTCATAGGTGTCGGGACAGCACAATCCGACGATAATGGGTCTGTTGCAGTTCAACTCAATCCATTGGCGATCACTGCAACGACAGTAAATGGATATACTGGGCGGACCATCGTAACGCCTTATTTTAGTGTCGCAAATGCAAAGGCCCTTCCCCGGTTATGCGGCCGATTGCCAAGGCTTACTGAAGTCATATTGATTGCGTTCAATGAAACGCCTGCAGACCTTGCACGACTTAAAGAGCATATTGCTGAGCGTCAGGACGAATTTAAAACACAGATTGAATCGGTTATTGGCGTCGGCGTTTTTAACGGCTTCTATGCCACCGTTGGTGCGTATAAGCGCGGCGAAGGCACTGCCTTGGCTGAAGTGGATGGTGGCACACAGGCCTGTCAGCCTATTGAACAGTTTCCCTGGGACGCAGCTGAGTATAAAACGCCCACAGAGATCAAGCGAGTCCCAGAAGTGGTCATCAAAAACGATGCGGTTCGCAAATCTCCGCTCAGCGAGAGTGAATTAGCCGCTGCGTAAGCCGAGCTGCTTGCTGAACAACCGACCCGACGTGCATTTCCAGGTGAGCCAAAGCTCCCTTCATCGAAATCACCACCATGGGTGCTCTATAGTGTCTTCGTTTTTGGGCTTGGTGGCGTGATACTAATTGCGGGCAGTTACATTGGTTATCAAGTGATAAAATCCACCGCGAGCGTCGACGTCAGGACCGGCGACAGGAGCGTAAGGAAAGACGGTCGCAAACTGATCGTCGTCAGCAGCAACTTGAGATACCTGAAGGCGGTGACAGACGGAAAGGTGCTGAGCGCCGTGAAGTTAATGATCGACCAAAGGGAAGGCGCCGTGAGGCGCGCGATAGGCGAGATAAAGAGTAGGTTACTCGACCTTCACGCCATACTCAGTTGAGGCATCTTCCAACCAATTCCAAAGATATGTCGCAAAGCTTCGAAGCGGATAAAGCTCATAGGTCGGTTGGTGTGTTTTAGTGCTCGCAGTTTGAGCCAGCATGACGCCGACACGTGAGACGACAGTTTGCGCACATTGTCCCGGCCCAAAAGCCGAAGGATGCAAATCAATTGAACATCCTTTGGAGATAACTTCCCTGGCACGTGGTCCAGATACACGGATGCATGTCCGGGCTTCGGTCGTATCCGTTACAGAACTATGAAGGTCAGCAATTTTGAGGTTCTTTTGCAAGGCTTTGAGTGCGCGCTCAACGCCACCTGGGCGCGTGATGGCCATCCACTCGTCTGGTGCTAACCACATAAGACGTGTTGCGGAAGGTTTGCCAACAACAGTGTTAGGCGCTGTTGGTGGACTAAGCTTGATAGATTTTTCGATGGCCATAACAAAACGTGCATCAGATACATCACCGCGAATATTTATCAATCCGGCCTGCGAGCTTTCGCTTAGAATAACGCCTGTGCCTGAGATGTCGGCTTCTGCGCGTGCGCGGGCATCAAGCCCAAGATGGGCGAGGGGGCTCCTTAAACGATAAGTATCAACCATTGATTCGGCTCCCTTCTTTGTCATAGAAAATAGGCTCAACAACTTCACAAGAGACCGTTTTGCCTTCGATGGGCACATACACCGTATCGCCGATGCGTGCGCGCCCACCCTTTACCACCGCCAACGCAATGGAATGCTCAAGTGCGGCTGAGTAATAACTCGACGTCACATGACCAATCATCGTCATCGGTGGCTTTGGTTGTGTCTCGGCAACGATCTGGCCACCTTCTGGAAGAACCTCGCTTGGATCAGATGTGAGGAGACCAACAAGTTGCTTTCGATCATCTCTAAGCATATCTGGCCGCGACATGGATCGTTTGCCAATAAAGTCAGGGTTCTTTTTCGAGACAATCCAGTCCATACCAAGATCGCCTGGTGCCGTTGTGCCGTCTGTTTCCTGGCCGACAATAATAAAGCCCTTTTCGGCGCGAAGCACGTGCATGGTTTCAGTGCCAAAAGGCTCAATACCAAATTTCTCGCCCGCAATCATAATATCCGTCCAGAGCGACAAACCTGCTGAGGCAGGAACATTGATTTCATAGGAGAGTTCGCCGGTAAAACTAATCCGGTAAATGCGTGCGGGTATGCCGGCAACCTTACCTGACTTCCAGCTCATGAAAGGAAACGCGTCGTTATCCAGGTCAACATCTGTGGTGAACTCTGATAACAAATCGCGTGCGTTTGGTCCCGCGAGCTGCAGTGTTGCAAATTGCTCTGTTACGGATGTCAGGTAAACTTTGAGATCAGGCCATTCCGTCTGTAGCCATTCCTCAAGCCAAGCCATCACGCGTGGTGCACCACCTGATGTGGTGGTCATGAGGTAATGGTTTTCGCCCAGGCTGGACGTCACACCATCATCCATGATCATGCCGTCTTCACCAAGCATCAGACCGTAACGGCATTTTCCGGGCGCAAGATTTAGCCATGCATTTGTATAAATACGGTTGAGGAACTCGGCAGCATCCGGACCTTGAATATCGATTTTGCCTAGCGTCGTTGCATCAAGCATGCCGACATGGTTACGCACGGCGAGGCACTCACGGTTTACCGTGTCCTGCATGCTTTCGCCGTCCGCCGGATAATACCAAGGGCGACGCCATTGTCCGACGTCTTCCCATAAACATCCGGCTTTTTCATGCCAGTCATGCATGGGGGTGCGCCGAACAGGGTCAAAGAAATCTCCGACATAACGTCCCGCTATCGCACCCATGGTGACAGGAGAGTATGGCGGACGGAACGTTGTCGTACCTGTTTCTGGAATTGTTTGTCCCAGCGCTGCAGATAAAATCGCGTGGCCAGGAATGTTGCCAGTTTTGCCTTGGTCCGTTGCCATGCCTAAGGTTGTATACCGCTTGGCATGTTCGACCGAGCGATAGCCTTCCCGCGCGGCCAATTGCACATCTGCGACAGTGACATCGTTCTGTTGATCAATGAAATGCTTGCCGCGTTGGCCAGCTGGCTTCGTCGTCGGGATATACCACAACAGCTTCCAGGGCTCCTCAGCGACGTCAGATGACGTTTTAAGTACAGCACTAGGCTTCTTCGTTGGAAAGCCAAGTTTAGATGCGAAATCAATACCCGCGAAGTCGCCTTCGTTCAGTGCAGCCTGAAGTGAGAAGCTACCAGCTGCCGCACCACATACTTGTTCGGATTGCAGTGTGTCGCCGGGCACAAAGACACCATCTTCGTCCCGCCACACATTTTTCCCACCAGAATGGCTGTGCAGATGAACAACTGGGTTCCAGCCACCACTAGAGCCAACGATATCGCAGGTGATTGTCTGCGCTGATCCTGTGACGCCCGTACCATCTTCGTTAAGTTTCATAACTTCAACGGCACGCACGCGTTTGCCACCAATGACAGCGGTGATCACTGAGCCTTCTATGACGTCGATGCCTGCTTCAATCGCTTGTGTGACCAGTTCGCCTTTTGGTTTGGTGCGCAAATCGACAACGCATGCAACGTCACCACCCGCTACTTTCACATCAAGCGCAGACCGATATGCATCATCGTTATTCGTAAAAATGACGTGGCGGTTGCCAGGTGTGACACCGTATCGGTTGACGTAGGTACGAACCGCGCCCGCAAGCATACAGCCCGGGCGATCGTTATCTGAATAAATGAGGGGTCGCTCAAGAGAGCCTGTAGCCAGAAGCACGTTTTTAGCGCGGACGCGCCACATGCGTTGGCGGGATCGTCCATCCTCTCCAAATGCAACATTGTTGCTGCGGTTTTGCAGGAAGCCGATGAAGCCGTGGTCATAATATCCGAACGCAGTCGTGTGCTTTAAGATCGTGACGTTCGGCATTGCCATGAGTTCTGCTTCGATATCCGCTACCCAATTGGTTGCTGGATAACCATTGATATCAAATCGTTCGTTTAAGAGTTGTCCGCCAAGTTCAGTCTGTTCATCAACAAGAATGACGCGGGCACCGCGTATCCCAGCTGATCTGACAGCCGTCAGTCCTGCCGGTCCGCCACCAACAACAATAAGATCCGCGTGGGCGTTCATCTTATCGTAGGTATCTGCATCAGGCTCCATTGGCGAACGGCCAAGGCCTGCCGCACGGCGGATGATGTGTTCATAATATTTCCAAGCCGATACGGGCCACATAAACGTCTTGTAGTAGAAGCCCGCAGGTAGAATTCGATGGAACAAGCTGTTCATGGCCATGAAATCGAAATTGGGTGATGGCCAGCAGTTAACACTGGCAGCGTCGAGACCTTCATAAAGCGGCACGCGTGTGGCCAGCATGTTTGAGATCGTCCGTGCACCGCGCTCCAGCTGCACGAGAGCATTTTGTTCTTCAGTTCCAGCCGACGTGATGCCACGCGGTCTGTGATATTTAAAGCTACGGCCTACAAGCATCACGCCGTTTGCTAACAAAGCAGACGCAAGCGTATCGCCTTCATACCCAGAATATCGACGGCCGTTGAAAAAGAAATCAATGGGGCGGTCACGATCAATGCGACCGCCATCGGTGAGGCGATGTGTCTGAGTCATGACTTCGCCCCTTTTGCAGGTTTTTTGGCTAAGTCCTTGGGTGGTTTTTCACCCATCAAATAAACAGCAAGGATCTCATTGGTATGGGTGTTACGTGCAATATTGAACCAACGACGGCAGCCCGCCGTGTGCACCCATCTTTCAAGATGGGGTCCTTTTGGATTGGTCCGCATAAATAAATAGTCGGCCCATTCAGCATCGCTTAGTTTCTCAGGGTCTTTCGGGCGCACAATATGCGCTTCATGCCCATATGAAAATTCGCCTTCTTCGCGTTCGCCACACCAGGGACATGGGATTAAGAACATATCATTGCCTCCTAATGCGCGACGCCGGCGGCGCCGTGCTCGTCGATAAGGTTGCCATTTACAAACCGATCAAGTGCGAACGGTGCATTCAATGGATGTGGTTCATTACGCGCGATGGTGTGCGCAAATACCCAGCCGGAACCTGGCGTGGCCTTAAAGCCACCCGTCCCCCAACCGCAGTTGAAGTATAGGCCATCTACCGGGGTCTTTGAGATGATAGGGCTCGCATCTGGGCATGTATCAACAATTCCGCTCCATTGGCGCATTAAGCGCATGCGGCTGAACAGCGGGAAGAGTTCACACACAGCAGCGATTTGGTCTTCGACAATATGCATGCTGCCACGTTGTGAATAGCTTGTATGCGCATCGATGCCCGCACCCATAATCAATTCGCCTTTGTCAGATTGCGACACGTAACAGTGCACAGCACCTGACATCACAACGACATCGATAATTGGTTTCACGGGATCAGAAACCATTGCCTGAAGAGGGTGGCTTTCGATGGGCATTCTGAAACCCGCCATTTCTGAAAGGACGGAGCAATGCCCGGCCACGACAACGCCGACTTTTTTGGCTTTAATGTCACCGCGTGTTGTGTGGACGCCTTTGACTTGACCGTTTTGAATATCAAAGCCCGTGACTTCACAGTTTTGAATGATGTCGACACCGCGCGCATCCGCAGCACGTGCCAATCCCCATGCAACGGCGTCATGGCGGGCCGTGCCGCCGCGGCGTTGCAGAGATGATCCCAGAACCGGATAGCGAATATTGGGGTCTAAATTAATGATCGGTACGAGTTCACGAATTTCTTCAGGGCCAATGTATTCTGAATCAATACCGTTCAGCTTGTTGGCATAGACGCGGCGCTTGGTATCTCTGACATCGCCTAGGCTATGAGCCAAATTGAGAACGCCGCGTTGGCTCAGCATAATGTTGTAGTTGAGGTCCTGGCTCATGCCCTCGTATAGCTGTAGCGACTTTTCATAAAGGTGGGCACTTTCGTCCCAAAGATAATTTGAACGAATGATGGTCGTGTTACGGCCAGTATTACCGCCACCAAGCCAGCCTTTTTCAATGACTGCGACATTTGTAATACCGTGTTCTTTGGCTAAATAGTACGCCGTCGCCAAGCCGTGTCCGCCACCACCGATGACGAGAACATCGTACTCTGGTTTTGGATCTGGTGAGCGCCAAGCTTGTTGCCAATTTTGGTGATATCCCATTGCATTTCGAAGCAGGCTGAAAATGGAATAATGTGTCATATCGTCCCTTTGTATGTTGCTTCAAAAAACAGTGTCATAAGTATGGTCATTTAGCTCAGAGCTTTAGGCAAATACCATAATGCTGTGCCTATGATTAGTTGTCTTGGTTTCACACCATCCAGCCAAGCCGTCTGTCTGTTATACGACGTTGATGCGAGTTATTACGACCCTTGATTTTGGTTGCATTTCGGTTTGAACTAAAGAATTGAATTATAGAGCGATATATTGCCATTCCATTAGGTGAAACCCTCATATAATGTGCGTGCATGATTTTGGTATTTAACTTTATTCAGATAAGATGTGCAGCGGTTCTTGTACTCGCTGCATCCAGTGTCGTGCAGGCGCAAGACAGCGATCTTGATCTCGATCTGATTATGGTGCCAGCACCTGCGAGCGAAGCGCCAACAGAGACTGAAAACCCCCTCGATAAAGAATTTGCGATGGCTCTGATCGCCTTTAAGAAAGGTGATTATGTTCAGGTTCGTCAGTCCTGATCTGAACTGTCTGATGCGGGCCATGGTTTGAGTTCTCATAATTTGACGGTGTTAACGTGGCTGGGACAAGGTTGCGTGCGTGATCAAGACACTACTATGGAATTGTTCCGCCAAGCAGGTGACGCAGAGGTCGGTCCGTCTCTGCGTGCTTTGGGCGTGATTAGCTTGAGAGGCAACGCGAGTGCGCCGGATGCAGTTGAGGCGGTCCGTTATTTTGAGGCAGCATCAGCGATTGGACATGATCCGTCGACGTATAACCTAGCTTTGGCTCATTTAACGAAAATTGGTGGCGCAGATGACCCTATACTCGGCATATGACTGCTTGTAGTAGCAGCCTAAGACGACTTGGCACAAGCTTAATACGATCTCGCAACGTTATTATACCAAGGAACGTATGGGCCCGTTGATCATATAGCGTCACGGGAGTGGTTTGCGCGCGCAGCCCAAAACGGCGATCCACTTGCGCATTATAATCTGGCATTAATGCAGCTTGCCGAAGAGGGTGGGCTTGTTGATGTCCATGATGCGTATACAAATTTAACGCTTGCCGCTGAATTAGGCGTCGTGCCCGCTCAAGTGCGCTTGAGGCATATGCTTGCGATGGGTGAAAATGACCTTGCACCCGATCTGGAAAGGGCTTTCATGTGGTATTGGATCGCGGGTGATTTCGGCATTGCTGATGCATATAAAACAGCGCAGCAATTTGCGAAGAACATGGCGCCAGAAGCAATTGAACGTGCCAAACGTAAAGCCAGCAAGTTTCGGCCTTTGGGCAGTCAGCGCAGCGCCACAAACGATGCAGCAACTCAACTCACCAAGTAGCAAGAACGGACAGATTTATGTTTAGTTTTCTGATCAGAATATTCAAATTTGCCGTTAAGGCAGCGGTCGTCATCACTGGCATTGCCGTGGTGATTTCATATGCACGCCTGAGTGAATTTGGCGATCTCCGCAAGGAACTGATGAGTACAATCACGGAATCTGATGTTGGGCGTCTCGATGTGAATGGACCTGTCGAACTCCAAATGACGTTTCCG
>CAWUWH010000238.1:0-5334 GCA_963926035.1 uncultured Rhodospirillales bacterium
TTGAAATTCGAGTTTCCCGCGGTCATAAGCACGAACTGTGCGCGTTGCCGTGTCCCCTATGAGCACCACGTTTCGCTCACGGATACTGTCGTTAATGACGGTGCCATCTTTAAAGGCAATAACGGGCCATGCTTTGGATGCGCCTACAACTCGGATACCGAAGACATAATCCTTTGGTTGAATTTTTCCTGATCCGTTAGGACGGCAGGGAACATCAAGTCAGGGCTGGAAAAATAACTGTTATAGACGGCGCCAGATGCATAATCGCGTGAATGACCTGTGTCCAATGAGAGAACTTTTGTTTGTGGGTGCTTCTTTTTCCATTCTGCCCATGATGTGATGACGACAGGGCAAATTTTCAGTTTGATGCCACTGGCCACGAGGGGACAATTCATAGGATCGCCGGTAAATTGATTCCACAAACTGTCTGTTTGTCGATGAAACATGAGTTTGTTTGAGCGGTATAGAAATCCGGATGAGCCGAAGATGAGTGGCGTCTCCTGGCCTTCGATATCTGTTTCAAACAGAATGCCTGCGCCACAAAGGGTGCAATAGGCGAGGGCGACGGGTACGCCGCCAATGACTTCATTGAACATTTCGTGCCACCCCATTATGCGGAGGGGATAAGCGCGAACATCATCATTAATGGCAACGCCGAAGACAAGATCATTATCTTGCATATAACTGGCAGCGCTCGCTTGGATGAAATTTGGGTTATCCAGAGACGGGATGCCATCAACGCGAACGCCACCCCAGGTAATTTCTTCTAATCGAATTTTCATATTCTCAGGTAAAGATCGTGGGCCGCCGACGAAGCGAAGAAACTCAGGATCGATGCGTGAGAAAAGTTCAATTTTAAGGTAGCGAAAGCTTGGATGTGGGACGAAGTTTGGATTCTTTTCCTGCCATAGCATCGCATCGAACCAGTTATCTGCTGTGCTTTTCGTTAACTTCTGAAATGCGTCGACGAGGGCCGGGTTATCGTGATTAAAGCGCATCGCCAGGATCATCGTTGCGGCGACATCACTGTTATCGCGCTAGACGAGTTGTTTTAAGGCGTGTTCTTTCTCGTCAGGGGACCCGAACAAGATATGTCGACTGTACACAGCTACTTTCTCGTCGCTCAGTGGTGCTGACAATACGGGCGCAGCGGGCATCACTGTGAAAATAGCAAAAGGCAGGCACTCGTCGTACGTAGTAAATTTCTTCCAAACATAAATTGCATCCATCTACTGTAAATTGAGCCCGCATCATGAAACGTAACGCAGTAAAACGATATGCCATGTCACACGCTTGTGTATCGATTTGAAGTCGCTTGATGCTTGGGGAGGGCGAAACGAAGAGATATCCTTGACGATGCAGGGCCATCTTCAGAGACTTAGTCTTAGGATTAAACAGGAGATGTGAAATGGCCGAGAGACGTAATCAAGATGCTGCCAGATTGCTTGTCCGTCGCCGCGGCGTTGGGACATTGGCGACATCAATGGCTGAAGGTGGCGCGCCTTATGCATCATTGGTCACATATGCCTGCGACCATCAGGGGCAACCCATTTTTCTGTTTTCAACGCTTTCAGATCATACACAGAATATTTTGGCTGATAATCAGGCGTCATTACTTGTCGAAGGTGCCGTTGGAAAACGAAACCCACAGATAGGCCCAAGATTATCTTTGATGGGGCGCATTAAGCGAGATACGTCGCCTGGGTCTCGTGCACGCTTTTTAGCCCGCCACCCAAATGCGGCTATGTATGCGGGGTTTGGTGATTTCGGTATTTATCGAATGACGGTTGAGCGGGCGCATTATGTTGGCGGCTTTGCACGCGCCATCTGGTTTGAAGCAAAACATGTTCTGACCCCTAAAAAAATCGCCAAAGAAATGGCGGCTATTGAAGTTGATATTATTGAGCACATGAACGCGGATCATAGCACTGCTGTAAGCGCATATGCCGAGTCGTTAGTGGGACGTAAGGCTGGTAATTGGCAGATATGTGGAAGTGATTCTGACGGGATCGACATGATATCTGAGGGTCGGACGGCGCGCCTTGATTTTGATAAACCTGTAACAGATTCAACCACCTGCCGGGAAATGCTTGTGCAACTTGCGGCAGACGCAAAACGCAAAAGGTGAAAAAGGCCTGATTTCAGCCAGTTTGTCTTGTCTCGAAAGTTTACTTTGTCTAAGTTCGCCGCCTTAAATCTGTAACAAGGTGGACACGTTTTTGATCCACCTGACAAGGAGCGAGGAAACGTTGCAAAACATCGGTCATCGGATCAGCCGAAACGGGCTAGATCAGTTAGGGTTGGGTAAAGTCTCGAATGCGTTTTGGAACTGCTCAGCACCAAGACTTTATGAAGAGTCTATCCGTCGTGGTGAGACACAATTGGGCGAAGGCGGCTCATTGCTCGCACTCACTGGCAGCCACAGTGGACGTTCACCGAACGACCGCTTTGTTGTTGAAGAGAGTGAAACGTCGGGAAATATCTGGTGGGGTGACGTCAACCGCCCGATGAGCGAAGAAAACTTCGAAAAGCTTCTGAGCAAAATGCTGCGCCATTATGAAGGCCGCGATGCATTTGTCCAAGATTGTTACGCAGGCGCTGATACAAAATATCGTCTGCCAATTCGGGTCGTGACTGAAAATGCGTGGCATAATCTTTTTGCCCGCAACATGTTCATTCAACCAGCCGATAGCGAGTTAGAAGACTTCGCGCCACAATTCACGGTTATTCAGGCACCAAGTGTGCATGCTGACCCAGAAACAGAAGGCACAACGTCTGAGACATTCATCGTTGTTAACCTGAAGCGCAAAATGGTCATTATTGGCGGAAGTGCATATGCAGGCGAGATCAAGAAGTCGATCTTCTCGGTGATGAACTATTTGATGCCTGCTCGTGACGTTTTGCCGATGCACTGTTCATCGAACATGGCAGCAAACGGCGATACTGCGATCTTCTTTGGCCTTTCCGGTACTGGTAAGACAACGTTGTCTGCCGACAGTTCACGCACATTGATTGGTGACGATGAGCACGGTTGGGCCCCCGAAGGCATCTTCAACTTCGAAGGTGGATGTTACGCCAAATCGATTAACCTCACGGCCGAGACTGAGCCAGAGATTTTCGCAACAGCGTCACGCTTTGGGACAATCGTCGAAAACGTGTTGATGGATCCTGAAAGCCGGGCCTATGACTTCTTCGATACGTCGTTAACGGAAAATGGTCGTCTTTCTTATGATGTGACGCAAATTCCGAATGCGTCCCTTGAAGGCAAAGGCGGACTGCCAAACAATATCGTCATGCTGACGTGTGATGCGTTTGGTGTTTTGCCTCCAATCAGCCAATTGACACCTGAGCAAGCGATGTATCATTTCTTGTCTGGGTATACGGCTAAGGTTGCTGGAACCGAGCGTGGCTTGAAAGAGCCTGCGGCAACGTTTTCAACATGCTTTGGTGCACCATTTATGCCGCGTCATCCTACTGTGTATGCGAAACTACTTGGTGAAAAGATGGCCAAGCAGAACGCCAAGTGCTGGCTCGTTAATACGGGGTGGTCCGGTGGTGGTTATGGCGTTGGGGATCGTATGAAGATCGCTTATACGCGTGCCATGCTTAATGCCGCGTTAGACGGGACACTTGAGAAAGGCTCGTTTGTTCAGGATCCAAACTTTGGCGTGTTGGTTCCAGAAAGCTGCCCAGGCGTTCCTGATGAAGTATTGAACCCAAAGAACACATGGGCAGACGGTGCCGCATATGATGCGCAGGCGCACAATCTTCGTCGTCTCTTTGAAGAAAACTTCACGCAGTTTGAAGCTGAAGTCACAGATGACGTGAAGGCATGTGCTATTAGTGCAGCTGATTAAAACAGCGAAAAATGACTTTGATTTAGGCCGGTCCTTCGGGATCGGCCTTTTTCATGCCTGAAATTTAACGGTGCCCCTTGAACTGACGAAATGACACCAGACATAGATATGATGGCGACGGCGGTATGCGGCACTCTAGTTGCACTTCTGCGGGCGCTGTGGAATCGTCTTATTAGTCATTAATCAGGAGGCCGACGGGTCATGGAAAAAATCAATATTCAGTTCACATTATTCTCGGCTTTTTATTCGCCTCTTATTTCAACGATGTCGGGTGGCTTCCTTAAAGCTGAGGGCCTTAATCCAGAATGGTCAGTGTCACCTCCAGGGCGCACAGCGATTGATTCCATCGTTGATGGCACCGCACACGTCGTCCAAACCGCGCCCAGTCAGGCCTTCAATGCGTTGAAGGAAGGCAAAACACCACCTGTGATGCATTTCGCGCAGATCAACGAGATGGATGGATTCTTTATAACCGGACGTGATGCTGACGATAGCTTCACCTGGGATAAGCTTGAAGGCGCCGAGGTGGTGATGTTCAAGGCGGGCCAACCAAATGCCATGTTCCGTTACGCCTGTCATAAGGCGGGAATCGATTACGATAAAATTATCCCAATTAATCCAGGTGGTGCCGCTGATATTGATGCTGCATTCCGGGGTGGCCAGGGCCAATACGTTCAACAGCAAGGCCCATTCCCGCAGCAGCTTGAAGTGGATGGTGTGGGGCATGTCGTGGCGCAAGTTGGACCGCAAATCGGCCCTAACGCATTTTCAAGCCTAGCGGCATCACGAGAATGGCTGGAAACCGATATGGCGCGGGCGTTTACGCGTGCTTACCGTAAAACCCGTCAGTATATGGTTGAAACGCCTGCTGCTGAAATTGCCAAGGCTGAGAAGTCATATTTCCCGAATATTGACGAGGCCGTATTGGCAGATTGTATCGGGACTTATCAAAAGCTTGGATGTTGGACGCCGCACGTTGAAATAACACCTGAGGCTTATGAGGTGATATTGGATGTATTTTTGCACAATGGAACCATTGCTGAGCGATATCCATATGAGGCCGTTGTCGCCCAGCCACCGTCAGATGGGTAAGTTTATTGTGGCCTGTTTAGTGCGCAAGGAAATCAGCCAATAAAGAACTATTTTTTAAAAGCAAATCTCCGTCTTGGCCCAGCCTCAAAGCAACGCTATCATCTCCAAACCTGAGGGGATGTAAAGAATGCTTTGTCACGTGTTGGCTGAACGAGAAGATCGCGTGTGGTTGGCTTTCCGCCAACCTGCGGCCGCAGCCAATGGTGCGCGTGTTATGACCCACTATGTCGTGTGCTCGTCTGAAGAGGCGATCCTCATTGATCCGGGCGGGACCGCAGACTTTGGGCCGCTTTTAGACGCTGTTTCTGACAAGATTTCATTAGATAAGATTTCGGCAATCGTTGTGACGCTGCCGGCTGCACATATAATGGGGTCAATTGGCTTG
>CAWUWH010000239.1:0-22804 GCA_963926035.1 uncultured Rhodospirillales bacterium
GTGCCACAAATGCCTGGGCGCACAGGCGTTGCTGATCGCGCCGATATCGCATCACAGGCGATTGCTCAGATGCAGGCATCAAAGATTGTGCTTGTCGGTAACAGTATGGGCGGATTGGTTGCACGGACATTAGCGTATGAATTTGATCCTGCTCATCGGATCAAAAGCGTCATTACCATCGCCACACCGCATCGGGGTTCCCCTATGGCTGATTTAGCTTTGGAGGGAAAGAATGGAATGCTAGAATTTATTGTTGATCTGTTTAAAGATGCTGTTCATGACCTCAGCGTTTTCAATGCAGATGCGTTCAATATGGCGACACCAAACCGTGCCGACGTTGATTATTATTCGTGGGCGTTCGCTCGGGATGGTAACGAAATGTCGATGTTACTGAAATCACGGGCGAAAGAAATATTTGAAATTGAAGGCCCTAACGATGGGTTTGTCTCAGTGAAGTCTGCGGCGTGGAGAACGTGCGCCCCACTCCAGCGCGGAGACCACCTCGAAAGTACAGGCTGGTCTCCGGCACGGTCGAATTCAAAGACCCTACGTCCTTATGACCAAGTCGATCTTTGGCGACAGGTCATAAGGACTGGACTGGAATAGGCGAATAAAGCGTTAGAGCTTACCACTCATGAATCATCGTAGATATGGCGCATTTCGGCTTCGCCAACAAAGACGGGATTGCCGCCAGCTGTTGGGTCTTCGGCAGCCATTTTTGCAAGCTCATCCAAGCGAGTCCCGTCTACACCTAATTCTGCAGCCGTGTGAGGGATGCTGAACTCGGTCCGAAGATCGAGGATCCAGTTTTGTACATCATCAAAACTATTTCCGATATCAAGCCAACGTGCGAGGCGCGCGAGCTTGTCATCAATGGCGTTGCGATTGTGTTTCAATACATAGGGCATAAATACCGCGTTGGTGAGTCCGTGATGTGAGTTGAAAATGGATCCGACTGGGTGCGATAAAGAATGGATCGCGCCCAAGCCTTTTTGAAAAGCAACAGCACCCATCGCAGCAGCAGACATCATATGAGCACGTGCTGTGAGGTTGCTGCCATCAGCAACGGCGGTTGGTAGCCATTCCTTTACAAGGCGAAGGCCTTCAACAGCTATCCCTTCACCCATTGGGTGATAAAACGGCGAACAATAGGCTTCGAGGCAATGCGCCAATGCATCCATGCCGGTCCAAGCCGTGATATTTGCTGGTAATCCGGCAATCAACTCTGGATCGCAAATAACAACGGCAGGCATCAGCTTTGGATGGAAGATGATTTTTTTGGTACGCGTCCGTTCGTCCGTAATAACACCTGCACGACCAACCTCGGAACCCGTGCCGGACGTCGTCGGGACAGCAATAATGGTTGCAATGCCGTCAGGGTTAGCTTGTTTCCAGTTACTGCCAATATCTTCGAAGTCCCACATTGGCCGTTCTTGGCCAATCATCAGGGCGATGACTTTGGCGCAATCCATGGCGCTGCCACCACCCCATGCAATAATGCCGTCGTGGTTACCCGATTTATAAGCCTCAATACCCGCAGTCACGTTTGCGCTGATTGGGTTTCCCTGAACATCGGAAAATACAGCACCAGAGAGACCCGCAGCTGTGAGGTTCTCAATCGCCTCAGGGATCATGGGCAGGTTCGCCAAGCCAGGATCCGTAACAAGCAAAGGTCGTTTCATGTCTTCTGCAGCACAGACTTTACCAAGTTCCTTGATACGGCCAACGCCAAATCGAACGTTTGTAGGGTAGCTCCAATTCGCAGACAGCGTTGGTGACTCGTTTGTCATATATGTTTTCCTTCGTGAGAGACGTTTAAATGATTTCGAAATACCGCTGCATTTCCCAATCGGTAATATGGCGGCGGAATTCGCGTTCTTCCCATTCTCGGGATGCCGCGTAATGGTCGACAAAAGTATCGCCAAACATATCGCGTGCAACCTTCGATACTTTCAAGCGGCCCGCAGCTTCATAAAGCGTCGTGGGAAGTGCCAAGCGTTTTGGGAAAGTTTGCTCGTAGGCATTGCCTTCGATTTTAGGTTCAGGTTTTAAATCAGCCTCCATGCCATGGAGCCCTGATGCAATGGCTGCAGCCAAGGCCAGGTATGGATTACAATCTGCTGCTGCTACTCTGTATTCAACGCGCTGGGACTTTTCCGATCCTTTGATCACACGAAGAGCCGTCGTGCGATTATCGACACCCCACGTAGAGTCCGTTGGTGCCCAGAAGCCCGGGATAAGGCGTGTGTAGCTGTTAACCGTTGGTGCAATCATCGACAGAAATTCAGGCATAAGTTTCTGCTGACCCGCAACGAACTGGGTCATTTCTTTGCTCATACCATCAGGGTATTTTGCATCATAAAAGACACCCTTGCCGCCACCGCGAGCCTTTGACTTCTTGGTCAGTGAAATATGGATGTGGCCGGACTGACCGGGCCAGTCAGGTGACCACTTGGCCATGAACGTTGCCATCAAGCCGTGCTTTTGCGCCATGATCTTTGCGAATGTTTTAAACATCGAGGCTTTGTCCGCAGCGGCCAGGGCTTCATCAACCGTAATCGCAGCTTCAAGAACGCCGGGGCCTGTTTCTTCGTGCAGGCCTTCTAAGGGCATATCCATTTGAATGCAGCCGTCAAGAATATTGCGATAAATATCGCTATCGACGGTGTTGCGTAAAACGGAATACCCGAAATGGCCAGGCTGAATTGGCTTTAAGTTCTGGTAGTTCTTTTCGCGCACGCTATGGGGTGTTTCTTCAAACATGAAGAACTCGAATTCAAAGCCAGCTTTAACTTTGTAGCCCATTTTGTCAGCGCGATCCAAAACCCGTCTTAGGGTGCCGCGCGGGCAGACTTCTTGATATTTTCCAGAGAACTCGCCCAGAAAGAAAAGCATGTCATTTTCCCATGCGATCTCTCGGCAAGTTTCAGGCAGGACGCGAACCTCGGCATCGGGATAGCCCGTATGCCAGCCGGTCACTGAGGCATTGTCGTAAAGCTGATCTTGAGAATCCCAACCAACGACAACATCGCAGAAGCCAAACCCGTTCTCGAGTGAGGAAAAGAATTTTTCTTTGCTCATGTATTTGCCGCGCATGATGCCGTCGATGTCAAAGACACCAACTTTCACATAATTTAAGCCACGTTTTTCAACGATGGCTTTTGCGTCGGCTATGGATTTAACATTACGTGGATTCATCATCGGCTCCCCTGATTTATATGTTACTTTAAGGGTGTTATCGGGTCTGCGCCAAGCGTGCGTTTGTGTTTGTTGAAAGTTTTTGGAAAATGAGGATTTGCTCCAGCGATGACGGCTGTGATCACGGAAGTACTTAAAAATGGCATTGCAGCCCATCAAGCTGGCGATCTGGATCGTGCTGCTGATTTTTACAATGAAATTCTGAGCGCGGCGCCTGAACACGCCGATGCAACGCACTTGATGGGGCTGGTTTATTTCCAACGGGGTCAGAATGATGTCGCGGCAACGATGATCAGAGCCGCGATAGATCTTGATACCAAGGTGCCGCTGTATCATGCAAATCTTGGCCGTGTGTTCATGGCATCCAGAGATGATGCCGGGGCTTTGGTTGCTTTTCGAGAAGCTGTCCTGTTGGAACCTGAGAATGCGCACCTTCATGCTGACCTTGCGGGCGCTATGCTGCGATGTGGCGATGCTGAGGAGGCCAGGGTATATGCGAATACGGCTCTCGAATTATCGCCGGATCTTGCCGAAGCTCATCTGAACTTAGGATTGGCGCTTCAGACGTTGTATGGGCCAACCTATAATGATTCGGTTCAAGCCCTGCAAAGGGCCATAGAGCTTAACCCAGCATTGGCAGGGGCATACTTGGGGCTTGGTGTGGCTTTGCATGAGCAAGATCAACACGAGGCAGCAGAGCGCGCCTATGCACATGCACTAAGTCTCGATCCATCATTCATTGTAGCACATTGCAATCTTGGGAATTTAAAGCGCGCTGAGTGTGCTTTTGAAGAGGCCGCGCAACACTATGTCGCTGCACTTAAGTTGGATAACAACCAAGGTGTCGTTTGGGGAAATCTGGGTGTTGTCCTTCAAGAGGCAGGCGATCTGGATGAGGCTCTGGTGGCATACGACAAAGCGATCTTGTACGACCCTGAAAATGTTGAGGTTCGCCGGAACCGTGGTATGGCATTGTTGGCTGCTGGGCGGTTTGTTGAAGGATGGTCTGATTATGAATATCGATTGAATACAGCAAGATTCCAGATTTTAGCGCGTGAGTGGCCTATGCCGAAATGGAATGGGCGTGATCCCGATGGACTGCGTATCCTGGTTCATGCCGAGCAAGGGTATGGAGACACACTTCAGTTTTGCAGATACGTGCCCATGCTGTCAAAGCTTGGGGCTAAGGTGACGCTTGAATGTGCCGACAGTCTAATGCCCGTGATGCGCTCATTGAATGGGGTTCAAGCCCTGATTACGCCGGGTGATGAATTACCGAACATTGATTGTCATATATCATTGATGAGTTTGCCCGGTGCGCTGGGCACGACGTTGGAGACGATTCCATGTGATGCGCCGTATCTTTCATCGCCTGCGGCAGTTCAAAAGAAATGGACCGAGATCGCTCAAGATTGGCCAGCGGGAAAAAGGGTTGGTATCGCGTGGCGTGGCAGCCCCGAGCATCCGCGAGATGCACTTCGCTCGCCGGGGCTGCAACCGTTTCTAGACCTGATTGAGCGAGATGACATTGTTCTGATGTCGTTGCAGAAAGATGGCGGGTCGCAAGAACTCGCTGCTCTTGCTGATCGCTCGCAGGTCATTGACCCGACGCATATGATAAAAGATTTTGGCGATACAGCCGCGCTGATTGAAACGTTGGACGTCGTTATATCATGCGACTCGGCACCGTTGCATTTGTCGGGCGCGTTGGGAAAACGGGCAATTGCCGTATTACCGCATGTTGCCGAATGGCGATGGGGACGGGATGGAGATAGGACCCCTTGGTACCCATCCATGACACTTGTTCGCCAACCCAAGGCTGGTGATTGGCATGCTGTATTCGATGTGGTGAAGAAAGCTCTTAGATAAACGCCATCCCCGCTTGCACGGGAATGGCGAGACACATTTTATCTAATGCGTGATATTTACTGCCAAGGCATTGAGAATGTTTTGACGTTGGTGAAGCTCTTCATCGCTTCGATAACGCCTTCTTTATAGCCTAGACCGGAATCCTTGATGCCACCAAATGGAGACATCTCGATACGGTAGCCTGGGACTTCCCAAATGTTGACTGTGCCGTGCTGCAGTTCGTTGATGAACCGTGTGATATAATCAAGACGGTTCGTTGCAACACCGGAAGACAAACCAAAGTTCGTTCCATTGGCAACGCGGATCGCATCATCAATGTCTTTGATCCGAATAATTGGAATAGCCGGGCCAAATGTCTCTTCGACAACAAGCTCCATATCAGACTGGACGTGGTCAACGACAGTTGGCGGGAATACCGCACCTTCACGGTCGTTACCGTAAAGGAGTGTCGCACCCGCTGCGACTGCATCAACAACGCGACGCTGGAATGTTTTTGCAGCACCTTCGGTAATCACGGTGCCAATATCTGTGTCTGGATCTGTTGGATTTCCAGCTTTTAGTTTCTTTGCTTTCTCAACACACAGTGCCGCAAATTCATCAGCGATGCTCTCATGTGCAAGGATACGCTTCACAGCGGTACAACGCTGACCGGAGTTCTTGGTTGCACCCGCAACAGCCATCGTTGCAGCGCGTTCGAGGTCAGCGTCTTCCATGATGATGAATGGCGCATTGCCACCCAGTTCCAGAACCGTACGACGGTAACCGGCTTTTTCAGCGATCATTTTGCCAACAGGTACGCCACCTGTGAATGTAATCAGGTCGATGTGTGGATCGTTGATCATGGCATCGCCAATCTTGCCCGGCAGTCCCGTGACAACGTTGAACATTTCAGGTGGCAGGCCTGCTTCATAAAGGATGTCTGCTAGAATAAGACACGTCAGTGGTGTGAGTTCTGTTGGCTTGCAAACCATCCGGTTGTTGGTTGCGATAGATGGCGCAATTTTGTGCGCGACCATGTTTAGTGGATGGTTAAACGGTGTGATTGCGCTGATAACACCCAGTAAAGGTTCACGCTGTGTGAAAATTTTACGACGCTGTCCATGTGGTGTCAGGTCACATGAGAATATTTCGCCATCGTCTTTAATGCACAACTGACCAGCCAGATGGAATACGTCAAAGGCACGTCCAGCTTCATACAGGCTGTCCTTTTTGGAGATGCCGCACTCGGCCGTAATCACATCAGAAATTTCATGCTTTCGCTCAACTAGGAGCTCGGCCGTTTTCATCAAGATTTGCTGGCGCTCATAACGTGTCAGGTTCGGTGTGTAGTCCTGTGAGTTTTTGAAAGCAGCCGCGATGTGGCTTGGGTCAGCGCTTGGTACAGTGCCAACCAGACTTCCATCATATGGATTGAATACCTCGACACGCTCATCGGTATCGACTTTTTTACCACCAATGCGCATGGTTTCGTGAATAGGGAAGGTGACTGTGCTTTCGTGTGTATCCATAGAAAGTCTCCTGTCTTAAGCGACGTGATTAAGGGCAATGTTGAAAATGTCAAAGTTCCGTAATTGTCCGCCGGTTGGCAGATCTTTAACGGGCTTTGTCACAATGAGAGGAACGGTCTGTTCAGACACACCACCATGGGAGCGCAATGGCTCTTTCAATTGAGAAAGATCATGACGATCAGAACTGGTGCCGATGACTTTGTTTTTCGTAGAAACAACAATCAGGTCGCCAAGGCGATCTTCGGGCAGTTCAAATACACGGCACCCTTCAGCGCGGTCATAGACAGCTTCGATACCTGGCATCGCGCGGAGTTTCGAGGCGACCTCATCGGCATTCGTGTCTTCAGACAGATAGGCGGTTGCGAAAGAACCCAATGCGCCATGATGCACGACATAAGGGTCGGTAATCGGTAAGATCACGCGGCCTTTTTCGGCACCAAGCATGTCGTCCAGAACTTCCTGCAGATAAATGACATCAGGCGCGCCTTCAGCATTGAATTTCGAATTCATGCCGTGGTCAGCAGTCAGCGCGAGCGTCGCACCCATGGCGTCCAACTGCACAAAGTAGCTATCCATCATCGCATAGAACTGATTGG
Source organism: uncultured Rhodospirillales bacterium (assembly GCA_963926035.1). GTDB lineage: Bacteria > Pseudomonadota > Alphaproteobacteria > Rhodospirillales > Casp-alpha2 > UBA4479. The sequence continues at coordinate 7,172 of CAWUWH010000239.1, forward strand.
CAACCGGCGTGCCGGGTGCGTGCTTGTGCTGGATGTAATCCGTTGTTGAGAGATACATGATGTCTGGGCGCATACTGTCCATCAGCTTGACGCCGGCATCAAAAATAAACTCGCTGAGTTCAGCAGAATACACAGAAGGAATATCGCGTCCAACCATAGTTTGCGCGTTCTTGATGCCATTACCAGCAAGTGACGTTTGGTCAGCTTTTTCGGATGAGAAGCAAACCGCACGACCGCTAGAGCAATCCAGGCCATGACCCAGCAGGCTGCGGAGCTTGTCCTTTGCCGTGACGATGGCGATTTTAGCACCTTGGTCATGGAACGCCTTGAAGATGGTATCAACCCGCAAGAACTTTGGGTCATTCATCATGACTTCGTTGCCGCTGTCTGGGTCTAAAAAGAAGTTTCCAGAAATACCGTGAACAGCCGGTGGACGTCCGGTCACGATAGATAGGTTGTTCGGATTGGTGAAGCTTGGAACGACGCAATGGGCGCGAAGGTTTGCACCACCTTGGATCGCCTCTGCCAAATATGGCATGTGACCGCCAGCGATCGCTTGTTCGATATAGTCAGGCTCAGAACCGTCGATACATACAATAACAACGGGCGCTGTTGGCCAATTGTATGTGCGGTCATTAACGGAAACAGTATTTGGATGGGTGCTCATGTTGATAATATTCCTTATTAGGTAGCTTTTGGATGGCCGTCGCGTACGTTCATTTCTTTGAGGGCTGATTTGATGACATCAAGGACGCCATACATGTGTTCTTTACCCAAGGCACCTATACAGCCGATGCGGAAGGACGGCGCGACAGTAAGTTTACCTGGGTAAATGATATAACCCTGATCTTTGAGCCGTTCATAAAACACATCGAAATCAAAATTTGGATCAGCAGGCATCTCAAACGTAATGATGATCGGTGCTTGTAGGTTATGAGAGAGAAGGGTTTTGAAGCCGAGCTCTTTCATGCCTGCAATGAGAATGTGAGCATTTTCGCTATAGCGTTTAAAGCGGCCTTCGACGCCACCAGCAGCAAAGAACTGTTCAATAGCGGAATCAAACGCGACAATCACATGCGTTGGAGGTGTGAAGCGCCATTGCGCATTCTTTTCCATGGCCACCCACTGGTCGTATAGATCAAGACTGAGTGCGTGGGCATTGCCAGAACATTCCTCAAGGACGGACTTGCGGATTAATGAAAACCCCATGCCAGGCACACCTTCAAGGCACTTGTTGGAAGAGGCCATGACAGCATCAAAATGTACTTTGCTTGCATCCAATTCGATGGCGCCAAATGCGCTCATCGCATCGATGATCAGGCTGCGTTTATGCTGCTTACAAACGTCAGCAATCGCTTCGATTGGATTGAGGATGCCTGATGTCGTTTCGCAGTGGACGGCGAGGACATGCGTGATGTCACTATCACCTTCCAGAAGCGTACTGATATCATCTGGATCAGGTGGAGTATCTTCTGCCGTTTTATAACTTATAGAGGCGCGTCCAGCGTAATCGAGGATTTTGACCATACGTTGACCGTATGCGCCATTGATAAGCACAAGTGCCTTGCCATCCTTTGGAATAAGCGTGCCGAGGGTTGCTTCTACAGCGAACGTGCCACTACCTTGAACTGGTACGCACACGTGTGTAGACTTGGCATCGGCAATTTTCAGCAGATTCTCTTGGACACGGGCATTCGTTGCAATGAATGTTGCGTCGCGTGATCCCCAGTCATGCAGCATGGCTTCTTTTGTGGCTGCGCTTGTTGTCAAAGGGCCAGGGGTGAGTAGCCATGGGTCTTGTGAAGGTTTGCTCATAGGTTTTCCATACCTCTTGTTAACGTTTTGACAATATCGGTCAAATACGGGCAAAAGACCACAAAATAATGTAAATTTTGTAGATTTCTATCGCTGACGCCATGCTTGGGTGCGTCGGGTGAGGCCTCGCGTCAATGCCATATGGATCAGCCGTACAGTTGCTGCTGTCATGACGATCATCATCCCCATAGCTGCTGCGGGGGACTGGTCCCCGGCATCATCCATATTGAGGACGGCGACAGACGCCAAGGTCGTGTCTGATGAATACAGGAACACAACTGCTGAGACAGTCGTCATAGCATTCACAAACAGATACATCGATACATCAAGAATTGCGGGCGTACACACGGGTACCGTGACACGCCAGAACGTCTTGTAGAATGGCGCTTTGAGTGACTGAGATACAGCCTCAAACTCAGGGTCCATTTGCTTCAACGCAGTGACCGATGATAAATGCGCGACTGTATAGAAGTGGGTGATGGTACAGATCACCAATATCGGCATCGAATGATATAAGAAGCCCAACGGGTTACCCGGATGGTTGAAAAAGAATACATAGGCAAGGCCTAGAACCAGTCCAGGAACCGCCATTGGAACCATGCATAATGCCTGCATCGCCGAGCGGCCCTTATGAAAGCCACGGCTTTTTTCAACCAGGTATGCGCCCGAGAAGATAATGATCGTGCCAAAAATAGCTGTATAGGTCGCCAACTCAATAGAATTGAAATAGGACGACCATCCGCCGCCATCCATGAGGTCAAAATTATAGTGTTTTAGTGTCAGCGTCAGGTTGTAAGGCCAGAATGTGACCAGAGAAGAATACGCTGCCATCGCCAATACAGAGATAATAATGAAAGCAATCAGTGCGCAGAACGCAAACATCACCATATCGAATGTAAACGAAGGTTTTGGCTCAAACGGCACAGCCAGAGCCGAGAGCAGTGCAACCTGCTTTCGTTGAACAAGACGGTCGGCGATAAAGGCGAACGCTGCTGGTAGTAACAATGCCATCGCAACAACCGCGCCCATTTGAAAATCATGACGTCCAACCACTTGTTTGTAGACGTCAGTCGCGAGCACGTTGTACTGGCCGCCGACAACTTTAGGGACACCGAAGTCTGTAATCACCAATGTGAATGCAACAAAGAATGCTGATACAAGGCCGTATCGCACGCTGGGCAAGGTCACGGTAAAGAAGGTTCTGATCTTGCTGGCGCCTAGAACTTCTGAAGCCTCATATAGTCTGGCGTCACTTAGGGACATGCCAATCAGCAAGATTGTCATCACATGGGGAAAGACAAAGAAGACCTCGCCCATAACAATACCGATGGGACCATATAGCTCGTAACCAAACAGCCATTCCTTAATGACGCCTTGATTGCCAAAGAAGAAAACCAGGGCGATCGCAGGTAAAAGCGACGGCATCAAAAGCGGGATAAGCGCGACGCCCTTGAAGAATTTTTTGAAGGGCATGCAGGACCGGGTCAGCGCATACGAATATATAAATGCGATAAACAGAACAATAACCGTGGCGACAAATGTGACCTTGAAGCTGTTCCCAATCGACCATGTTAAGGCTGGTGTCGACAGGTATGTGATGTAATTGGCCAGGCCAATATACATGCCGTCCGGATCTTGAAAGCTCTTGGACAAAATTGCGTACAAAGGCAATGCAATGGCCAGCAGCAAGTAGGCTGCGATCGCCAGCATCATAGCGCGCATAATCCAATCGTCGGAACTGGTCTTGGGCTTAATAGCTTTACCCATAATGATAGCGGCGTCGCTCATATTCGTCCCTTAGCTTACGGATGGGTATACGTTCATGTGATCTGCTGGTAGAGCAACTTTGAGCATAGCGCCCAAGCTCAGATCCATTTCACGCGCACGCGCAACAGAAACATCTACGGTGAAATCAGTGCCATCACCTGCAATAGGCTTCATATGCACACGATGGAAAGAGCCTAGAAACTCGACGTGATGAATTGCGGTTTCAACTTTGTTGTCGGCGTCGTCGGCACGGCTACCGGTCAAGACATCTTCGGGACGAATACACAGTAAGACTTCACTCCCGTTTGAAAGGTCTTTCGATGTGCCTGTCACAGTAATTGTGATGCTACCGACCTGTACCTGACCGTTATTCGTGAGGGTCCCTTTGATAAAGTTCGTCGTGCCAATGAAATCGGCGACAAATGGGGACGCGGGTTCGCGGTATATTTCAAACGGTGTGCCGACTTGCTCGATAACACCGTTGTTCATTACGACGATTCGATCAGCCATGGTCAGGGCTTCTTCTTGATCGTGCGTCACCATAACAGTGGTGATGCCGAGCTTGCTCTGTAGTTCTTTGATCTCGTGACGTAAGTGAGCACGCACTTTCGCGTCCAAAGCGGATAGAGGCTCATCTAAAAGCAATAGTCCTGGCTCTGTTGCCAAGGCCCGTGCCAGGGCAACGCGCTGTTGTTGACCACCCGATAGTTGGGCAGGGTGCTTGTCGCCTTGTTCTGGCATGCCGACAAGTTCAAGAAGCTCATCAACGCGCTTGGTGATGTAAGCCTTATCTTTCTTCATATTCTCGAGGCCGTACGCGACGTTCTTGAGAATCGTTAAATTTGGAAATAGCGCATAGGATTGAAAAACAATGCCAAAGTCGCGCTCAGAAGGAGGCAGGGCAGATATATTTATACCCTTCTGATGAATTTCACCCGCTGTTTGAATATCTAGGCCAGCAATGGCGCGGAGCAAAGTCGTTTTGCCGCAGCCAGATGGGCCTAAAAAACATACGAATTCTTTCTCAAACACCTCAAGCGAGATATCGCGAAGTGCAGTGAAGTTACCAAAGTTTTTGGTGAGATTTGAAATCTTTAAATAGGGATCGCCGGTTTCCGCGGACATTGTGCGGGCATCCTCGTAAAGCATTATGGGGTTATTAAAAGGTAACCCCCAGCCACAATCGTGGCCAGGGGACACCAACTTCAAACAGCGAGTAACTTAGCCTTTTGGATCAGACTTGCTGTCATAACGCTTACGCCATTCGTCAAGAATACGAATGCGGTTAGACGCTGCCCAGGCAAAGTCGTTCTGGATCATTTTGCCTTCGATACCAGCAGGGAAGTTCTCAACTGGCTTTGACTTACCCTTCATGGAAACAACAGCATATGACTCGTTGTACATCGCCATTGCTTTCTCGGTGACTGACCAATCAGCAAGCTTCTTTGCAGCATCAAGATTCTTGGTGTTGTGGACGATGGCAAATGCCTCTAGGTCCCAACCAACGCCAGGAGTTGGTGCTATAACTTCAAGCGGTGCACCTTCTGACTTTGATTTTGCACCACGATAAGCAAATGATACACCAATGGCTGTTTCGCCACGTGCAGCAAGCTTGCAAGGTGCTGAGCCTGAATGCGTGTAGCGTGCAATGTTCTCATGCAAGCCATCCATGTATGTCCATGCAGCTTCTTCGCCCATCATCTGCATCCAGCTGGATACGTCGAGGAAGCCTGTACCTGATGAGTTCGGGTTCGGCATGATGACGTGGCCCTTGTAAACAGGTTTTGTCAGGTCTTGCCAATCTGTTGGGATCGGCAGGTTGTGCTTGGCGCCTTCAACAGTATTGAAGCAAACAGACGCAATCCATGCGCGCTGACCAACCCACTGAGGTGCTTTGTTAATCTGGTCGTAGAACTTAGGCTCAAGCTTATCTAAGCCAGCAGGTGCATAACCCTGGAAGTAACCTTCGTTACCAAGCAACATCAAGCTCGTTGCAGCCAAGCCCCAAACCACATCGGCCTTAGGGTTGTTTTTCTCAGCCATCAACTTTGATGTGACAATACCAGTGGAATCACGGATCCAGTTGATCGTGATACCCGGGTTGTCAGATTCGAAAGCTTTCTTGAAGCCTGCAAGTTCATCAGCTTCTACAGCTGTATAAACGGTGAGCTCTGCAGCGCTTGCGGAAGATGCCGCAAACAAGCCAATCGCTGCGACGCTCATTGAAATCCCTTTAAGGAATTTTGTTAGATTAGTGTTCATTATCTTTCTCCTAGCTCCCTGATTTATAGTCTAGTGTGTAAATGAAACAGTCAAAAAACAACTATTTTCAACAAAACTGGTCAAAATATTAAATCGCGGTCATTTAGATAAACGTGCGATCATCCTATATGATTAAGGTGATTTGTATCTTCCTCAGTCATTACTATGAAGACTAACCAATGATTGTCCACGGGGGTAGGGTAAATTAAGCCTTTCTTGAAAAATCATACACAGAGAATTTATGGTCTGTTTGACGATCATTTATAACCACGTCACATTCCACAGTACCTTGGGTTGAATTTATAGTAGGTAGTCGCATGCTCGCAGAAGAACGCCGCAGTAAAATTCTTGAAGTTGTGAATGCGCGAGGATCCGTCTCAGTCAACGATCTACATCGTAGTCTTGATGTTTCCCAGGAAACTATTCGGCGCGATATTACCAAATTGTCAAGTGATGGGCGGTTGCGAAAAACCCATGGTGGGGCGCTCGCCCTTGATCATGCAGAGCCCGTTTTTGATGAACGCATGGCAGTCAATATCGAAGGCAAGCGGGCTATCGGCAAGATTGCTGCTGATATGGTGACGGACGATTGTTCTGTATTGATTGATTCCGGTACGACAACATTGTGCCTCGCTGAGTTCCTTGTCGAACGGCAAAAGTTGACGATTTACACCAATGATATGCATATTGCACAGCGCTTAAGCGGGCGGAACGAGAACCGCGTACTTTTGACAGGGGGCGAAGTTCTTGCCAGCGAAGGCGCGCTTTTAGGTCGTGATGCGACGGCAATGCTGACCAACTATTATCCAGATTTCGCCTTTGTCGGCGCGACGGCGATGGCGTCTAATCCATGGTTGATGGACTACACACGCGAGGCTGCTGAACTCAGAACCCAGATGCTTTCACAGGCGCGGACCAAGGTTCTCCTCGCCGATCACTCAAAGTTCGAGCGCACAGCGCCAGTCCAAGTCAGCGGTCTTGAGACCGTAGACATCATTATTACAGATATTCCGTTGTCGGAAAAAATGCAGGCAGGACTTTCGAAACTGCCGGCAGAAATCAGAGTCGCTTCAGAAGAGACACCATCAGCTTAATTGATCAACTCTGCTTTCGCGTCAATCATCTCACCATGCAATGTGCAATCAGACGCGGCCAAATTAACGAACTCATGTGCAATGCTGTCTGCGGTTTTCAGCGTTTCAGGATCTTCACCTGGCATTGCTGATGCGCGCATACCCGTCCGCGTTGGTCCAGGATTGATAATATTGACGCGGATATTGGTTTTCTCGGTTTCTTGAGCATAGACGTTGGCCATCATATCAAGAGCTGCCTTTGAGATCGCATAAGCGCCCCAGAACGCACGAGGCTCGTGACCAACGGTCGAGGTGACATAAATCGCTCGACCGCTATCTGAAGCACGAAGTAACGGGTCCATGGAACGCGTTAAGCGCCAGCACGCAGTCACATTAACAGCCATGACATCATCCCAAACTTTAGGCTTTAAATGATGAAGAGGGGTGAGCACGCCAAGTAACCCGGCGTTTGCGACCATCACATCAAGGCGACTAAAGCGGTCGTATATGGCCGCACCAACTTTATCAATGGCATCGAAATCTCGGAGATCTAGAGGGATCAAGGTCGACTCGATATCCGTCTCGCTACGAATTTCATCATCCAGCTCTTCAAGCGCTGCCTGTGTGCGCGCAATCAGTATTGGGTGTGCACCTTCTTGTGCAAATCGTTTTGCCACAGCACGGCCAATGCCTCGAGATGCGCCGGTGATCAGGGCAATGCGGCCCTCTAAGCGTTTTTCCATAGATACCACCTAAATTAATCGCGCTCTGTCAGAAGCGATAGTTGCTTTGGCGCGCCGCCACCGTCGCGATCAACGAGCGGGATCGGATATTCACCGGTAAAGCAGGCATCACAATACTGCGGTGCGTCGCTATCACGTTTGGCTTCACCAACAGCGCGGTAAAGGCCATCAATTGAGATAAACGCCAAACTGTCGACACCAATAATGTCTGCCATTTGCTGCACGCTATGCTGAGACGCCATCAGTTGCTCGCGCTCAGGCGTGTCGATGCCATAAAAACATGAGTACGTTGTTGGTGGTGACGAAATGCGCATGTGGACTTCGGTAGCACCGGCGGCACGCACCATCTCGACGATCTTTGTCGAGGTGGTGCCGCGGACAATACTGTCATCCACCAGAACGACGCGCTTGCCCTTGAGGGCCCCTAGGTTCGCATTGTGTTTTAGGCGAACACCCAAGTTTCGGATTTGAGCTGTTGGCTCAATAAAGGTTCGGCCGACATAGTGATTTCTGATGATGCCAAGTTCGAACGGAAGCCCGGCTTCTTGTGCATATCCAAGTGCAGCAGGAACGCCACTATCTGGAACAGGTACAATCACATCTGCTTCAACGTGGCTTTCTTTGGCTAATTCCTCGCCGATACTTTTGCGAATAGCATAGACATGTTTGCCTTCAAGGTGGCTGTCGGGGCGGGCAAAGTAGATGTATTCAAAAATACAGAACCGGTTTGGTTTCTTTGAAAATGGCTTGATGGAATGCAAACCGTTCTCGTCGATGATCACAATTTCGCCGGGATCGATATCTCGAACAAACTTGGCACCGATGATATCGAGAGCACAGGTTTCAGACGTCAAAATATAAGCTTCACCAAGACGGCCAAGAACCAATGGGCGGACACCATAAGGGTCGCGCACGCCGATAAGCTTTTTGCTGGTTATCGCAACCAACGAGTAAGCGCCTTCGAGCTGTTTAATCGCATCCGTCAGGCGGTCGACAACACGGCCATACTCGCTCCGGGCGATCAAATGGATAATGGTTTCGGTGTCGCTGGTGGATTGAAAAATACAACCCCGGTCAATCAAAGCCCGCCGGATGGCGTATGAATTTGTAATATTGCCATTATGAGCAACAGCCAGACCACCAAATTTAAACTCGGCGAAAAGCGGCTGAACGTTCCGAATATTTGTATCGCCAGTGGTTGAGTACCTGACATGGCCAATCGACATGTGGCCGGGCAACTGATCGATGACATCCTGTGAGGAGAAGTTGTCCCCAACCAAGCCGAGTGCGCGGTGGCTGTTAAACTGTTCGCCATCATAAGACACAATCCCAACGGCTTCTTGCCCACGGTGCTGCAAGGCATGTAGCCCCAGCGCGGTATGGGCCGCCGCATCAATATGGCCAAAGGTTCCGTACAATCCACACTCATCATGTGGATGGTCGTCGTCGAAGAAGTCTGCTGCGGGATCATTCATGGCGGGTATCCTGGCGTTTTCGTTCACTGATTGGAACCTGTACCGTCAATCAATCGTTCTAGATTTTTACGTTGATCGGCATTGTATCCGTCTTTGATTCTACTCTCGTCTTGCTTTGGCACGGGTGACATCAAACTTTTCACGTCAATATCCTTGCCAATGTCGCTCGTCGTCTTTCCGGAGATGTGGTCCGGTACGAGGGTCCTAAGTAATGCGGCGCCCGGTTTAATCAACTGAATAGATCGTGATTCACGCACCATTGCCGGATGTTCTTCTTCTGGCATGATGATCTGTAGGCCGATATAGGCGATACACACCAGAACTGCACCTCTCGCCAGTCCAAACAGGAACCCGAGTGATCGGTCCAAGACGTTCAAGGCACTGGCCTGTACGCTCTTGGCGACAGCGCGCGTTATCAGCGAAAGGAACACTAGCGTGACGATAAAGATCACGGTACCGGCTGCGAGATCAGCGGCTAAGTCTAAAGAGATGTATTTCCGGGCAAGTGGCTTTGCATAAGGGAAGCTATAGAATGTCGAAAATATTGCGCCAATCCATCCGCCAACGGATAGAACTTCATGCACAAACCCACGCGCGTAAGCAAGAACAGCAGAAATCAATAAAATAAGCAGGACGCCGATATCAACAACATTAATGGGAAGATCATTGAGCGCGTCCATTTGCTTTCCTTAAGCCAACGATTTGTGGGTTCGGGCTTTGGGCAGGATTGCGTCGGGGAGTTCTCTTAGATGGGCAACTTCTGTCACATCTATTCCATGTTCAGAAAGGCTTACTCCTTTTGCGCTGCGATTGCGCGGGACAATGGCGCGGGTAAAGCCGAGCTTAGCAGCTTCCTTCAGTCGCGCATCAACACGAGATACAGGGCGAATTTCACCCGACAGGCCAATTTCTCCAAACACGACAGTAGCCCCTTCGATAGCTTCGCCCGTTTCAGACGAGAGCAATGCCGCAGCCACGGCAAGATCGGCGGCAGGCTCAGAGATTTTGAGGCCGCCAGCCACGTTGAGGTAAACATCTAGTGGCCCTAATGCAAGCCCACAGCGCGTATCGAGAACAGCCATCACCATGGCTAAACGGCCACTATCCCAGCCAATCACAGCGCGGCGCGGTGTGGCTAAGGCGCTTGGGGCGACAAGTGCTTGAATTTCAACAAGGACAGGGCGGGTTCCTTCAATGCCTGCAAATACGGCAGCACCTGAAACATCACCATCACGGTCACCTAAAAATAGGGCTGATGGGTTATCAACTTCTACCAACCCGGCATCAGACATCTCGAAAACGCCTATTTCGTCGGCGGGGCCAAAGCGGTTTTTGACCGAGCGCAGGATACGGAACTGGTGGGAGCGTTCACCTTCAAAGTGAAGCACGGTATCAACCATATGCTCAAGAACGCGCGGGCCCGCGATAGTTCCTTCTTTGGTGACGTGGCCAACCAATAACAATGCAAAGCCCCGGCGCTTTGCGAGCCGGATCAGTTCCTGTGCGGATGCGCGAACTTGAGACACGGTGCCCGGCGCGCTTTCAAGATTATCCAAGTACATGGTCTGAATAGAATCAATAACCACAACATCGACCATATTCGGCGTGTCCAGGGTCGCTATAATATCTCTGACATTGGTTGCCGCTGCGAGGGATACAGGGGCTTTATCAAGCTCTAGGCGCCGCGCACGTAAACGCAATTGCGCAATGGCTTCCTCGCCTGAGATGTAGACTGTCTTACTACCGTTCGCGAGGCTTGCAGTCACTTGCATCAAAAGTGTTGATTTGCCGATGCCGGGATCGCCGCCGACAAGTACTGCCGAACCGGGGACAAGGCCGCCTCCGACCACACGATCAAACTCTGGCATATTGGCAACACGGCGAGGGGGATCTTTCTCAACCCCTTCAAGCCCGACAAAATTGATCTTCTTGCCACGCTTCGAGCCAAGACCTTTAGGGGCTGACACAGCGCCGGCTTCTTCGCCCAGACTGTTCCAAGCACCACACGCGTCACAACGTCCCATCCATTTAGAATGAGTTGCGCCACAATCTTGGCAAACATAACTTGATTTCGCTTTGGCCAAGCACTGCTCCCTTATCGGCTGAGGGATTAGAGGATTAAGCCAATCTGCGCGGGCTCGCAAGTAAGCTCGATTATTGTGAGTTAATTGTTTAATATTGATGCAGATTAGATGTAAGGAATTGACTCATATATAAACTCTTTTGGTCGCCAAGGACTGTTGCATTCGCTCCAGACGCCGTGCTCAGCTTGGCCCAAGTCAACTTTCAACGTCAGCGTGTGAATCAAGATCAGAAGCGTAATGCTGATCCAGAGTTCCAAAAGGTCTCTCCAATGAACCAAATTCCGGCGATCATCATGCCGGATGGGACGGTGCTATGCGAATCGGTAGTGATCTCGTTGACGCTTGCTGGGCGCCATCCGGATACAGGCCTGCTGTCACCAGAAGCCAGCCCAGAACGCGCTTACGTCTATCGTTGGCTGATGCATATGATGTGTAATTTACACGAGGTGGACCTCCGCCATACATATACGGATCGTTACACCTCTGATCCAAATGGCATTCCTGGTGTTCAGGAAGCTGCAGCCAAGCGGTGGGAAAAAGCCTTTGATGTTATCGACGCGGAATTTGGCGATGGGCCCTGGTTTATGGGAGCGCAATTTACATTGCTGGATATCTATCTATCGGCATCGGTGTGCTGGCATTTCGATACGCCGTGGCTCTTGGCGCGTGTGCCGAAAATTCGTGCTGTTTGTGCGAACACACGGCGCGTAGATGCATTGATCCCAGTGTTCGAAATGTATGAGTTAAATGAGCTGGACGGTTTGGTTTAAGCTTAAAAACGCTTAACGGCGGGCGACCATTTTGATCGGGCCTTCGGTTCGACCGTGTATAAACTGATCCACATATTCGTTGTCCGAATGATCAATGGCGTCTGTTGGTCCAGCCCAGATAATTCGACCATCATACAACATGGCAATCCGGTCACCGATCTTTCGGGCTGATTTCATATCGTGGGTAATGGTGACAGCCGTGGCGCCAATCGTTTGATTGACGTGAACGATTAAGTTGTTGATAACGTCGGCCATAATGGGATCAAGCCCGGTGGTTGGCTCATCAAAGAATATGATCTCAGGATTGCTGGCAATTGCGCGTGCCAGGCCTACGCGTTTCTGCATGCCGCTAGATAGCTCGGACGGCGAGAGATCAAGAACGTCCGGTGACAATCCAACAAGCTTGAGTTTCTCAACAGCGATATCGCGAGCATCGTGACGCGAGCACTGATTACGGGCAATTAAACCAAACGCGACGTTTTCCCATATGGGCAATGAGTCGAAGAGGGCGGCGGCTTGAAATAACATGCCGACTTGCTTGTTGATACCTTCACGTTCACTCGCGGATATATTGTTAACGTCTTTACCGTCAATAGCGATCGATCCGCTGTCAGGCTTTAGTAAACCCAGCATGCACTTGATGGTGACGGATTTGCCGGTGCCTGAGCCACCAATGATGACAACGCTTTCGCCCTTGCCGATTTCAAGATCGACATGGTCCAGAACGACCTTTTTGCCGCCTGCAAATGTTTTGCGGACGCCGGAAAGGTTGATTTTGGCGGCGTTATCCTGCGACATCTTTGGTAAAGAAAAAGAGGGTGAGGATATAGTTTACACAGAGGATCAGGATCGAAGCGGATACAACCGCATTGGTCGTTGCCTTGCCGACGCCTTGCGCACCACCGCCGGAATGATAACCGTGATAACACCCCATAAGTGTCGTGATGAAGCCAAAGGCAGACGCCTTTACGAGACCGGAGACAATGTCGAGTGTTGTCAGGATCTCCCATGTGTTCTGTAGATAGTTTGATGGGTTGAAGCCCAATTTATAGACCGCAACCAGATAGCCACCAAATATACCAATGACGTCAGCGATAAAAACGACGAATGGGAGCATCAATGTGCCTGCGATCAGGCGAGGCGCGACGAGATACTTCATCGGGTTGGTGGATAGTGTCGTTAAGGCATCAACTTGTTCTGTGACACGCATGGTGCCGATCTCGGCGGCCATCGCAGCACCAATTCGCCCCGCAATCATCAAGCCCGCTAGCACAGGTCCCAATTCTCGGGTGATCGACAGAGCCACAACGCTGGCAATAGCACCTTCAGCGGAAAACCGGGCAAAGCCGGTATAACTTTGTAAGGCGAGAACCATACCTGCGAAAATTGCCGTCAATCCAACGACGGGTAACGTCAGGAAGCCAATCTCGATGATCTGGCGTAACAGCTGACGGCCATAGAATGGCGGACGCACACAATGTGACAGGCCATCGACCGTAAACATTGCCAGACGACCTGTGGTTTCCAGAAACGAGAGGAAAGCACTTCCTATTGGGCGTAACGGATTGATCATGCACCAGTCCCTTTATATGTGCGGGCATAACGTTGCCCGAGACCGGTTAATACTTCATAGGGAATGGTCTGCCAATCCCGCGCGAGATCATCGGGGGTTCGATGCTTGCCTATGAACTCCGCTATCGCACCTGGTTTTGCCAAATGCGCGGGAACATCGGTCACATCTAGTGTGATTAAATCCATAGATACGCGCCCTGCAATGGGGGCTTGGTGGCCTTCAATATGGACCATGCCAATGCTTGATCCGGCACGCAGGAAACCATCAGCATATCCGATGGGGACGGTCGCGATTCGGCTGGGCCTCTCAACAATATGGCTGGCACCGTAGCCAACCTTTTCTGGGGGTGCGACATCGCGGACCTGAAGGATACGCGCTTCCATCGTGACGGGATTACGCATCGGATTCTCTGTGTAAGGTGTGGGGTTGCCGCCATAAAGTGCAATGCCGGGTCGCGCGAGACCAAAGTGATAATCTGCGCCTAAGAAAATACCTGACGAATTCGCAAACGATCCTGTGCCGCACCCAAGACGATCAAAAGCAGTTTTAAAAAGTACGCGTTGATTGGCGCTTTGATCGCTATCGATATCGTCCGCAGATGCAAGATGGCTCATCACCAACCCAACATCGATACCTTCTAACATCGTTTCAGGATCATCAAGCAAGCGTGCCGTTTCGGTTAAGTCTAAGCCAAGTCGACACATCCCAGTATCCAGATTTACATCAGCTTTGAGGTTTTGGTTGCGTGCTTTGGCCGCGGCTTGCCACAAGGCAATATCGCCTAAGGAATTCAGGACAGGCCTCAGGCCTGCATCCAGATAATCATCCACGGCATCTGGTAAGGGGCCGTTCAGCACATGGATAATGGCATCTGGCAGTTCATCTCGAACGACGATACCTTCATGCGGATGGGCGACAAAAAAGTCACGACAGCCAGCGGCCCAAAGTGCACGGACAATGTACCTGGAACCAAGGCCATAGCCATCAGCTTTGACTGCGGCACCGGCTTTGGTCTGGCCGAGCGTACCCTGCAAAAGGCGATAGTTATCCCTGACAACGTCTAAGTCGATGGTCAGGCGTGTCGCATAAAGATCATTCGAGATCATCATGCGTGACACTATCAATAATCGTCGTGGTGTGGGTCAAGGTTTCCGAAGCGTGTGAACTGGCCTACGAAGGCTAGTTTCACAGAGCCAACAGGGCCGTGTCGTTGCTTGGCGACGATCACTTCAGCCTTGCCGCGTGCGTATTCGATGCGTTCTTCCCACCCAGATTGACGCAGTGCGAACTTGTCAGGGCTTTCGTCAGGCCGCTGCATAGGCTCTGCTTTTTCCAGGTAATATTCGTCCCGATAGATGAACATAACCACGTCTGCGTCCTGCTCGATCGATCCCGATTCGCGCAAGTCAGCCAATTGTGGACGTTTGTCTTCGCGGTTTTCAACCTGACGAGAAAGCTGTGAGAGCGCCAACACCGGGACCTCGAGTTCCTTTGCCAAGGTCTTGAGACCACGGGTGATCTCCGAGACTTCCTGCACACGTCCGTCTGACCTTGATTTCGCGCTACCAGAAATAAGCTGTAAATAGTCGACGACGATCATGCCAAGATTGCTTTGGCGCTTGAGCCGGCGCGCGCGGGTTCTAAGCGCACTCACCGTCAACGCAGGTGTATCATCAATAAAGATGGGCACTTCATGTAATGCATTGGATGCCTGAGCCAAACGCGAGAATTCTTCGTTACTCAATTCGCCTTTACGCATGCGATCTGATGGCACGTTTGATTGCTCAGACAAAATACGTGAGGCGAGCTGTTCTGCGGACATCTCCAGCGAGAAGAAACCGACAACCGCGCCTTCGTTGCCTTTGGTATCGGCAAAGTTCTTCGCAGCGTTATAGGCAATGTTGGTGGCGAGGGCGGTCTTACCCATTGCAGGTCGTCCAGCCAGGATCAAAAGGTCCGAGCGGTGTAGGCCACCCAAGAGCTTATCCAGCTCTGTCATATCTGTACCCACACCGGACAGGCCACCTTGGCGTGCGTGCGCCGCATCGGCAACTTTGATCGCTTCCATGAC
>CAWUWH010000240.1:0-6993 GCA_963926035.1 uncultured Rhodospirillales bacterium
GAAACCATCGCACCTGTTCTGGTCGATACTGAAGTCGCTCAAAAGGTCGAAGCAAACGTCGTATCAGAAACAGCCTTGGCATCTACACAAAGGAACCCTATTGCATGGCTGTTCAGTGATATCGCTAGTCTGTTGATACCAAAGCTTGAAATTGATGACCAGCCTTCACCACAGAATGCCGTCGTCATAACTGAAGCCGCGCCGGCTCCTGCCTCAAAGCCTGTTGTTGAAGAAACCCAAGTCATCGTCACGCCCCCTGCCCCACAAAAGACAGCGTTGGCTCCAGCACAGCAAAATGCGATTTCATGGCTCCTAAGTGATCTTGCGACAATCTTTAAACCAGATGCATCGACAGCTGGGTCTGCTCCAAAAGAACAGCCTGAATTTGATGTTGCCGCCCCACCTACATTACCAAGCGTTGCGGCTGAGCCCAAAGTTACTGAGGTCGCTGTAATCATCGAAGCGACGCCTCAAACGGCGGCGGCTATTGGGCCAGCCCCTTGGGCCCAAACGCCTCGCGAGAACATTTTTGATCCTACAGACAATATTTTCGACACAACAAGCGCACCGCTCATGCAGGTTGAGGCAGCGATACCAAAAGCAGTCGTTTATGTCGCCTCAAATACTGTTGAACCTTCGCTTCGCCAGCGCCCAACATATCGTCCCGCTTCGCGAAATCATCGTAAACTTGGCAGCAATCATAAGTTCGTCACGCCTGATTCCGTTGATGAGGGCATCGTCGCCAATGTGCTTGAACAATTATTTGGCACTGATGTACCTGCGGAATCCGCTGAACCCATCGCAAACAAAATCTCTGAGCGTATCGTTGCCGAAGAGAAGCTAGACCTTGGCTACACATCGCCAGATGCACCCGACCAAGCGACTGAGCTGACGCATATCGGTGACGGCCCTTTACTCAATCAAGATTTATATCTCGGTCGTGGCGAGCTCATCGGAAAACCTTTTAAGCGTGCCAATCATAAGAGCGCTGCTTGCATCGAACGTGCATTGCATGGCAGCATCTTCTGCCTTGAAGATTTGGACTGGCCCGCGCGTGATGCGAAAAACTTAGATACAGATACAGCGTTCACGATGCCCGGCGAAGCCGTTATTCGATACGAAAATGGCCTCAGCAGCCGTGTCTATGCTGTATTTGACGCATCTCAATTTGCTGATGTTGTAAAGATCATGCAGCGCCGCTTTGGCCCGCCACAGGAACGTGAAATCGGCTGGATGCATATTCTTGAAGCGCCCAAGCTTCCAAACACAACATTCCGTTGGAAAGCCGTCACACCTGATCGCGCTGACACCATTATCCTCGAAGTCCGCAATTACGACGACATCCGCCGTTCATTTGCCGATATGGACCATGGCATGGTTCGCCTTTTCCGCTCAGGATCGCGTCCGATATTTAAACACATCTCGACAATGGACCTTATGTTGATGCAGCGCCGCAGTGCAGCCCAGGCATCCACTGACGTAAAACTACCTCAATAGTACCTCTGCTCGCGCGCCATCGGCTTTTCATCAGCGGCCATTTGTCGTAGCGTTCATCCGTAGTATTAAGCGATATCAATACTACTTCACCAGATGACATCAGGAGTTCGTCGAATGGGCTGGCAAGGAAAAGTTCTTAGGGTTGATCTCACCGCAGGCAAGATTACGCCAGAGCCCCTGAATATTGAGTGGGCTGAGAAGTATATCGGCCAGCGCGGGCTTGGTACAAAATACCTTTCCGAAGAGATGGACCCAGCGGTCGATGCGCTTTCACCTGAAAACATACTTATCTTTGCGACAGGTCCTTTGACCGCAACGGGTGCCTCAACGGGCGGCCGTTACTCGGTCATTACCAAAGGGGCGCTGACGAATGCCATTGCGTGTTCGAACTCGGGTGGGCAGTTTGGCGCTTATCTGAAGCTTGCTGGCTGGGACATGCTCATCCTTGAAGGCCGCTCTCCGGAGCCCGTCTATCTGGTTGTTGAAAACGATGATGTCCAGCTGCTGCCTGCGAAAGATTTAATCTGGGGCGAAACCGTATGGGACACAGAAGACAAAATTATCGCAAAGCATCAAAATCCTAATTTGAAAATCGCATCCATCGGTGTCGCGGGCGAAAGCCTATGCCGCTATGCATGCATCATGAATGATCGCGACCGCGCAGCGGGACGATCAGGTGTTGGTGCTGTGATGGGCTCGAAGAACCTTAAGGCCATTGCAGCATATGGCAGTGTAGGCACCAAGGTTGCGAACCCAGAAGCATTCCAAGAAGCCAACGCGGCGGCACGAGCAAAGCTGGACCCAAGTGAGCCTCGCAAAAGATTATCATCGATTGGCACCCACGCCATGCTTGATGTCACCAACTCATACGGATCATTACCGACATTGAACTGCCGTGCAGTTCAATTTGATGGTGCTGCGAATGTGAATGTTAAGGCTGCACATACGCCACGCCGAAGTGATGGAAAAGCAAACCTGCAAACCAACAAGGCTTGCTTCGCATGCTCAATTGGATGTGGCCGCATTGCATCCATCGACCCTGAGCATTTTTCCGTCAAAGACAAGCCACGCTATCAGATTTCGCTGGGCGGGCTTGAATACGAAGGCATTTACGCTGTTGGCCCAATGTGTGGTGTCGATGATATCGACGCCGCAACATATGCAAGCGCCCTCTGCAACGAACATGGTATGGATCCAATTTCATTTGGTGCCAGCGTCGCAGCAGCCATGGAGCTTTATGACATTGGTGCCATCACTAAAGAAGAAACCGGCGG
Organism: uncultured Rhodospirillales bacterium; assembly: GCA_963926035.1. GTDB lineage: Bacteria > Pseudomonadota > Alphaproteobacteria > Rhodospirillales > Casp-alpha2 > UBA4479. The sequence goes on from CAWUWH010000240.1 coordinate 2,772, forward strand.
CATGGCGCTTGAATTCGGTTCAGCTGAAGCATTGGTCTGGGCTGCCGAAGTCACGGGTACCGCAACGGGCTTCGGTGTTGATATCGGCCTAGGCTCGAAACGGCTCTGCGAGAAATACGGTCACCCGGATCTGGCAATGGTCGTCAAAGGCCAAGAATTCCCAGGTTACGATCCACGTGCAATGCAAGGCATGGGGCTGGCTTATGCCACATCCAACCGAGGTGCGTGCCATCTGCGTGCAAGTCCATTCCAAGACGATTTCGCACACGTTCGTACTGAAGGCAAAGCCGCCATCGTCAAGAAATCACAAGACCGCAACGCGGCCTGGGACTCCACCGGCGTCTGTCTTTTCGCCGGGAACGCGTGGGAAGTCGATGATCTGGTTAAACAATTAGCAGGCGCACTGCCGGGCAATTGGACGGTTGATAGTTTCTTTGATGCTGGTGAGCGTATCTGGAATTTAGAGCGCTTGTTTAACTTACGGGCAGGCCTTACGAAAGCTGATGACACGTTACCAAAACGTGTGATGGAAGAACCTGCGTTATCGGGCGCAGGTAAGGGCAAGGTCGCTGAAATTGGCAAAATGCTGCCTGAGTATTATGAACTTCGTGGCTGGACAGTAGATGGCGAACCTAGCTCGCAGACACTCGGTCGTTTAGGACTTAATTGAGCGTGATTAACGTTGGTTTTCAGCTGGTCTCTATAGACCCATCCGAAGTCAAAGGCCTTGGCCGTGACGGTATTGGCGAAATCCCTATCAATGACGGGGGCTCGCTTGCAGATGCAATGCGCATGGTCGGCTTGGCACCCGACAAGCCATTTATGACGTTGGTCAATGGTGACCCTATTGCCCCGGAAAATCGCGACGACAAGGTTTTAAATGACGGTGATCAAATTGTCGTCTTCCCACCCATCGAAGGCGGCTAACACATAACGATCAAACTAGGCGCGCCAAAAAGAATAGGCGCGATGCTGCCACCGCGCCCAAGTTAATCTAGGGAAGAAATCTCTACGTTGAGAGATAGCTATGCCAACGCATCTCGCGGCGGCACGTATTCGTAATTCAGGTCTCGTGCGACAGCTTCCTCAGTGATTTTTCCATTGATCACATTGAGGCCATTCAAAAAATGTTCACTCGACAACAGCGCATCTTTATAGCCGCGGTCAGCAAGCATGAGCGTGTAAGGCAGTGTGGCGTTATTAAGTGCATGGGTTGATGTGCGCGGCATAGCACCAGGCATGTTTGCGACGCAATAATGAACAACCTCATCGACCACGAATGTTGGATCTGCATGCGTTGTCGCTTTTGATGTCTCGAAACAGCCCCCCTGATCGATCGCGACATCAACCAACACTGATCCAGCCTTCATCCCTGCAACCATCGCACGGGTGACAAGCTTGGGTGCTACAGCCCCTTTAACAAGCACACCCCCAATCACGAGGTCAGATTCAAGGACTGTTTGCTCCAATGCAGCACTGGTCGAATACATCGTCGACAATGCAGGGCCAAATCGCTCTGCCAGATGATTGAGAACATCCAGATTTCTGTCCAAGACCGTGACGTCTGCGCCAACACCCACGGCCATTTGAATGGCATTCTCACCAACGACACCGCCACCAATGACCACGACTTTTGCAGCCGCAACACCCGGCACACCACCAATAAGTATCCCCTGGCCGCCTTGGGCACGTTCCAGACAATGGGCACCTGCTTGAACAGACATTCTACCAGCAACTTGCGACATCGGTGCCAATAGAGGCAATCGGCCCTTGGCATCCGTTACCGTCTCATAGGCGATACAGATGGCGCCGCTATCAACGAGATCTTTCGTTTGCTCAGGGTCCGGTGCCAAATGCAGATATGTGAAAAGGATTTGCTGCTCACGCAGTTGCTTGCGTTCAGATGCTTGTGGTTCTTTCACCTTCACGATCATATCAGCACGCGCAAAAATCTCTTCGGCTGTATCGGTGATCTCAACGCCTTGTGCACGGTAATCGTCATCGCTCCGGCCAATCCCAACGCCTGCGTTAGTTTCAACAATCACCTGATGACCGTGTGCTATAGCTTCGCGCACACTGGTTGGCGTCATGCCAACACGGAACTCGTTATTTTTTATCTCTTTTGGTACGCCGATGAGCATTGGTTATCTCTCTATTTGCTGATGTTGTATGAATTCGATGAGATAACGTTACTGCGAATGCCCGATGCATGTCCTTGCGTATATTCGGTATATTTCAATCAAAACTGAATTTAATTCTTTAAATTATGTATATTTTCGAATTTAATTCGAATTATGTTAGATCGCATAGACCATCGTATCATTTCAGCATTGCAAGAACATGGCCGCTTAGCCAATGTGCAATTGGCCGAACGTATTGGACTGTCCCCATCAGCATGCCTCAGACGTGTCCAGATTCTCGAAGAAAATGGTATTATCACAGGGTATGCGGCACTCATTGATGCCGCTGCTTTTGGTAGAACATCTCACATTATCGTTACCATCACGCTGCATCGCCAAAGCGAGGATTACCTGAGCGCATTCGAAGATGCCGTCGCAGAGTGTCCTGATGTAATGGAATGTTATCTGATGGCAGGGGACGCAGATTATGTCTTACGCCTTGTTGCAAAAGATGCAGCAGACTACGAACGTATTCACAAAGAGCACTTATCGCGATTACCTGGCGTGGCACGTATTCAATCCAGCTTTGCCCTGCGCCAAGTGGTGCGACGCAATGGACTGTATATCGACACACACTAATATGTGATCTGTTGCGACTGGCACTTATCTCAATTATGCCCATATACTCTATAAGAAATAATGGAGAAAGCTCATGTTTGAACTATTCAAGAAACCCACAGATATTCCAACCCAAACCGAAGCTCTGCCCGGCCGTGCGGATCTAATCCCGACTGCGACCACGCACGCCGTGAATGGCAATCCCTTACAAGCGCCATTTCCGGAAAGTCTTGAGACAGCCATATTTGGCCTCGGATGTTTCTGGGGTGCTGAGCGTATTTTTTGGCAACTTCCGGGCGTTTATTCGACCTCCGTTGGTTACGCCGCAGGACGCACGCCTAACCCAACGTATGAAGAAGTCTGCTCGGGCCGCACCGGCCATAACGAAGTTGTCCTTGTGGTCTATGATCCATCAAAGATTACCTTCCACAAACTTTGTGAAACGTTCTGGGAAGCCCACAACCCGACCCAAGGCATGCGCCAAGGCAACGACGTTGGTACGCAGTATCGTTCTGGCATTTATGTCTATTCCGGTGAACAGCATATGATCGCAGAAGACACCAAGAAGGCGTATCAAAAGGAACTAAAGAAATACGATTACCCAACGATCACAACCGAGATCATCGATGCGCCAGAATTTTACTATGCTGAGGATTATCATCAGCAGTACTTGCACAAAAATCCGCGCGGCTATTGTGGGCTTGGCGGCACTGGCGTGCGTTGCGGATAGTTTTTAACGGGGACGCTCAGAGCTTGATGGCAATGTTCTGAGCTTTTCCATCTCAGGGTTTTCGAGAACACGTCGATCATCGAGCCAGTCCGAGAAAAACCCAAGTGCATCATCACCCCAAAATACATTGTCTTCGGCGACAAAGCTTGGCACGCCAAACACGTTTGCTGCTAATGCATCTTCACCGTTTTTGATCAATTGTTGCTTCACTGCCGGAACATTTATCAGCGCATCACCATCACTGACACCAACCGCAGCTTGAATGGCTGACCACCCCTTATCATTGTCCGGTAAATATCCTTCGCCCCAAATCGCGTGATATATTGCGCCAACGGCTTCAACGTCGTTTTCCAATGCAATGCAAAGGCGCAACGCGCGAATGGGATTAAAAGGGTGTGCCTCAGGCATTTTGAATGGCACACCGCGCTTTTTCGCCATCCACGTCACCATCTGATAGGTGAACAATCGCTTCGACGGAATTTCCGCCGGGCCCTTTTGTCCATTGGCATTCAACAAGCCTGCAAAAAGCACGGGCTTAAGTTTTAACTCTGCCCGGTCTGTCACTTTGTCCAATTGCATGAACTGCAAATATGCGAACGGTGAAATCACATCAAAATACCAATCTGCGTGCATCGCTTTTCCTCACCTCAATGAATGTCGTATTGTACAGGTATGATTATTCTCGTCCATGGTGCGTATCATGGGTCCTGGTGCTGGGGCCCTTTAATAGATTGTCTGAATGAAGCGGGCCTGA
>CAWUWH010000241.1:0-4027 GCA_963926035.1 uncultured Rhodospirillales bacterium
GATGCATTCAAAACTGCTGACGTCAGCAGTTTTTATTATCATCCTATTTGTTGGTTGGACACGCGGGTTCAAAACTCTTGAGCACCTTGAATATATATCCGTCACGACGAAGCTGACAATTATTGCCGGACTGTTGATTGGTCTCGCCATTTATTTCTCAGACAAAGTTAGCCAGGGTGGTTTAATTTATAATCCTCCGATGCAAAGTGGATGGTCATACATTGCACTTTCTTTTGGTCTTATCGTAACTGTCCAAGGGTTCGAAACCTCACGGTATTTGTCTGATGCGTACGATAGTCAAACACGCATCCGCTCCATGAAATTTGCACAATGGATCTCAAGCGTGATCTATATCGTGTATATTTGTCTGCTGGCTTACGTCTTTGAGAGGGGTACATTGAAACTCACGGAAACGGCCATAATTGATATCATGGGGGTCGTCGCGCCAATTTTTCCCTTACTGGCTTGTTGCAGCTGCCCTAGCTGCACAATTTAGTGCCGCAATAGCTGACACGAGCGGGTGTGGTGGATTGCTCGGCGAATTGTCTCGAAACCGCATATCGGCGCGCATGTCATACGGTCTCTTGACCGGTGTGGGCCTTGCTCTGACATGGCCAATAAATATCTTTGAGATCATCAACTATGCATCGAGAGCCTTTGCTGCATAATGTTTTTTGCAAGCATTGATCGCCACATTGAATGCATCGCGAGCGGGGGATAGATGGAGAAGTTGCGGCTTTATGATGATGGCTATCCTAGGCATCCTAATCGTTATCTTTGGCATGCCTGTTGAGGGGTAGGCTAGCTTTTCCGGTAAGGTGAATAGGCTAACTCAATATCAATGATATCTTGTTCGACCTGCGCGCGCTCTTGCTTCACGAAGTCCTCAACCGCATTTTCGAAGCCCGGGTCTCTAATGTAATGCAGGCTATAGGTTGGCACGGGCAAATAACCCCGTTGAATTTTGTGCGGTCCTTGTGCACCGGCTTCAACCCGCGCGAAGCCGTGTTCAATTGCATAATCAATGGCCTGATAATAACAACACTCAAAATGCAGAAACTTGTGGGTCTCTAAAGATCCCCAGTTTCGACCATATAAACAATTGGCACCCTTAAGATTGAGCGCGCCGCCAACGGGTTTGTCGCCATCAAATGCCATGATCATAACAATGGCATCGGGGATACGTTCTCCAAGTAGAGAAAAGAAATCCCGCTGTAAGTAATTCTGTCCCCATTTCTTATCGGTTGTGGCCAGGTAGAATTGATAAAACGCATCCCAGTAATATTCAGACATCTCATGACCTGAGATTGCGCGAATATCCAATCCAAGTTCAGCGACCTGACGACGTTCCTTTTTGATCGCTTTTCGCTTTCTGGACATGAGAGTGCCTAGGAAATCATCGAAGGTTTGATATCCATGGTTATGCCAATGGAACTGTTGTCCAATGCGTTGCAGATACCCAAGGTCTCCACCTAATTTCCACTCGTGTTCATTGCAAAATGTGATGTGTGCCGATGAGACTTTAAGTTGTTCGGCAACGCGGGTAATCCCGCTTAACAAAATACGTCTGAGTTCATCTTGTGACGCCGCATCCAGATTGCAATCAATGAGGAGGCGTGGGCCCGGTACAGGCGAGAAGGGGGCAGCACACTGTAATTTGGGATAATACCGACCACCTGCGCGTTCATAGGCGTCAGCCCAACCCCAATCAAAAACGTATTCGCCGTAGGAATGAGTTTTCAAATAGATCGGTGCGCACGCTTCAACATGGCCATCGGGGGCTTCGACGATAATATGTCGGGGAATCCAGCCCATCTCTTCATTGGCTGAACCCGAATCTTCTAATGCCGACAAGAATGCATGGCTCACGAATGGATTGTCAGTCCCTGCACAGGCATCCCATTTTTCAGATGCCATGTCCGAGATCGACGAGATAACGCTTAAGACTCTGGTATCATCACCATCGGGCATTTAGGGAAAACTCCAGATCGTCGTCAGTTATCATATACTACGCAATATATACGTATGCAGCGTGATTGCAGATTATAATTGTGAGACCTTTACCCATCCAGTTCCGTGGTGTTGCGACGCACCCATATCTGGAAAGAATATCTCTGTGAGTATTTCAGCGCTTTCGACAATCCGTGGCCCCGGACGATTGAAAAAACTATTTCCATCGGTCGCATAGACATTATTGGTTTTGACAGCTTTTAGGGTCTGCCATTCTTGGGTTTGCATCAGGATTTGCGCCTCATGTGTGCTTCGTTCAAGTCCGAAACCACAAGGCATGAAGACAATGATATCTGGATCAGCAGCAAAGAGCTTTTCAGGATCTAGCCATGGTGCGTGCAAGCCCGCCTGACCGAAGAGATCATGACCCCCGGCGATATCCACCAAGCTTGGCACCCAATTGCCCGCTGCCATCAATGGATCAGCCCATTCAATACAAGCAACATTGGGCGTTTCTCGTTTTTCATTCGCATAACGAAGGTCATCAAAACGTTGCTGCATAGCCTGGGTAAGTTCTGTGCCCTTTGCATGAGCATTTAAAGCGTCGGCAATCCGTTCAATATCTTTGTATACGTTCTCAATGCCTTCTGGGTTAAGAGATACAATCTGCGCATCGCTTTCCAAGAGATTGCAAACAGCGGCCTCAACATCCCTTAGGGCAAGAGCGCACACCTCGCATTGATCCTGAGTGATAATCACATCCGGTTTCGCAATGCGAAGGGCATTATCTTCTACATGGTAGATCGATAGAGCGTTCTTGAGTGCATTTTTGACAGCTATATCAATCTCAAGGCTCGTGCCATCAGGCGATATGAGCGCCTTTGTGCAAACAGGTAGAGTTGCAAGATCGTTTGGGTAATCGCACTCATGCGAAAGGCCAACCAAATTATCCTGGAAGCCTAACGCACATACAATTTCAGTCGCTGCGGGAAGAAGCGATGCTATGCGAATGGGTTGCTCTGTGTTCAATTGAGCTCGAAGACGCCATCAATTTCAACGGAAACATTACGCGGTAATGCGCCTGCAGATACGGCAAAGCGGGCGTGCTTACCGCTATCACCAAAGACTTCGACCATCAGATCAGACGCGCCGTTAATGACTTCAGGTTGATCTGTGAATGTAGGAACAGAGTTCACAAAGCCGCCGAGTTTAACAACGCGCGAGACATTATCCAGATCTCCACCCGCAGCTACTTTGAGCTGTGCTAGCAGGTTAAGACCGCAAAGGCGTGCGGCTTGATATCCGTCATCAACGGTTAAATCATCACCGATACGACCCTGATGGATGATCTTTCCATTCAGAAGCGTGATCTGCCCGGAGATGAAAACCAATTTTCCGGCTACAACGAAGGGAATGTAGTTTGCAGCAGGGCTTGCAGCCTCTGGAAGTTCGATACCAAGCTTTTTAAGACGCGCTTCAATTTGACCAGCCATAAGATAAACCCTTTGTGTTGTGATCTAGATGATGAGGATGTGTATTATAGTTGAGAAATCAGTCGCGCCTAGAGGCGAATTGTATCGCCTTCTTTAGGTGCTGTGCATATGACACTGCTCCCCAAAGCCTTAAGGGCTTTGTGCACATCAGCCAATTTACCGTCGATATGATCGTCATCTTGGTCAGGATCATGATGGAACAGGTAAAGGTGTTTTGCTTCGCCTTTGTGCACCAGTTCGCAGACCTTTGAGACACAAGAATGACCCCAGTTAACTTTGGTCTTATATTCTTCGTCTGTGTACGTGGTGTCTGTAATCAAAACATCGGAGCCGCGAATGAAGTCTGCCATTGTTTTTTCGTAGTAGGGATCAAAGAACTCGCTGTCATCAAGATAGTGTTCCTGGTCCGTGATATAGCAGATTGACCGGCCGTTATAATTTAAACGGTACCCCAAAGCGCGCCCCGGATGGGCTAAAAGCTTGGTTTGCACTTCGATACCGGACACATCATGTGTGCCTTCTTCAAGGTTGCGGAAATACGTTCTGGCTGAGAATTCCGTCAGCGTGATGGGGAAGTATACCCC
>CAWUWH010000242.1:0-5730 GCA_963926035.1 uncultured Rhodospirillales bacterium
ATGCACCAAGCTATGGTTGCTGTGCGCGACGTTACTAAAGCAGGTGGCCGTGTATTGTTTGTAGGTACGAAACGTGCTGCTCAATCACGTGTTGCTGACGCTGCAAAGCGTTGTGGTCAGTATTACGTCAATCACCGCTGGCTTGGCGGCATGCTGACGAACTGGCGGACAATTTCAAACTCGATCCGGCGCTTAAAAGAACTCGAAAAAATGTTCGAGAATGCAGCCGAAATCGATGGTTTGACGAAAAAAGAACAACTCATGCTGACCCGCGAAATGGAAAAGCTTGAGCGTGCACTTGGTGGTATCAAGGACATGGGCGGTTTGCCTGACATTCTTGTCATCATCGACACCACTAAAGAAGACATTGCCATCAAAGAAGCCAACAAGCTTGGCATTCCTGTTGTTGGTGTCATCGATAGTAACGCTGATCCAGAAGGTATTTCGCACCCGATCCCGGGTAACGACGATGCCATCCGCGCGATTGGCCTCTATTGCGACCTGATCGTCGGTTCTGTGCTTGATGGTATTCAAGAAGAAATCGGTGTTTCTGGTGGCGACATTGGTGCCAGCGAACAATTGGTTGAAGAACTGCCTGCTGCCGTTGCAGCTCCTGAAGCACCCGCTGCTGAAGCCGCCGCACCCTTAGCTCCAGTTGCTGAAGCCCCGGCTGCAGCAGAAGCTGCACCAGCTGCAGACGACAGCGCAAAAAGCTAAATATCGTATCAGAGCGCGGAGATCATCTTTGATCTCCGCGCTCTGGTAAAGCTTACACTCTCGAAATGACAAGGAAGTACGATGGCTGCAATTACTGCTGCATTGGTTAAAGAACTGCGTGAGAAGACAGGCGCAGGCATGATGGACTGCAAAAAAGCACTTGCAGAGAATGATGGTGACCTAGAGGTCTCAATCGATTGGCTTCGCACAAAAGGCTTAGCTGCCGCTGCAAAGAAAGCAGGTCGTGTTGCTGCTGACGGTCTCGTTGGTGTGTACATTGATGGCAACAAAGGTTCTGTCGCCGAAGTGAACGCTGAAACAGACTTTGTTGCACGTAACGATGCATTCCAGGCTTTGGTTGGCAACGTCACGAAGCTTGCTGCTGACGCTGATGATCTCGATGCGCTGAAGGCAATGGATTATCCAGGTACAGGTCGTACAGTCGAAGAAGAAATTTCACACAACGTGGCAACAATCGGCGAAAATATGAACATTCGTCGTATTGATGGGCTTTCAGTCTCAAATGGCGTTCTTTCCAGCTACGTACACAATGCATTGGTCCCAGGCTTGGGTAAAATCGCTGTCCTGGTCGCAATTGAGAGCGATGGCGGTACAGATGGTCTCGAAGATGTTGGTAAGCAGATTGCGATGCATGTTGCTGCTGCCCGCCCACAATCAGTGAGCATTGACGACCTTGATCCAGAAGCTACTGAGCGTGAGCGTCAGGTACTGATCGAGCAAGCGCGCGAATCGGGTCGCCCTGATAATATCATAGAAAAGATGGTTGAAGGCCGTTTGCGCAAATTCTACGAAGAAGTTTGCTTGCTTGAGCAGACTTTCGTGATTGATGGCGAAAGCAAGATTTCAAAGGTTGTTGAAGATGCTGGCAAAGCTGCCGGTGGCACCGTGAAAGTCACGGGTTTCAAGCTTTTCGTGCTTGGTGAAGGCATCGAAAAGAAAGAAGAAGACTTCGCTGCAGAAGTCGCTGCTGTTGCAGGTAAAAAGTAATAAATCAGGATCGGCGTAGAGTGATTTCACTTTGCGCCGTTTTCCGGTCGTTTGTGCCGGATTGACTGCTATACTAACGGGGGCCGGAAACGGCCCTTTGTTTTAACACGATGAGCGTCCTGCAATTCGTAGTGCACGCTCAAGCAAGGCAAACGAATGACAGCTTCAGCGAAATATAAACGCGTCCTTCTAAAACTATCAGGCGAAGCCCTGATGGGAGACAAAGGCTTTGGGCTAGACACCGAAACCGTGGACCGAATTGCTGAAGAGATTAAAGCTGTTCATGAGAACGGCGTTCAAGTCTCGCTTGTTATTGGCGCCGGCAACATCTTTCGCGGTGTTTCGCTGGCCGAAGCAAATATCGAACGGACCACAGGCGACTACATGGGCATGTTGGCAACAGTCCTGAATGCCCTCGCCATGCAGAGCATGCTTGAGAGCAAAGGCGTAACAACGCGGGTCCAATCAGCGATCCCAATGTCCGCCGTTTGTGAGCCTTATGTCCGTCGCCGCGCCATTCGTCATATGGAGAAGGGCCGCGTTGTCATTTTCGCTGCTGGCACCGGCAACCCATTCTTTACAACCGATACGGCCGCCGCGTTACGCGCAGTTGAAATGAACTGTGACGCGATCCTTAAAGGAACGCAGGTTGACGGTGTTTACTCAGCGGATCCCAAAAAGGATCCAAATGCTGAACGATATGAAGAATTAAGCTATCAGGACGTGCTAACACAGAACCTTCAGGTGATGGATACTGCCGCGATTGCACTATCACGTGAGAATGACGTTCCAATTCTCGTATTTTCCATCCACACTCTTGGTGCATTTGCCGACGTGGTAGTAGGTCAGGGGACCTATACTATCATTAAGAATACTCAGACTTAAGGGAGGCGTTGATGAGTGACATCAACGGTACACGTAATGACATTGAGCACCGCATGGGGCGCGCTGTCGAAGTACTGCAAGACGAATTTGGTGGCTTGAGAACAGGACGGGCGTCGACAAGCCTGCTTGATACAATCCAGGTCAAAGCCTACGGCACGTCGACACCTCTAAACCAGGTTGGCAGCGTTTCTGTTCCAGAATCCCGGATGCTCTCCATTCAGGTGTGGGACAAAACTAACGTCAAAGCTGTTGAAAAGGCCATTATAGACTCAGGCCTTGGCCTCAACCCGGCTGTTGATGGGACTTTGGTCCGCATTCCTATTCCGCCACTAAGCGAAGAACGTCGTCAGGAATTGGCTAAGGTTGGCGGCAAATATGCTGAAGATGCACGAATTGCCGTTCGCAATGTGCGCCGAAGCGCCTTGGACGACCTTAAGAAGGCTGAGAAAGACGGCGATATTCCTCAGGATGCGCTACATGACTTCTCCGACGAAGTTCAAGCTTTAACAGACAAATTCATTGCCGCGATCGACGAAGCATTGGGCAATAAAGAGCAGGAGATCATGCAGGTCTAAGATGAGTGTTGCGCCCTTAACAGCATCAGAAGGTGGCACTACTGCGCCAACCCATGTCGCAATCATTATGGATGGTAACGGCAGATGGGCTCAGGCGCGTGGAAAAATCCGTTCTGCTGGTCATAGGGCTGGCGCAGAATCCGTGCGAAGGGCATTAGAATCCGCATTAGAACAGGGCGTTAAATATCTGACTTTGTTTGGTTTTTCATCTGAGAATTGGTCGCGCCCTAAATCAGAAATTACGGACCTTATGGGTTTGCTGCGGATTTATCTCAAAAAAGAAGTTGGGACACTTTGTGAGAAAGGTATTCGTTTTCGGGTTATTGGTGACAAAAGCCAACTCGCCCCGGATATTGTTGTTGCCATTGAGAATGCGGAACAGAAGACAGTATCAAATACACGCTTAACCCTCGTTCTTGCCCTCAGTTACGGTGCCAGGGATGAATTGGTGATGGCTGCAAAAAACCTGGCAGCAAAGGTCGAGGCGGGGACACTAAGTGTCGAAGATATTGATACCAAAGCTTTCAATGATGAACTCTATACATCTGATATCCCTGATCCTGACTTGTTGATCAGAACCAGTGGTGAGCAACGGATAAGCAATTTTTTATTGTGGCAACTTGCCTATACGGAATTCGTCTTTATTGATAAACATTGGCCAGACTTTGCTTCAGAAGACCTGGCTTTGGCGATCAAGGAGTTCGGGCGACGTGAGCGCCGCTTCGGAACCAGTCACGCTTAACCAACCCTTATCCGGGACAAGATTACGGATCGTATCTGCGATCGTAATGATTGTGCCTGCGATTGCAGCCATTTATTTCGGCCCACCGTGGTTTACAGCCCTTATCATTGCAGCAGCGATTGCAATGGCTTGGGAATGGTCACGAATGTGTAATCGCGATCCGTTTTGGCTTGTCGTTGGGGCGATCTATATCGCGGTTCCCTGTGGTATTCTGATCTGGCTGCGACAAGATCAGCAAGCCGGTATGATCACAATTTTATGGCTATTTTTATTGGTGTGGAGCGCAGATACCGGTGCCTATATTTCTGGCCGCGCCATTGGTGGACCAAAGCTGGCCCCCCGTATCAGCCCAAACAAAACATGGGCTGGCTTTTTTGGCGGGGTATCGCTTGCCGGCATCGTGAGTGGTGTTTTTGGTTATGTATGGGAAGGCGATGTCATTACATTGTTCCTTTTGGGCGCCGTGATCGCCATTGCCAGCCAGGCAGGGGATCTAATAGAAAGCGCTGCCAAGCGTCACTTTAACGTCAAGGATAGCTCATCGCTTATCCCAGGGCACGGCGGCGTTCTTGACCGTGTCGACGCCCTGATTACAGCCTCTATTGCAGCGGCACTCCTGAAATTCACTTTTGGACGAACAGCTGTACCATGGCTGTAGAGGAAGTATTGAATATCAAAAGCAATGAACAGCGTTCTGTCACAGTTCTCGGAAGCACGGGCTCTGTAGGCACGAGTACGATTGACCTGATTTTAAGATCTCCTGACCGCTTTTCCGTCGATACGCTGACAGGCAATAGCAATGTCGCGCTGCTTGCGGAACAGGCTGTTAAAGTAAATGCCAAAATGGCTGTGATTGCCGATGAGACAAGGTATGATGATCTCAAAGCCGCATTGTCAGGGACAGATATCGACGTGAGTGCGGGCAGAACCGCGCTTATTGAGGCTGCAACCCGTCCCAGTGACTGGGTCATGGCGTCGATCGTTGGTGCTGCTGGTCTTGCCCCAACCCTCGAAGCCGTCAGACGCGGTGCCGTTGTTGGCCTTGCCAACAAAGAATGCCTTGTTTCAGCAGGCGAATTCTTTTGTCGTGAGGTCGCTGCAGCGAATGCACGCCTTATTCCTGTCGATTCTGAGCATAGTGCGATCTATCAGGTTTTCGATTTTGACCGGCCAGAGCGGGTTGAGCGTATCATTTTGACGGCGTCAGGTGGTCCGTTCCGTGAACGCACACTCAACACCTTGCAGGACGTAACGCCTGCACAGGCCGTCGCGCACCCAAATTGGGACATGGGTGCTAAGATTTCCGTGGATTCAGCAACCATGATGAATAAGGGCCTTGAATTCATTGAGGCCTATCACTTGTTCCCCGTGAACAGTGACCAGATTGAAATTCTGGTTCATCCACAATCCGTTATTCACAGCATGGTGGAATACGTTGATTCATCCGTACTCGCTCAGTTAGGCACGCCCGATATGCGCACACCCATTGCCTATGCACTGGCCTGGCCCGACAGAATGGAAACACCATCACCTCGGCTAAAACTAGAAGATATTCAGACACTTACGTTTGAATTGCCCGATCCTGAGCGGTTCCCAGCTATTCGCCTGACACGGGAAGCGCTCAACATTGGCGGAACAGCGCCAACAGTCTTGAACGCTGCAAACGAAATTGCCGTTGAATTGTTTCTAAAAGACAAACTCAGTTTCTTAAACATTGCGCACGTTGTCGAAGAAACGATGCAGCAAATCCCAAAAAGTAACCTGGGCTCACTTGATGATGTTTATGCAATCGATACCGAAGCG